>LJUP01000134.1 GCA_001303955.1 Bacteroides sp. SM23_62 | reverse complement strand
TCCCGGGCAGGACCTGACAGCAGACTGGGAAGAAGAGAACCTGGATGAGAAATGGAATTCGCAGACGGGAGACTGGTCAAGGAACGGGACAAAGGTATTTCTCCGGGATATTGACGATAACGGACGATCGGAAATATTCATCAGCCATTCAGAAAGATCGGGGTATCCCCTGTCCTATTACAGGATGGATAAAAATGGTAACTGGCAGGAAATCATCGTTAAGGACAGTATCCCGGCCTGTCACACCCTGCAGGTTTTCGATTTTGACCTGGATGGTGATTTTGATGTTCTGGCGGGACCAAATCCAAGCAGGGCCGTAAACCTGGGTATAACGAGTTTTGAAGTCAACATTTTCCTGCTTGAAGCATTGTACCATTCATGGAATCCTTACCCGCTGGTTGATAAGGGAATTTACAACGGGCAGGCTGCCGATTTTGACCGTGATGGCGATATGGATATCTTCCGCTATCCCAGTCATGATTCCACCAGGTTCTACCTGCTGGAAAACAGGATCATTGAATGATGCCTGAACCGGATTGATATGAACGCAAAAACCTATAGATTATGAATATGCAAAAAACCGGGATGAACCGGAGAAGATTCCTTGCAGGCAGTGCTGTGCTGGCCGGGACTGCCATGCTTTACAATCCATTGCTGGCAGCAAGGCAATCATCGAAGAAAATCAGGATGGGCATTGTTGGTGGAGGGTTTGGCCGGTCATTTCAGTGGCATGAGCATCCTGATTGTATTGTTGAAGCAGTCAGTGACCTGAGGCCGGAGCGTAAAAAAGCCCTGATGGAAACCTACCAGTGCGGCAAATCCTACCCCTCCCTTGAGGAAATGGTGAAGGACCCGAATATTGACGCCATGGCTGTATTTACAGAAGGTCCGAATCATGTAAAGCACACGATCGAATGCATGCAGCATGGCAAGCATGTGATCAGCGCCGTTCCCGCCTGCTGGGGGACTGTTGAGGAGGCAGAAAAACTGCTGGAGGCAGTCAACAAATATGGTTTGACCTATATGATGGCAGAAACCAGTTATTATCAACAGTTTACAATCTCCGTACGCAAGATGTATGAGCAGGGTGACTTTGGAGAACTGTATTATTGTGAATCTGAATACCAGCATGACGGGCTGGATTCCCTGTATGTAGAAGACGGTAAACGGACCTGGCGCTATGGAGTGGCCCCGATGCATTATCCGACGCATTGTACAGCTCATATTACAGGCATTACCGGAGAGCGGCTGACCGAGGTGGTTTGCCATGGCTGGGGAGATGATTCCCCATACTTGAAAGACAATGTATATAACAATCCCTACCATAACGAGTCCGCCTTTTTCAAGACCAGTAAAGGGAACAGTTTCAGGGCCAATATCTGGTGGAAAGGGGCCCACCTGGGTGGGGAAAGGGCCAACTGGATCGGGACCGATATGAGTTTCTATGCAGGCAACGGCCGCAGCGGTCCGGCCCTGGTCAGAAAAAGCAGGGAGATGGGAAAAGATGATGCGGGATTTATTCAGAGCAGGCCGAATCTTGAAGCATATGATCAACCCCAATGGTGGGATACGGATATGTTACCCGGGCCCTTGAGGCACAACAGCGGTCATCACGGTTCCCATACCTTCCTTACCCATGAGTTCATCGATGCCCTGGTTAATGAACGTAAACCCTCTGTTGATATCTATGAGGCACTGGCCTATACCGTCCCCGGGATCATAGCCCATGAATCCGCACTACGGGGAGGGGAACTGTTGAAGATCCCACAATTCCCTGAAAAATAATCTATACGTTCCTTGGAACTTCATAGGGTTTCCTGTATTCCTTGGTCAGCATGGCATTTGCCTCCTTATCATGGATGAACTTCATGGTCTGTGGATCAAAATCCAGGGTCCTCCCGAGGCGGTAGGAAATATTTGCCAGGTGGATCAGGGCACATGAATAGAATCCCTCTTCTATGGGTGCATTATTGATGGACTTATCATTGGCACGAATAGCATCCGCGAAATTCTGGTAATGGTTGCCCAGGCCGCTGCCATTTGCCCCTGCTTCCTTATCCATACCCATAAATGTCTGCCAGTTATTGACATCTTTCACCATATAGCCTTCAGATCCATAAAAGGTATTGCCGATGGTGTTGGCAGAACTGGTCATATAGGTATTTCCGGTCTCTTTGGTTTCCATATCCAGGCCGCCGTGGTCGGTGATCCAGTGGCGCACCTCAAACTGCATGATCTTCTTTTTATCGCTGCCTCCTTTTTCATTGGGAAATTCGAAGGTTGCCATTAACTGGTTGGGTGTTTCCTGGTCATCGTCAAACATGAAATGCCCGCCTATGGCCGATACTTTTGTAGGCAGTTTGACACCCAGTCCCCACCGGGCAATATCCACCTCGTGCACGCCCTGGTTGCCCATGTCTCCATTGCCATAATCCCAATTCCAGTGCCACTTGTAATGAAAGCGGTTCTGGGTAAAGGGTCTTTTGGGTGCAGGCCCCAGCCACAGGTCATAGTCCACCCCCGCAGGAACAGGCTCCTCCGCGGCTTTACCGATGGTCTCCCTCCACTTGTAGCAGAATCCTTTTGCCAGGTATACTTCTCCGAGCTTACCGCCATGAAGATAGTTAGCCATGGACTGTGCACAGGAATTGCTCCTTTGCTCTGCGCCGTCCTGTACGATCACATCATATTTGCCGGCGGCCTTCACCAGTTGCTGGCCTTCCCAGAAGGTGTGGCAGCAGGGTTTTTCCACCGTGACATGCTTGCCTGCCTGAATGGCCCAGATGGCCGCCAGGGTATGCCAGTGGTTCGGGGTTACGATGGATACAGCATCGATGTCCTTGTCTTCATAAAGCTTACGCAGGTCGGTATACTTTTTGGGCTTTTTAAGACCATTATCTGTAAAATGTTTTTTGATCCGCTCCTCAAACAGGTTTTCATCTACATCGCACAATGAGACAACTTCCACATTTTCGAGGGCATTGAAATTCTCGATATGGCTTTGCCCCATACCCCTTATGCCAATAATTCCAATCCGGATACGGTCATTTGCGCCCTTCCAGTTTTGAGAACTGCCCCATAGCAGGGGTGCCGATGCCATTGCTGCTGTTCCAGCAGTGGCCGATTTAATAAATTTTCGTCTTTGCATATTCATTTTCATTTAGCATTTATGATCAGAGGGCAGCCAGGATGCCCTGGATATATCCGACGGTCAAGACTGTACCTGTCAGAGGGGCATCCTCCTCAATCCCGTATTCGATGGTATAGACACCTTTGTATCCGACATCCCTCAGGGTCCTGATTATGGCAGGAAGATCCAGGTTACCCTGGCCCGGCCGGCAGGGTTTTCCATCCTTGTTATTGGCTGTGTTGTCGCGCAGGTGCACATCATAGAGGCGGTCTTTTACTGCATAAATCTCCTCCACCGGGTCAATTCCCGACCTGGCAGTATGGGCCACATCCATGCAGATCCCCATCCGCTTATCCCTGTCCTTTATCCTTTGATAGGCGTCATAGGCATCTGGATAGGGCATGCCATCGGGACCATGATTGTGTATGGCCAGCTTGATATCATAGGCTTTTACCTTCTGTTCAGCAAGATCCAGAATGTTATAGTCAGGAACACCAACGATCATTCCAAACCGGGCTAGTTTTGCATATGCAAATGCCCTGGCAACCTCTTCTGTTGACTTCATATAGATCACCCCGGCGGCATAGGGATCGAGCCCTGCACCCCTAATCTTCATGATGGTCCTTTCAATATCTGCCGGACTTAAATCATATGGCAGGTGCATACTTTCAATGGAGATCTTCGTCAGCTGCAGGTCATGCATCAAATCGATCACCTCATCAACAGAAAGGTTTCTCAGTCCATACGAGGCGATCCCGATCTCAACATCACCAGGGATGGCCATGGGAGCAGCTGATTCCAAGGTCTTTCCCAAACCTGGCAGGGCAGCCATTCCTGCCAGTCCGGCCCCGGCCGTAGAGAAAAATCTGCGACGTGTCTGTTTTTTCATATGGTTGTTATCTCATGTTTGGCAATAAAATCCGGATCAATTTTAATGCCAGCTCCTGGTCCCGTGGGAACCACGATCTCCCCCTGCTTGCTTTCCAGGCTGGAAGTGTCCGATTCGACAGGGATCCGTGGATTTCCCTTGAATTCATGATGTGCTCCGGCATTGGGCAGGGAGGCCACAAAAAGCAGGTTGTAAATATTTCCCAGTCCCCTGCCGGATATATGAGGGATCACCTCCAACCCGGCTGCTTCAGCCATCCGGGCCACCCTTGTGGACCTGATCATGCCGCCGAAGTAAAACAGGTCGGGCTGGACTACCTGTATACATCCATTGGCGATCATCCAGCGAAACCGCCTCATGCTGGTTTCCTGTTCTCCTCCGGCTATGGGTATTTCCAGTCCATCAGCCACCCTTTTGGTTTCCTCAAGCCAATCGAAGGGACATGGTTCCTCATAGAAGGCATAATCATATTTCTCGAGCATGCATCCCACCTCGATCCCCCTGGCGGCATCATAGGAGCCATTTGAATCGGCATAAAGTGTCATGTCCCTGCCGAATGTTTCCCTCACCAATGGTATCAGTTCCTCCGTGCGACCCGGCAGGCTGTCCGCGTTATTGCTCATCCTGCCGCCCACTTTTATTTTCAATGCCTTTGCCTGGGATTCTTCAACATTCTCCTTGATGCGCTCAATTGATTCCCGGGCGGTTCTTCCGCGGTAATTGTTGGCCTGGTAGATGGCGATCATTTCATGATGCCGGTCACCAATCAGATTGGTGATTGATTTGCCGGCCATCCGGCCCAGCATATCCAGAACGGCTATTTCAGCGCTCGCCAGTGGTATCCAGAGTGCCAGTCCCTGCAGTTTATAATTCTCCTTGAACACCTGGTCAACAATACTGTCCAGGTCACGGGCATCCTTGTCAATAAATAAAGGCATTACTTTGTGGATCAACACGGGATAGAGATAATAGGCATGCAGGTTATTGCATACCCCATATCCGGTGGCCCCATCCTTCGAGCGGACCCTGACCATATAACTTTCCCCGTAGTTAAGCAATTCCAGGGATGCTATGATCACCGGATCAGGAAAAAGCTCCCTTTTAAGTACGGGCTTTGAAGCCGTCTCATCAAGCATGTCATATTCAACGACGGGTTCATTGGAAGGAACTTTTGAACAGCCCAGCATGGTTATGGCGCCTGCGCCTAGACTCGCTTTGATTAATTCTCTGCGATTCATTGATGTTGTTTTATAAATGAGCTCACTGAAAGATAAAGTATTATATCCACTCAGGCAAGACCGCGGATAATATCAGGTTGCACGAATGAGGAAAAATGTAATATCTTGTATATGCCTTCAGTAAAATTGATATTAATTAAGGAGGAAACTTAAGATGGGAAAAAAAATTTCCAGACGTCGTTTTATGGAGACGACATTGATTGGCGCTACTTCGGTAGTGGGAGCCGCATCCATTCCAGCCTTCGGGTTTTACACCCCGCAAACAGCTAAGCTGGCAATGCTGGGCGGACAGCCGGTGAGAACGAAACCTTTTCATGCCTGGCCTGTATGGGATCAGGCCGATGAAGATGCCATTCTGCCGGTTCTGCGCAGTGGCGTGTGGTCAAGACAAGATGTGGTCCGGGAAGCCGAGGAAAAATTCGCAAGGCTTATGGGTGCAAAACACTGCCTGCTGACTACCAATGGAACCAATGCGCTTACTACTTCTCTGTATGCCCTTGGTGTGGGGGGTGGTGATGAAGTGATTACCACGCCGTTTACCTTTGTGGCAACGGTTGATGCCATACTCCTCAACAATGCATTGCCTGTATTTGCGGATATTGATCCGGAAACCTGGCAAATAGACCCTGATAAGATCGAAGAAAGGATCACCGAAAACACAGTGGCCATCCTGCCGGCACATATCACCTGTGGCATGAGTAACATGGAAAAGATAAATGCCATTGCCCAAAAGCACAACCTCAGGGTTGTTGAGGACGCCTGCCAGGCACACCTGGCCGAGTGGAATCATAGAAAAGCCGGAACACTTGGAGACCTTGGCTGTTTAAGCTTGCAGAACAGTAAAAACATCACCTGTGGCGAGGGTGGGGCCATCCTGGGGGATGATGAAGAGCTGATGGACCTGTGTTATTCATACCATAACTTTGGCAGGCCGCAAGGAAAATATATGTCACGGGACCGCGGCGGACACCCCATTTTAGGTACAAAATGCCGGATGGCGGAATATCAGGCGTCCATCGTAATCACTCAAATGGACAGTGTGGAAGAAGAAACAAAAAGACGAACCGAGAATGCAGCTTATTTAACCGAAAAAATAAAAGAAATCCCGGGCATTGTTCCTGTCAAACATTATGGGGAAATGACCCGGACTACTTTCTATTACTATGGCCTTCGTTATAAAAAACAGCACTATAATGATTGTCCCAGGGATTTATTTATTAAAGCACTCCGTGCCGAAGGTATACCCCTAAGCACAGGTCTGGGGGTCATTGAAGGTGAGTCCATACACAAAGAAGGACTCATTGAAGAAACCCTGAATTCAAAGACCTTTCAGAAAATCTATTCAAAAGAGAGACTTGATTCCTACCGTGGGCAACTTGACTGTCCGGAAAGTGACCAGCTGGTTGCAGAAACTGTAGGATTTCACAGCAGGGTTTTGCTGGGAAGCAGGCAGGACATGGATGATATATACAGGGCCTTCCTGAAAATATACGAGAACAGGGCCCGGTTGAGCTGATCAACAACTACCAGACTGATTACCTGGCCATGGGGCCTGATGAATTAATGGACAGGCATTTGAAAATCGAACGGCTTTATCTTATCAACGCTGGGCTCGATATACTCTATATAGGCACCGGTACCTATCTTACACACCTTTCAAAAGCCAGGGAAAAGAACAAAGATCTTTTGAAAGGTTATGGTAAATCGATCATGTTGCAGGGTGGTTTTCTTTTTATTTTTGACGCAGTCATGTATTTTATTCAGCATTCACGAAGTACCCGGTTCCTGGAAACACTCAATATGGACCTCACACTGGGATTAAATTCTTTCCAGCTGATCATCGCCATCTGCCACAAAGCATAAGGAGGTTATATATGGCACAGCAAAAAAATATTAAGAGTTTTATTTCAAATCCACTGGTACAAACCTTTCTGATTTATGTAAGCGGCGGATGGATTGTTCTCGAAATGACCGATTATTTTATCAACAATTACGGTTTAAATGAAACTTTCAGAGATGTACTATTAATTATCATGCTCTCAGGCCTGCCTGTGGCCCTTCTTCTTTCGTGGTTTCTAAGCAGGGATAAACCGGAGGAAGATGAGGACCTGGAAGCTGTACCGGACAAGAAAGCTCCTGGTTTTTTCAAAGATATGCTCAAAAGGCCCTGGTTTTCAATACCAGGATCAGTATTATTTCTTTTGATCGTGGCTTCTCTTATAAGACTTGTTTACCGGCATGGCTCTGACATTGATGTTAGTTTAGGCCAGTCCCAGGCGGAAATCTCCCTGGCTGTATTACCGTTCATCAATTATACGGGGAATACAGAACAGGAATGGCTGGTTGCGGGCCAGCAGGAGACATTGATCAATGAACTGTCAAAAATTAGCCAGGTCAGGCCTCTCCGGGTGATCTCCAGGCACACCGTTAATGCTTTTAAAAATTACGATAAGCCTGTACCAGAGCTTGCCAGGGAGATCAGTGTTGAATACCTACCTTGTTGAAGGATCTGTTTGGGGTTTCTCCGATTCGATCACCCTTCAGTTAAGGCTGATTCATGTTTACCCCGAGGAGAATGTTATCTGGGCTGAATCCTGTTCAAGTGATTTAACAAATGTCTTAAAATTACACAGCGATATTGCCGGCGAGATCGCCGAGAAAATGAACCTGGACCTGTCTTCAGAAGAGATAGAACAATTTCCAGCTCCCCGCCAAGTCAATCCCGAATCATATAAAGCCTATCTTCGTGGTATGTATTGTCTGAACCAGCTCACACCGGAGAGCACAGAAAAAGGACTGGAATACCTTCACGAGGCGGTTAGGCTGGATCCTGGGGAGCCCTTTGCATATGCCGGTCTGGCTCTGGGATATATTGAAATTGCACATGGACCAATGGCAACAGATGATGCGCTTATTAAGGCTGAAGCAGCTGTGTCCCAGGCCATCAAGCTTGATTCTACTATGGCTGAGATCTATTCAGCCATGGGAGCATTGTATTTTTATAAATTCTGGAAAATGGACAAAGTAGAAGAGTATTTTATCAAAGCTCTTCGATTTAATCCCAACCTGGCGATGACTCATTATCATTATTCATGGGCACTGTATGTTTTGGGCCGGATGGAGGAGGCGATTGCAGAACATAAACTTGCCCAGAAGTATGATCCTTTCAATCCCTTGCATACAGCATGGCTTGCAGGATTGTACTGTTATGACGGGCAATATGAAGAAGCCATAAGGGTTGCTAACGAGGCATTTGAAATTCAAAAAGATTACGTGATTTCATATTATATCCTGGGCAGGTCATATTTAGCGCTGGGAAAAACAGAAGAAGCGATTGAAGCACACATGAAACTTACCGAATTATACTCCTGGTGGCCTTCTGCGCTAGGTTGCACCTATGCTGAGGTGGGCCGGAAAGAGAAAGCAGAGAAAATCCTGAATGATCTGATTGGTAGCGATTCAATGGATCCCTTTAAAGCCTGGGAAATTGTATGTCTTGCTGCAGCATTGGGCAAGAATGATTTAGCCTTTAAGTATATTGACCGGGAGCCTCAATTTGCATGGTTGGTCGGACTCCCCCAGATGCCCGAATATGACAACCTGCGTGATGATCCACGCTTTGATGATGTTATAGAACAATTCAATCTCCCGGATTAATGCAATAGCATGAAACAGGATGATTACCATCCCTGAGGATATCCGTCCCCGAGTATAAAGGTTATTTGACCGTATTATCCAGCGGCATCCCCAGTTTCTCATACAGGCGGCGTCTTCCCGCCTTGTCACCCTCCAGTACTGCCTGTGCATACTGGGCTACCTGGACTGCCACCCTCCGTGGAACAACAATGACCCCGTCACCATCAGCCACCACGACATCCCCGGGACAGACAAGTACACCACCAATGGAGACAGGGCGATTAACCGATTCCAGCTCATTTCGTCCGGGACGGATGCCCCTGCCTTTTTTCCTCAGATAGAGGGGAACTCTTTCCAGTCCCACTTCATCGGTATCACGGGAGGAGGCATCGGTAACCACTCCGACAGCGCCCCGGTCCTTCCACCCCAGGATATTGTTGGACCCGATTGAGCCAATATCTTTTTCTTCCACATCATCAATCACGATCACGTTTCCTTTGTGAATCAACGGAACAAAGGCCTCTGAAGAATAGGAACTGTAGAAATTGCCTTCCCATTCACTGAAATCCTCTCCCGGTTCTGGCCGGTCGGGCTTCTGTGTGGGAACATACCGGACGGTCAGGGCAATGCCCCTGATGATGTGAGACATGTCGGTATAATCCACCCATGAGGGATGAATGGCCGGGTCCACCAATCCCATATGGGGCAATCCTACCATATCCATGCCATCCGAAACATCAGCCACCCTGAGTCCCTCATAGAGCTTCAGCAATGCCAGATCTTCGGCTTCAGTGTACCAGTCAGACTCAATAAAATTGTGTCCCTTGCTCAGTTCGGTTGTCTCTGCCTTTTGGGCCTGGCCCGAAGAAGCCAGGACCAGCAACGTTATGAAAAAACAGTATAATCTCATTTTTATTAGGGTTATAGTGATAAATATTTGGTCAGGATTTCCTTGCCTTGCCGGATGGCATCCCGGCCTGATGATTCAATGCCCCACCATCCGCTGAATCCCATGTCTTTGGCCAATTTGATCATTTTTGCAGATCCTTCCTCAGTGGGCTGGTTCCGGTATGACATTCCCTGTGCATAGGGAAGGGTCTTTTTCAGGTAATCGAAATTGTCAAAAGAATCACTGGGTGACCGCCAGTCCGGGTAGGTACCAAAATACTTACTGTCAACCTTCTCCATGAGCTTAACCATCCAGTCAGCATCATTGGAAAACCCTCCGTGGTTCTCGATCAGTACGCTGATGTTTGCTGGGATGGCATATTCAAGCAGCATATTATAGGCATCCGCTGCCCATTTCAATCCGTCTTCCTTGCTTTCCCCTTCCCTCCCCCGGCAATTGGTACGTATGGAATGACATCCCAGGTAATTGGCTATGTCGATCCATTTCCGGTGGTTGATATCAAATTGCCGCCTGACCTTTTTATCCGGGGAACAGGGATCACCTTCGGCATCCACCATGATCAGCACCATGGTCACCCCGAAAGCATCTGCATTTGTTTTCAACTGGTTCAGGTAATCCATGTGGGGCACTTCGAAGAGGGTATTGACAAACTCAATCCCGTTGATATCGAAATCCTCGCGGGCTATTTTGGGGAAATCCAGGGTTTTCCACTTTCCATCCCTGATTTCCTGTACCAGGGCCCACTGGGCAATGGAAATATCGTCAGGTCTGATCTGAGGCGATGTCGAAATCGCTGAATAGGCCTTGATCGATGGAGCTACCATGCTGGCGGCTCCCAGGGCCATTGTTTTTCCTATAAAATTTCTACGATCCATATGTCTAATGTTTTATTTGGTTTATAGTTCCCAGCCTTTCCGGTATTCCCGGTAAAGGTACTGATTGGCATCAGGAACATTGGTGATTTTCATGTTTTCCGAATCATATTTAACCTTCTCCCCGGCCCGCGACCGATATAGGCCACATTGAGCTTGTCACTGGGTGCAATGTGGTTCAGTCCCCCCAGTACATGTCTCGGGACAATCGTAAATGCAGCAGCAGCGGCAGACGTACCGACAAATTTCCGCCGGTCCATTTTTTTTTTCATGTTTCATTAGGAGATGTTTTTATATGAAAAAATTTTTTAAAGATTACTGGATGGTGTTGACTTAAATGTATAATAACTCGATGGCATTTCAAATAGCACATGTACGGACACCCAATAAATATGCTCAATTTTACCCAGGTCATAAGTTAAGATTTATTTGCATAACTCACTTCCGTTCCATGGTATATATATCCCATCCAGTAAAAATAAAAGATGGAACAGATGTCAACCTGGTGCCGTAAAATTAATTAAAACCAATACTGGAACCTTCCCAAATACTGTTCAATGGCAAAGAATCAAAGTATCAAAAGCTGACCATGGATTTTATACTCCAAAAGAACTTGATGATGGAGCCTTTGTGATCAATATTCATCATCCATCAGGGAATGGTATTCAAATTAACCTTTAGGCCGGTCATAAATCCGGAGTATATGCCATCCTCATCTGGTCACAAAATGATAACTGCCCGAAGCAACTTCCACCACTGTGTACCTGCCGTCATGGCTAACCGAAGTGACCCCTTCGGCCAAAGATGCCTGCTGGTCAGCTTCTAAAACCTCATCAGCCGATCTGGAGGGAATGATAACCGTTGCCCTGGTGTTCACCGGGATGACTACATCCAGTACCAGCTGGCCGTCAGTGATTTTCCAATTGCTCTCGATTCTCCCTCTGATTGAATGATAGGATGCCTTTACCCATTGCAGGTCCCCCGTGATCCCCGGTTTGATAATGAACCTGTCAAATCCTACTGCATCGTTTTCCGGGCAGATCCCGGCCAGCGACTTGTAAAACCATTCGCTGACGGATCCGAACATGGGATGGTTGTAAGACGACAGGCCACCCCGCCAGTTTTCCCAAATGGTCGTGCCTCCGTTTTCGACCATGTAGCCAAAACCGGGGAAATCCATTTGGTTGGTGATCAGGTACCCCAGATCGTTGCGGTCATACATCCTGAAAACATCGTACATCATCTTGGTGCCAAAAATACCGGTGGACAGGTGCCCCTTATGCTTATCTACGATCCTGTTTTCCAGTATATCCATGGCCGTCTGTTGCTGTTCATCCCCGAGAAGGTCATAATACAGGGCGAATGCCTGTGCTCCCTGGGTACTGATATCAACAAGCGCGCCGTCATTGAATTCTGTTATAAAGGCTGCTTTGATTGCCTCGGCAAGCTTGCTGTAGTTTTCATGATCTTCCTTTTTACCCAGGATTTCAGCAAATTCAGCCAGCAAAACGACATGGTGGTAATAAAAAGCCGTGGCTGTTACGCCCTCCGGCTTTGGAGCCAGGGTGCCATGATCACTGATCCCGACGGTCAATATGTGATCGGGTGCCTGTGACCGGATAAACGCTATCAGCCTGGTGGTTGATTCATACTGCTGTTCAATCAAACGTTTGTCGCCATAATACCTGTACAGCCTTTCCTGTAAAAACGGGTGGGCCAGCATCCATCCAATGGGACCGGTATCCTTGGTCAGTCCCTTGTCATAAATGGTATTGTCGGGTGCCAGCTCGGGCATGCCCCCGGATGGACGCTGGTCATCCTGGAAGTCCCGAACGGTCTTTACATAGAATTCCGGCATATGATAGTTGAAAATATACGCCTCACAGGCCGTGACAATATCTCCCCCGTAACCGAATTTTTCCCTGCCCGGACAATCGGATTCAATGCTGAATACATTGCTCAGGAAGGTCCATTCTGCATTTTCCTGTATCTGGTTGAACAGTTGGTTGGAACACTCAAAATCACCGGCATCCTGCAGGTCGGAATTCATGCGAAGGCCGGTAAGGGATTCCAGTGAAGGTTTTCCCGGGTACCCGGTGACTTCCACATAACGGAATCCGTGAAAGGTAAACCGGCTGTTATATACTTCCTGTCCATCGCCCTTGAGTATATAGATATCCTTCTGGTTGGCGTTCCTGGGATGTCCCTCACGATGTTCTACATACCAGTTTTCCCTGATATGGCAGGCGATGGTCGTCAGGTCATTCAATGATCCGTCTTCGTTAAGCAACTCACCGTAGCGCATCTGTACCCTTGTTCCGGCCTTGCCCTCAACACGCAGCCTTGCCACACCCGCAAAATTCTGTCCCATATCAAAAATATATACGCCCTTTTCGGGTTCTGTGATTTTTACCGGTTTTACTTCCCGGGTGACCCTGATCGGTGGCTGGATCTGTGGAACCAGCCTTCCTCCCGGACCATCTGTTTTGATGGCAGGTACCCATCCATCATCATCGAATCCAGGCTGCGACCAGCCATCCTGTTCCAGCCTGGCATCGTATACCTCACCCAGGTAGACATTATTCCTCAGGATGGGTCCCGTATCGGTTTTCCAGCTTTCATCGGAGGTGATCCATTCCACCGTTCCGTCCCCGTACTCAAGCCTGATCTGGGAAATCAGCATGGGTTGTCCAATAGTGAGCACCTTCCTGAGGTTCAGCCGGTTGAAAAGATATAGCGGCAGTGGATTGAACCATCCGTTGCCCAGCATGACCCCGATGGTATTTTCACCTTCTGCCAGCATTCCGGTAATATCGTAGCTGGCATACTGTATCCTCTTCCCGTAGTTGGTCCAGCCCGGATCCAGCATGTGGTCCCCGACCTTTTCACCATTCAGGAAGGCCTCATAGTAACCGAGTCCACATACATACAACCTGGCGGTTTCAGCTTCCGTCTCCGGGGCAGCCCGGCCATCCCATATCCAGTCAGCCTGCCAGTCATCAGTCCCCAGGCCTGTTTCAAAAAATGCAGGCTCACTGTAGGCTGATGCATATCCTTCCTTGTCCCAGGCCCGTATTTTCCAGTAATAACGGGTTGAAGGCTGCAGTTCTTTACCAGCATAACTGACCTGGATGTTCTCGCCCGAACGTATACGCCCTGTCTTCCAGACGTTTCCCTTATTTTTGGACAGGTCCTTTAAATTGTCAGAAACCAGTATCTCATAAGCGCTCTGGAACTGTCCGCGCACACCGGAGCTGAGTTCCCATGAATACCTGGGTACTTCCGTATTGATACCTATCGGATCAACGCGGTACTCGCAGCGAAGATTGACAGGGTTGATGAGTCCGGGTACCGGGGAATCCGAACATGACCCGATGGCCGTCAGCAGGACAAAGCCGGTAATAATGTTTCTCATTGTCTGATGTTTTTTTGATGAAGAAGTTTCAGGTTTTGATCGCTCGATCTGAGGTTTTTCAGCACGGTACCTTTTCCGTCAATAAGTTCTATGGCCGCCAGCTCAGGCCTGGCAGGGGCACCATAAAATCCGTCCATGGTGAGGTTTGAAAATTCAGTGCAATAAATGGCATGGCTCATATAATCAGGCAGGTCTTCCGCCCAGCTCACATTTAGATCCAACATTTCCAAGCCGTCCGTATGCTGGCAGTATAGGGCCGGGATATCGTGTTTAAAAATACCAAGGTCTGAATCATACACGGGCCTCAGGTCAAAATTTCCCCCATACGTGGCACTGTGAATGCCGGCTTTAAGATGAACGGACACGCGCTCGAGGAGTACATTCATTACCTTCGATTCCTGCGTTCCGTATATGAGGATCCCGCTTTCGCTTTCCGCAATGATGTTCCTGAAGCGGATGTTGTTGATCTTTCCCGCAGGTATACCGGGATCCTGCTTGATGGCCGAGACATGAATGGGTTCGCCATTGCCCCACCAGTGTCCGGAATGCAGCCGGTTCCGGATGGTAATGTCACTGAAGAGGATGTTCTCGATGCTTCCTGCGTCACGTGAAAAAACACCGAGTCCCCTGTTCGAATCGTAGATCACCAGGTTGGAAAATACACAGTTCCTGATGGGATTGACCCCGTATCCTACCCGTATCCCGGAGGAACGGGACTGCAAAAGACAATTGGTGACAGTTACATTTTCTGCATACCCCGTTTTATTTCCGAATTCCCTTGAAGTATAATCCAGCCGTATATTAATGTCTCCCCCGACATCAACATTGGTTCCGAAACCCGTCACAATGATGGCATCAT
>LJUP01000133.1 GCA_001303955.1 Bacteroides sp. SM23_62 | reverse complement strand
CAAGTTTGATGTCATCGAAACATTCGAGTATCATAGTGAGCTGCCTCTTGAATATTACTACGACGGGGTCCTGCATCATATCGATCCCCCTGATTCTTCCCATATGGTATGCTGGGCAACCCATCAGATCAAGGATATATTCATCCTGAATACGGCCGGATTGCAGGAAAATGCCTACAAACGATTTTTACTGCATTTTGTGGATAATACCACCCAGCGCCTGAAACATCTGTACAGCATACTGGTCAAACAATATGCCATCGATGAACCCGGTTATGTTTACTGGGACCAGGTGCGGCAAAACAACCTTGAACAGGGAAGCATGTATGAAACACAACCATTGCCCGCGAAGGGCAATCTGGTAAACCTTACAAATCCTGAACAGGAGGTACTGGGATATTTTCAGGTTTCCAGTGTAAAAACGAAAAGGATTTTTGTGAAAGATGTACCGGATCTTGATTTCAATTTTTATCCCGAGTGCGGTATCTGGCTGTTGTTTCAAGCATTGCGGTTTTATGATCCCAGATTTTATCCAGTTTATCTGGCAACCATTGATAAGTCAATACGGGAAGTCTCCCCCGACTGTATTTTTTGTGAAATGTCCATACTGGGAGGGACGACGACCAAACCCGATTTTTGGCCTGAATAGCAATGAGAAGTCTTGAAAATATCATCACACTGTTCTGCATTGCATGGATGCTGCCGTCCTGTATTGAAGAGTATATACCTGATATTGAAGCTGGTGAATCAAGTAAATATGTTGTATTCGGAGAACTGATAACAGAACATGAAGATCAGATCATATCCGTTTCCCTGGTTTCGTCCATTCAGGATCCCAAAGAGATCCCCTTGAGCGATTGCAGGGTGAGCATCGTGGATAATCATGGCAAATCTTTTAACGGGACTGAATTTGAGGATGGTAAATACAGGGTCCGGATCTCGCGCGAATTTCTGAGTGTCGGGAATGCATACCGGCTCGAGATAGAAACAGCCACAGGTGCACAACTGGTGTCCGAATTCGAAGAATTGCTGGAATGTCCGGATATCGATTCGGTATATTATATCAGGGAGGATCAACCTACCAATAATCCCGAGGTGTTTATCGAAGGCATTCAGTTTTATTTAAACCTGGATGACCATGGTTCCGGGAACGCCTATTACAAGTTTGAGGTGGAAGAAACATGGGAATATCATACAGCCCAGCCACTTGAATGGTATTTCGACGGCACCTCCCTGCATCATGTCTTACCCAGGGACTGGTCCCACAACGTATGCTGGACAACCCAAATGATCAAGGACATTTTTATTCTGAATACAGCCGAGTTGCAAAGCAATGCATACAAGCGATTTCCGCTCCACTTCGTTGACAATACCACACCGCATTTGGCGCATATGTACAGCATACTGGTTAAACAGTACGCCATCAGTGAATCGGAGTATGTTTTCTGGGATCAGTTACGGATGAATAACCTGGAGCAGGGAGGTCTTTATGATACCCAGCCTTCAACCGTTCAAAGCAACCTTGAAAACAAGACCAATCCGGATCAGCCCGTACTGGGATATTTCAAGGTATCTTCGGTAAAAACCAAAAGGATTTTCGTAAAAGATGTACCTGACCTTGAAATCAAGTACCTGCCTTTATGCTCGCCTGCCATGCTTCGCTATGGTTTGCGAGACCTAATGCCTGACGTATGGGCGATTGGATACCCTGTATATGTTATCATAGATAGAGGGGCCGTCTTATTAATAACCCCGGAGTGTATCTTCTGCGAATTGGCCGGGGGTACAACAACAAGGCCCGGTTACTGGCCGGATGCAAAATGAAAATAACCATTCAACATATCATCTTACTGTTTTTGCTGGGGCCATTCCCCGGAACCGTTTCCGTGGCTCAGGATGACGGCCATTCAGCGCCTCTTGAAGCGATTGATTTTTTCACGGACAGATCAATTTATATCAGTGGAGAAAACATCCTTTTCTCAGCCATCATTATGACACAAAATTCACCGGGGGAGAAAGCATTGAGCAAGGTATTGTATGTAGAAATGATAAATCAGAAGAATGACCAGATCCTGGGCCAGAAATTCCTGGTCTTCAATGCTGTAAGCACCGGCTACATAAAAGTGCCGCTCAATTTATCAACAGGGATCTATTATCTTAAAAGCTATACGAAATACATGCGCAATTTTGGACCGGGCTCCTTCAGCTATACTAAGATCAGGGTTCTGAATCCTTTTGAGAGCTCTATTCAGATCGAAGATACTGAGGTGACCGATCATAAAACTGATACCACCGTTACATCAGGCGTTGAAGCATATGATTTATTTCATATAGAGACAGACAGAGCTGTGTATAAGCAGTTGGACTCTATCTCAATAAGCATCATTCCCAAAATTCACAGGGATTCCCTCAAGATTACCTGTATTTCTGTTGTACCTTCCCATTCAGGCGAGCCCGGGGCCATGATCATTAACGGTATTGAAAAGCAAAAGGATAAATTTGAGTATATGCCTGACTATTACGGCATTACCTTAACGGGCTTATTGCTGGATAATCATTCCAATCAACCTTTACCATCCACTGAATTGGAATTAAGCATCCTGGGAGATAGCAGCGATTTTATATCCGTATATACAAATTCGGACGGCCGGTTTTTTTTCCCTTTACCCAGACTGACCGGACAAAAAACAGTTTTCATGGCTGCGGAGAGAGCTGACAGTATTATACCGTCCATCCTGGTTGATAATGATTTTTCTCCCATCTCGATTAACATGCCATACCAAACTTTCAATCTGTCAGAAAACGAAAGGGTAACCGCCCTGAATCTTGCAAGAAATCTTCAGATTTCTGAGCATTTCACATCCCGCAGCGATACGCTGGCGAATGAACCTGAAAACCATGGGGATCTTCCATTTTACGGCACCCCGACTGAAACGCTGAATATCGATGATTATGTTCAGCTTCCAACACTTGAGGACTATTTTAATGAACTGCCCTACCTGGTAAAGGTTAGAAGGCTTAAGGGGAAAAAATATTTAAAAATGATGGGAACCAGTTCCGGGATTCAAATCTTCGAACCTCTTGTACTTGTGGATATGATAGCGGTACATGATATGGATGCAATCCTGTCTATATCATCGAAACACATTGCACATATTGATATCATCAATGAAACTTATGTCAAAGGAAATATGACATACGGAGGCATCGTCAGTATTTTTTCTAAAAACGATGACTTTGCCGGAATTGAATTACCGCATTCCGGGATTTTTATTAAGTATGATTTTCTGGCTGGCTCAATGACACTTAACAATAGCCCCGGTGACAGCCATATTCCTGATGCGAGAAATACACTGTACTGGGATGGTAATTTTCAGCTTACCAGTGATACCCCACGGGAGATTCTCTTTAAGTCCGGACATTCACGGGGCCAATATGACATTGTATTGCAGGGAGTTTTGAATAATGGTGAAAGATTTACTCAAATTGCCACTTTCAGGGTTGAATAGGATAAAACATACTGTTTGGGAACATGTTTAAGATTACTACATATGCATATTACATACTTCTTGGCATATCATTTCTGCTATGGTCTTCATGCAATTATGAATCCGATCCGGTGGATCCGGATATTCACCAGCTGATTTTCCCCAATGATGGCGAGACATTGATTCAGGGAAATACTTACCTGATCAAGTGGCATGATGACAGGAGCACATCATTCAGGATCAGATTGCTTAAATCTGGCAATACCTATATCAACTTAACCGATGATGCGTTAAATACAGGGGAATTTAGCTGGACCATACCGGATACACTTGAAAATGATGGTGCTTATACCATTAAAATTCTGAGCAATGATGATGATTTTATTTATTATGAAAGTGCAAAGACCTTTATAATACTGAAGCCAGGGGAGACAGGCAGCTTCATGGATCCAAGGGACGGACAGGTATATAAAACAGTGAAATTGGAGAAGCGATGGTGGATGGCTGAAAATTTCAGGTTTGATACGATCGGTGCTTACTGTTACAATAATGACCCCTCGAATTGTGAACCTTATGGAAGATTATATACCCTGGGTACAGCAAAACTGGCAGCTCCGCCCGGATGGCATCTTCCGACCGATAATGAGTGGCGGATTCTGGAAGCATATCTTGGTATACCGGATGAAGAATTGTTTTCTCTTGGCTTCAGGGGTGTTAATGCCGGATATTTATTGATCAATGAAGATGGTGTAGGTTTTAATGCATTGTTATCCGGATACATGTACTACAGGTGGGCCGAACGGTTTTACTCTTTAAACGCAAGTGCCTATTTCTGGACATCAACCTATGATGAAAGCCAATCGAGATACTGGGTACGGCAGGTAACATCAAATTCCGGAGGAATTGAACGGACCAGGATGTATGGAGGGCACTATGCCTTTTCAGTCCGGTATATCAAAGATGAAGAATAACTATTGCGGGTGATTGTTGCCGGACTCCTGAAGGTTCATCAATTCATGCACTTTCTCCAGGAAAAGTCTTGTATCGAAGGGCTTGGAAAAGGTATAATGAGCGCCCAGGATTTTTGCGATCTCAAGATAATCCTTACTGAGCATTCTTCCACCACCGGAGATGGCGATGATCTTGACCTCCGGATACACTTTCTTCAGCTCGTTGATGGTTCCGATACCATCCTGGTCAGGCATGATGATATCCGTAATAACCATATCAGGGATATAATAATCAAGGATCTGCAGGGCTTCCAGTCCGGTCCCCGCTTCCAGTACCCTGAAATCCTCTCTCTGCAGTAATTTTGCCAGCATCCTGCGAAGGTCTGTATCATCCTCGATGATCAGTATGGTCGGCATTTGATAAGGATTTTTGTTTTTCTTCTTCCAAACACGGCAACAAAATAGTAAATGTTGAACCTTTTCCTGGTGTACTTTCAGCGAAAATTTCACCTCCCAGGCTCTTTACAATTCCATGGACAACCGATAGTCCAAGTCCGGTTCCTTCTCCCACAGGCTTTGTAGTGAAAAACGGTTCAAAGATGCGTTCCGCCGTAGCGTCATCCATCCCGGTTCCGGTATCCTTAAAGGTAAGACTGATATATTGCTTGTCTTCCAGTTCCGGAAAACGTGATTTAAGCCTCTGTGTTGGTACCAGGGATTTTGATCTGATATGTAAAATCCCCCCGCTATCCTTCATGGCATATATGGCATTGGTACAAATATTCATGATAACCTGGTGTAACTGGGATGGATCGGCCATGACACCTCCACATTCAGCGGCCATACCCTGCTTTATCCTTATATTTTTTGGAACAGAGGCAGCCAGTAGTTTGGTTGCTTCCGTGATAAGCATATCTATCCTAACCTCTTCAGGTTTGGTTTCTACCTGGCGTGAGAAAGTCAGGATCTGGTTGACCAGGCCCTTGGCACGTTCGGTTGCCTTTGCGATCTGTTCAAGGTCTTCGTATACAGGATTGTCAGGCTTTATATCCTGGAGAGCGATATCTGTATGACCTGTAATGGTTGCGATAATATTATTGAAGTCATGCGCGATACCACCAGCAAGTGTGCCGATGGTTTCCATTTTCTGGGCCTGGCGGAGATATGCCTTGATCTTTGATTCTTCGGTGATATCCCGAAGCACATATACATAGCTTGTAATGTCTCCTTCCTTACTGCGGATAGGGGATACCCTGGCTGATACAAGCAGCTGCTGCTTCCTTTTCGACAGGATATCCAGATCTCCGGACCAGACTTTATGGTCAGCCAGCACGGCATTCATCTGGTAAAGTGTTTCCTTTGAAACTGCCGGAGGAAGAATCTGGGTAATGTGTTTACCGATAATCTCCTTTTTGGAGTATTCGAGTTTATCCGCACATGCCTTGTTCACGTACACAAAATGTCCCTTAATATCTGTAACTGCCACAAGTTCAACTGACTGTTCCATGGCCTCTGCAAGCCTTTTCAGACTTTCTTCAGCCTTTGCCTTCTCCGTAATGTCGTGGATGAAAAACTGGTAAAAAGTCTCACCTTTCAATTGAAAACTTGCCGCACTTACATCCGCAATAAATGTTCTTTTATTCTTCTTTTTGAACTCCCAGTTGGTCCCCAATAATCCTCCCTTACTGGTAACGGCTTCCAGCTCACTGGCATGTTTGCTTGCATCACTGCCATCAGGCTGGATTTTAACCAGCAGATCCAGCAAACCCTTAGAAAGCAGTTGTTGTTTTGTATACCCGAAGTATTCAACCGCCCGTGTATTGCAGGTAGTGATCAGTCCATCTTTTTCCAGCAGGATGGCCTCTGCAGCATGATCGAAAAGCAAACGATACTTTGCCTCACTTTCCCGCATGGCCTCTTCGGCTTTCTGCTTATCCGTGATATCCATCGTATCAACAACCGTATGGGTTACATCATCGCCTGTCTCTTTATAAGGGTAGAAAGTCACTTCAAAACAACGCAGGCCACGAGAAGGCACCTCAAACCAGGCCTGGTACCTGACCACATTGTTTCGAAAGCTGTCATCAAAGTTTTTCTTAATATATTTATCGAAGCTATCCTCACCCCATACCTCTTTCAGTGATTTTCCGATGATCTGGTCCCGGACCAGGTTATGTGCTTTGCAAAACGCATCATTGACAGCTTCGTATGTATAATTCCTGTCCACCAGGGTGAACATGGATTTGGAAGCATTTACGATAAAGTCATATTTCTGGCGCTCGCTTTCAGCCTTGAGCCGGGTGGCCCTTTCATTTGCTTCTAGCAAAGCCCGGCTGATCGAGGGGACAAGCCTGGAGAGACGTTGTTTAAGCACATAATCTGTGGCTCCACTTTTCAGCGCTTCTATGGCAAGTTCTTCCCCCATCACTCCTGAAATAATGATAAACGGTATGTCTGAGATCAGTTGCTGTGTAATATCCAGGGCTTCAAGGCCATCAAAGGAAGGCAGGGAGAAATCTGCCAGGATGATATCCAGTTCCTCCTCTTTCAGGGCATTTATAAAATCCTCCTTCGTCTTTACATGGATCAGGTCGAAAACAATTCCATCCTCCTCCAGGTATTCCCTGACCAGGTCAACATCATAATCTGTATCCTCGAGATAAAGGATCCGTAAGGTTTTCATTGTATGGTTAGCGGTTATAATAAGTTTTCATGATCATTAATGGCTGATGTTGAATCAGGCAAAGTAAAGTAGAAAGCTGCACCTTCATTCACTTTTCCCTCTGCCCAGATTTCACCCCCGCACCGGTTGATGATCCGTTTCACTATACCCAGGCCAACACCCGATCCTGCATATTCATCTTCTTTATGCAAGCGGTAAAAAACTTCAAAAGCCTTCTCCGCGTATTTATTGTCAAATCCTATCCCATTGTCCTTGACGGATAGGAGAATCTTTCCGTACTCCCGCAAAAATCCGAAAGCTATTCTGGCTTTCTCAACCGTCCTGGTATATTTTACCGCATTGGAAATCAGGTTGGAATAGACCTGTCTCAACAGGTTCGGATCTCCCACAATGATGCTAAGCTGTTCAGTATCCCAGGTGATTTTGCGGTCGCCGTCCGGCATCGAATAATCATCGCTGATAATAGATTCGACAAGCTCCTTCAGATTGAACCGTATCTTGCTTATGCTGGTACTCGAAACCCTGGAAAACGTCAGGAGGTCCTCGATCAGGCGTCCCATCCTGTGGATCGAACCAAGGATGTGTTCCAGGTAGAGCCTGCTTTTATCATCCATGGTGTCCCGGTTTCTTCGTTGGAGTAACTCTGCGAAACTTTGCATGTGTCTGATAGGGGACTGAAGATCATGCGAGACAGAATAGGAAAAAGCTTCCAATTCCTTGTTGACCGCTTCCAGCTGTGCAGTTCTTTGTATCAGAGCCGCTTCCAGCATTTCACTCCTTTCCCTGACCTGGGAGTCTGATTCGGCCGTCTCGGTGATATCTTCAACCAGACCCTCATAACGTATGACTTCAAGCTGGTTGTTAAAAACAGCCCGCGCACACTCCCTGACCATGATTTTTTTCCCATCCTTCCGTATCCAGGCAGTTTCGAAACCCCTGATGATCCCCTCATTTTGCATGACGGACTTGAATTCATCGCGATCGTACTGGTTATTATACCCTTCTTCTTCCAAGTTGCGTTGTTTTAATTCATCCAGGTTCTCATAGCCCAGCATGCTGATTATCTGTTTGTTGGCATAAAGTATCTCGCCGGAGGGATTGGTAATATAAACCCCCCTCAGGCAATTGTCGATCAATTCCCGGAATATTTTATCAATGTCCTCCAACCTTCATATTTTGATAACCTGAAATCTAAGAAATATTCGGGACGGATCTGTAAATGAAAGTTTAATTTTATCCACATGTTTATTGACCGGCATAAAACGGCCATGAACAACGTGAAAACATTGACCAACGGAGAATAATAAGTACTGTAGGGGTGTTAAAGACCCTTCTCGCTGAGGTACCTTTCTGCATCGATGGCAGCCATGCAACCTGAGCCGGCTGCGGTGACAGCTTGCCTGTAATGTGCATCCTGCACATCGCCACAGGCAAATATACCTTCCAGGTTGGTTTTAGACGTACCCGGTGTGGTTTGTATGTATCCTACATCATCCGTATCCAGGTATGGGGCGAATATGTCTGAATTTGGTTTGTGTCCGATGGCCAGGAAAAATCCCTGGATCTCAACCTTGTAATCCTCCCCGTTTTTTTTATTGTGGACGATCACTCCATCCACATTCTGGTCACCAACCACCTCTTTGGGCAAATGTTCGAACAATACCTCGATATTCTCCGTTTTCAGCACCCTCTCCTGCAATATCTTGGATGCCCGGAAGACATTCCTTCTGACGATCATGTAAACTTTATTGCAGAGCCCCGACAGATAAAGGGCTTCTTCACAGGCAGAATCCCCTCCCCCTACCACGGCCACGTCCATACCTTTATAGAAAAACCCGTCACAGGTGGCACATGCAGAAACACCATGTCCCATGAATTTCTGTTCTGATTCCATGCCCAGGTATTTGGCGGTGGCCCCGGTCGCAATGATAACTGTATCAGCCTCGATAAGGTGCCTGTCATCAATGGTGATCCTGTATGGTCGGGCAGACAGGTCGGCAGCGGTGGCCAGTCCCCAGCGTATATCGGTCCCAAACCGCGCAGCCTGCTTTTTCAGGTCTTCCATCATAACGGGACCAGAAACCCCATCCGGATAACCGGGAAAATTTTCTACATCCGTAGTGGTGGTTAACTGACCCCCGGGCTGCAAGCCTTCATAAAGCACCGGTGAGAGGTTGGCCCGTGCCGCGTAAATGGCAGCGGTATAACCGGCTGGTCCCGATCCGATGATGATACAGCGGACTTTTTCCGATGAGTCTGGTTTAGCATCTTTTTCCTGGTCTTCATGCAGGCTTTCCATTGATTTGAATAATTCCATGGTCTGGTTTTATATAATGATTTTAATAAAGTCTTGGTCCGAATAAAACCAATTTTGAATTTAGATAATGTCTCCCACATTACAATATCCATACCTTTTGGTTAAAACTGCTAATTTTGCACAATACTGACATTTAGTCATACACAATGGAGATCAAACTGGTAAAAAACGGCATATTCCCGGTTACCCGGACTGGAGAAGGGAGGCTTTTGGAGCGGATACCCGATACAGGCTACGCAATTCCTGGAACCCTCCAGGGGGAAGGAAAACTGGTCGGGATCCCGGTGTTGTTCATCCGGACCAGCGGATGCAACCTGCGTTGTACTTGGACCACCTCGACGGGGAAGGTGAGTATCTGTGATACGCCTTATGCTTCCCATCATCCGGTGGAGACGGATATCATGGATACTGCTGAGGTAGTGGCCGTGGTCAGGGCAAACCTGGGACAGATCAGACATGTGATCATATCCGGGGGAGAACCGACCATCCAACCCCAGCCACTGGTCGAACTGGCCGGGCATTTAAAAAAGGAACTGAACGTTCACATCACGCTCGAAACAAACGGTGTCTTGTTTATACCGGAACTGACCACCTATATAGACCTGTTCTCCCTGTCCCCCAAACTGAAAAGTTCCGATCCGGATGCGAAGAAAAACAGGTTGCTCGATCATCCCGTCGAACAGAACTATATCAGGGATCACCCGAAATTCCGCCGCAATCCTGATACACTGCAGAAATATATCAATGCCTGCATACATACAGGGTCATATTACGGGGATAAGCCGGGATCCGCTTCGCGGAGAAAAACAAACAAGGATTTTCAGCTGAAATTCGTCATTGCCCGGGAGTCAGATATAGATGAGATCAGGCAGGATTTTCTTGATCACCTGTCCTTCGTCGAACCCGAGGATGTGGTTTTAATGCCGGTTGGAGGGACCCCGGAATTGTTGCGGGAAAGCATGGGCATGACTGCCAGGCTGGCCATCCAGCATGGATTCCGCTACACACCGCGACTTCAGATTGACTTGTTCGGGGATACAGCGGGCACCTGAGACGAACCGACGAAGCCTGATTTTGAATCCGGTTACCGGACTTTGGGATGCTCCTTCGGATAGGCACCGGCTTTCAGTTTGGCAGCCACCTCGGAGAATGCCTTGATGGTGTATTCGACATCCTCCAGTGAATGAACAGCGGTCGGAATGATCCTCAGCATGATGACACCCTTGGGGACAACCGGGTAGATTACCATGGAGCAGAAAACCCTGTAGTTTTCACGAAGATCAGTGATCACATTGGTGGCCTCCATGATACCTCCCTGGAGGAATACCGGTGTTACGGGCGATTCTGTCCTGCCCAGGTTAAAGCCTTTCTCTCTCAGTCCATTCTGCAGGGCATGCACAATCTCCCACAGTTTAGCTTTAAGCTCGGGCTTTGATTTCAGGAGCTCGAGTCGTTTCATGGCACCAATGACAAGGGGCATGGGAAGGGATTTGGCAAATACCTGCGATCTCATATTGTACATAAGGTAATCAATGACATCCCTTTCACCCGCAACAAAAGCCCCGATAGAGGCCATGGATTTTGCGAAAGTGGAGAAATAGATATCGATCTGGTCCTGAACCCCGAAATGTTCGCCGGTACCCGCGCCGGTAGCTCCCATGGTCCCGAAACCATGTGCATCATCAACCACCAGCCGGAAATTGAATTTCTTTTTTAATGCGGCAATTTTATCCAGTTTGCCAAGGTCTCCTGCCATCCCGAACACTCCTTCCGTGATCACCATGATACCGCCGCAGGTTTTTTCCGCCAGCTTTGTCGCCCGCTCGAGCTGTGTTTCCAGGTTGGCAATATCATTATGCGGGTATACATAACGTTTGCCAATGTGCATACGCAGGCCGTCAAGGATACAGGCATGTGAGTCCGAGTCATACACCACAACATCATTCCTGCTCAGCAAGGAATCAATGATGGAGGTCATTCCCTGGTAGCCATAGTTTAAGAGGTAGGCTGCTTCCTTTCCCACAAAATCAGCCAGTTGTTGTTCCAGCTCCTCATGCTTGGCAGTCTGGCCTGACATCATCCTGGCCCCCATGGGGTATCCCAGTCCCCATTCCCTGGCTGCCTCAGCATCCGCTTTCCTGACTTCGGGATGGTTTGCGAGTCCCAGGTAATTATTCAAACTCCAGGTGAGTACTTCCTTGCCCCTGAACTTCATCCTGGGCTGGATCTCTCCTTCCAGTTTGGGAAATAAGAAATATCCATGTCCAACTTCTTGGTACTGGCCTAAGGGCCCTCTGTTTTCTTTAAACTTGTCAAAAATATCCACGGTGCTGATTTTTGGTTTAGTATGCCGACAAAATTAAGTTTTTTTGATATTCCAGAAAAACGGGAAAATATTCCCTGGTAAAAAATCGTTGGGTACATAAAATATTAACTGTTTCGTTTTCAATTCATCCCATAATAATGTATTTTTGCACGATGTTTTTCAACAGGAATTATATTATCCTGCTGGTTATCACGGCATTAGTGGGTTTTTCAGGCTGTAGCGGCTATGAAAAACTGCTGAAAAGTTCTGATTATCGCCTGAAATTTGAGAAGGCGATGGAATATTATGAAAATGAGGAATATGTGAGGGCCGGTACATTGTTAGACCAGATCACTGCGGTTTACAGGGGCACAACCAAGGCTGATACAGTTTTTTATTACCAGGCAAAGAGTTATTTCAATCAAAGGGATTATATCCTTTCCGGGCATCATTTCAAGAACCTGGCATTTAATTACCCCAACAGCGTATATGCCGAGGAAGCTGATTTTATGACTGCCTATTGTTATTACAAGATGTCTCCGAAACCATCGCTTGACCAGGAAAATTCGGTACAGGCCATTAATAATTTCCAGTTGTTCATGATCAAGTATCCGACCAGTGAGCGTAATGACATGGCTAAGCTTTATATCGATGAGATGCGTAACAAGCTGGTACAGAAATCCTTTATGAGTGCAAAGCTTTATTACGACCTGGAAGATTACAAGGCGTCCATCATAGCCCTGCAAAACAGCCTGAATGAATTTCCGAATACCGAGCACAGGGAGGAACTAATGTTCCTGTTGTTGAGATCGAATTTCCTGCTGGCAGAAAACAGTATTACTGTCCTGCAGGTTGAAAGATACCAGGATGCGGTGGACGAGTATTATTCCTTCGTGGGAGAATTCCCGGAGAGCAAATACCGGCAGCAGGCAGACAGGATATATGATGCTGCCCTGAAAAGAATTCCGAGTGAAAACATTTTAAGCGGTCAATAAATAACAAAATATTAATATGAGCATGGATTACAAAAAATCAAAAGCTTCTGTAACAACGGTTACAAGAGATGTGAACCGGCTGGACCAGGATACCAATAACATCTACCAGACGGTCATGATCGTGGCCAAACGTGCGAATCAGATCAGCGTGGAACTCAAGCAGGAGCTGAACAGAAAACTGGAAGAATTTGCCTATTATACCGATAACCTGGAGGAAGTTTTTGAAAACAGGGAACAGATCGAGATTTCAAAATATTACGAGAGGCTTCCCAAACCGACCCTGATCGCTACCCAGGAATTCCTGGATGATGACATCTATTACAGGATGTCAGAGCCCGAGACCGAGAATTTATAGATATCAATCTCTTTCAGCAAACATGCTGCAAGGAAAAAAAATACTGGTTGGCCTGACAGCCAGCATCGCAGCCTACAAGACTGCAACCATTGTGCGTTTGCTTGTCAGGGAAGGGGCTGAAGTGCAGGTGATCATGACCCCAATGGCCAGGGAGTTTATTACACCGGTTACCCTCTCTGCCCTGTCCGGCAAACCGGTTCATATCGAATTCTTTTCAGGCCAGGATGGACAGTGGGATTCACATGTCGACCTGGGCATCTGGGCAGACCTGTTTTTGATTGCGCCGGTTACGGCCAGTACCCTGGGCAAAATGGCCAATGGCATTGCAAACAACCTTCTCCTGACAACCTATCTCTCATGTAAATGCCCCGTCATCCTGGCGCCAGCCATGGATCTGGATATGTACCAGCATCCGTCTACTGCACGGAACATTAAGATCCTTCAGTCCTACGGGAACCAGATCATAGAGCCAGTTACCGGGGAACTGGCCAGCGGCCTTTACGGGAAAGGGAGGATGGAGGAACCGGAAATCATTCTTGAAAAAGTAAAATCGTTTTTTGCCTCATCCAGCGATGACAAAAATTAAGCCCGGAAGGTTAGGCGGATTAAAGATCCTG
>LJUP01000132.1 GCA_001303955.1 Bacteroides sp. SM23_62 | reverse complement strand
TGAAAATCTATGCTTATTGAATACAATAAGCTTCTCAAGGCTCATCTCCTGGTCATTGATGATATTATGATGTTTGCCCTGGAAAAGAAACAGGCCGTGCAACTATTTAATTTTATCAATCACCTCCATGAAAGAGCTTCATTTATTGTGACAACTAATAAGAGTCCCCAGGAATGGGTAAAAATGCTTGATGATGAAGTGATTGCTACAGCTTTATTGGACAGGATCCTTTATCGTTGTGAGGTGGTAAGGTTATCCGGAAAAAGTTATAGGCTTGAACACCGGAAAACCATTTTTGATTGAGTTCTAAGTTCTTTGATTTTTTTGTAGGTTTAAATTGAGAAAATAGACATTCTTATTTGCTAAAATTGGTACATCCTGGTTGCTAAAAATCATACATCCTTATTTGCCAATTTTAGGACATTGTTATTTACCATTTACACATATTGTACTTCTTCACGAATGTAGAGTGATACATAGGTGTCAAGTGTAGTTCCGGGATCACCTGCCAGGTAAATAATTGGCAGTAATCCATATTCCAGCGCTTTTTGAAAATCAGCATCTCTTCCCAATTCTGATAGTAAAAAAGGATGCATATTTCTGAGTAATACCCTTCCAGCCATCAAATCAGGTCCGGATCGTTTAAGCTTGCGAGCACTTGATCCGGTAAGTACAAACCGTATCTTTTTATTATCCTCAACTATACTGTGAATGGCACTTAGCATCTCTGGTACCTTCTGTATCTCGTCCACGATGATAATTTCTTTATCAGGATTAGCACTTACCAGTTCAATAATTTTCTTAGGTCTCGCCTGGTAATGTCTCTGTACATCTGGTCTGAGAAGATCGATATAGACAGCTTCCGGATATTTCGCCTTATTAGAATATATTTATGATTAATACAAATGTATTATTGGTTTTCCTTTTTAAGTTATCTGGTTGTTATGGGATTCCTATGAAACACCCATTTTGCTCGGCTCCTCTGCGCTCCTCTCCGCGAAGCTTCTCAAAAAGAGTGTTTCATCAATGTTCATAAATTGGTGGGTAGAAATTGCCTTTACCCCAATATAACCTTCCCAAAGCTATATTAACATAATGCAATCCATTATAGGACAAATCCAGCAAATTGCGTCTATGCCACCAATTCACAATAAAGGGTTTGATTTTGAGCTACTTATCAATTTTCAAGGGACTTATCCTATTCCATAAAATGTTTATCAAGAAACCTGAAAATCCTTTCCAGGTTTTCTTCCGTTGCATATGCAGGACCTCCATGCCGGGTAGCCGGGAACAATTCAAGTGATACTTTTTCAAATCCCAGTGCATGCCCAAGTTTCCTGGCAAGAAGGATCGACCCCTGGTATGGTACCAGGTTGTCTTCCAATCCATGCTGGATCAAGAAAGGAGGATCGTCGGATGAAACATAGGTGTCAGGGTTCGCTTCTTTTACGAGCTCAGGGACATCTTCCAGGCTTTTACCAAGGAGTTTTGATTCAGGCGAATCAGGAGTGGAATGTTTCATTGGATTTTTTACCCCGCTTGCCTTAAGATGTTCATCCATTTTAAGAAAATCGGTTGGCCCAAACCAATCAACCACAGCCTGTATCCTGCTTGATTCTTCTGGATTTCCCTGGGACAGGTCCTCGAGTTCTTTCACATCACCTGATGTTCCAACCATTGCAGATAAATGTCCTCCGGCAGATCCTCCCCATGCTGCTATTTTATCGGGATTCAGCCTGTATTGATCAGCATTGGCCCTGACCCAGCGAATGGCTGCTTTGCAATCATTGATCTGAGCAGGCCAAATAGCCTCACCGCTGAGGCGGTAGTTTATGGCTACTACTGAATAGCCGCGCTTTAATCCTTCCAGCATGGAGGTTACCTGAGCATATGCTTTATCTCCACCCTGCCAACCTCCTCCATGAATGTTAAGAATTACCGGAAAAGGTCCATCGCCTTCGTCCGGAAGGTAGATATCCAGTTTTTGGGCCGCTGAAGCAGTTGCATAAGCAACATCCAGCCATTTGCGTTCTATATGGTCAGTACTGGCTTTCCTGGGTTCCTGTGCGTCCAGGATAGAAAAAGGGATCAGTACTGCAAGAATAAATATGAAAAAATATCTGTTCTGTTTGACTTTGAAGTAGCTTTTCATTTTTCCTGGTATTTAATCTTCAACAAATAGTAGTAGGTACCTGTTATTGGAGGCTGAAAATGTGCATTCAAAAGCTTCATTCCGTATATTTCGGATAAGTGGTGTACCCCTCTGCACCACTTCGATAATATGTTGTAGTATCTGCAGTTGCCCAGGGATGATTGTTCCTGATCCTTTCGGGCAGATCGGGATTGGCAATAAATGGCCGCCCAAAGCAAATGGAATCCCCAAGGCCGTTTTGCAAAGCGGCTTCGCCGGATTCTCTGTTGTATTCGCCATTAAGCATCAGGTGGCCCTGGTAATGTTTCCTGAAATGGGCCGGGACATTATCAATCAGCCAGGGTGATTCAACCGGGAAAAAGGGACGTGAAAGATGCAGGTAGGCCAGCCTGTAATCATTCAGACGCTTCACAATATATTCAAAAGTAGGAAGGGTTTCCTCATTTAACTTGATGGCAGCACGGCCATGGTACATCGGATTGAGCCTTGTCCCCACGCGGACTGAAGGAACAACGGAGAGTATTTCTTCCAGGACTTTAAAATAAAACCGGGTACGGTTTGCGATGGAACCGCCGTACTTATCGGATCGCCTGTTGGTGGTACTGCTGAAAAACTGGTGGAACAGGTAACCGTTGGATGAGTGTATCTCCACACCATCGAAGCCCGCCGCAACGGCACGGATGGCTGCCATTTTAAAATCTATAATGGTCTGACGGATATCATTCCCGGTCATGGCCTTTGGCTCAACCGAATGCTTCCTGCCCTCCGGTGTTCTTATGGGGATGTCAGGATTGACGGATGATGGTGCATGAGGCAATTCACCCTCATGATAATCCGGATGGGATATGCTACCCACATGCCAGAGTTGGCTAAACATCCTTCCCCCTTCAGCATGTATGGCACTTGTGACCTTCTTCCATCCTACTGTTTGTTCATCCGAGTAAAGCCCCGGTGTATTCACATATCCGATACCCTTCTTTGATACTACTGTTCCTTCCGAGATGATAAGACCCGCCCCTGCCCTTTGTCTGTAATACTCGGCCATAAGATCGTTCGGAACACGGCCGGGATTATCCGCCCTGCAGCGCGTGAGGGGGGCCATGATAATCCTGTTAGGCAGTTCAAAGGGACCCAGTCTGACAGGTTCTAATAATTTCATAAAAATTTGTGAATTAGTCTTTTAGGATTATTTGCCTCCACTTCATATATTGCTCCAGGGAGATTACCGGCTCGTACGCAAGGTAATGATTTGAGTGAACTTCTTCATTGATCTCCCATTCAATGATCCACAGGGTCGTTTGGCCGGGTTTTGGGAGGTATCCTTCAATGGACTTCCCGTTTTTCTCCACTTGAAAGGGCTTGCTGAAAACCAACCTGCCGGAATCAGCCTCCCTGATGGTCAGGCTTCCCGAAACTGTTTCTCGCGTATCATTGACCACCACGACCGGGTGTCCGGGACCCGGGGCATCTTCCACCAGGCCTTCGTCCCCGATCATCACACACACATCCTTCTGAACCTTCTTGATGTAATGGTAGGCCAGCTTTTTGTTTCCAAAGTAATCCACCACGGCATCTGAGATGACGGGCCATCCATCCCTCAGGTTCCACCAGAGGATCCCGTTGCGATGGAACTTATTCATGCGCCAGAACTCGATGAAGTATTTCATGGCCTCCGCTTGCACGATCTGGGATGCGGCGATAAAGAGATCAAGGTCCCGGGGAACATTTCCAAAAACAGACTTCACCTGATTGATCATCAGATTGTTACGCTGCCTGTTTGTGGTTGAACTGGGATGGGTGATCGTGGCCTTGGCCTGCCACTGCTCGTTCCATGCAAGATCCTCACTCCAGGGGTATACAAAATCAGTGTCCATCATCTTCTCCAGGCTTGACCTGTGCGGACATCCATGATAGCCGATTTCGCTCACAAATTTTGCACGGTTTTTTGTATAGAAGGGCGCCTTGTAGTAGCCCCTGGGGCCCCAGAGGTGCATCTCAGGTGATGCATCGGTATCAATCCGGTTGTTCAGCTTAAAAACCGCCGAGCTGATAAATGGGGAACTGGGCAAATAGGGTGTTTTGGGGTCATATTTACGCACGGCCTTAGGCAACACCTGTCTGCTGATGATATCGGTATTGGGATCCAGATGGGACTGGTCCCCTCCCCAGGTCAGGGAAACATCATTCTCGTTGTTGCCTGCCCACAGGACAATGGAAGGATGATTCCGCAGGCGCAGGATCGCTTTTTCTGCCTCCATCCTGACTTTTTCAGCAAATTCCTCGCTTTGCGGATATGTTGTACAGCCCATGGTGAAGTCCTGCCATACCATGATCCCGTGCCGGTCACACAGGTCATAGAATTCATCACATTCATACACATTCCCTCCCCACAGCCTGATCATGTTGCAATTCAGATCCACAAGCATATCAACAGCAGCCTCCACATGCTGCTGGTCCCTGCTGTGCAATGCATCCAATGCCACCCAGTTGGTCCCTTTGATAAATATCTTCTCCCCGTTTATGGTAAAGACAAATTCTCCGGGATCTTCCGGGGTATTCACTTCCGACCGGATCAGTTCCACTTTCCGGATGCCAATATCCTGGCGGTTTTCGCACAGTACCTTTCCATCGCTATCCAGGAGTTTCAGCGTGGCCTCATAAAGTGCCGGATCCCCGAACCCTTTCGACCACCAGAAGTCTACATCCTCAAGCTCCCATATCTGCTCCCTGGAAACGGTGGTATAAACCTTCACCGAATTTTCATAGGCCACCCTTCCTTCCCGGGTTAACTCAATCTGCAATGTCAGGTCATCGATATGTAAGCGGTCGGTCGAGAACTCCCAGTCCACATACAGGTTTGCCTTCCTGTTTCTCACATCCACATCCTTGGTGACCCAGTATACTGACTTCCAGTAGCTGGGAGGTATGATCTCCAGGCTGACATTCCGCCACAGGCCCGCACTCACCAGCCTGGGCAGGATATCCCAGCCGAACATATGGGGAGCTTTGCGAATACTGACCGCCTCGGCAAGGGCATCATACCTGACGCCAAAATTGCTTCGCATGTACTTTCGTGCCTCCAGTACCGTGGAATGGATACAGATATAGAGCTGGTTCTTCTCCCTGAGCAGGTCGGTAATGTCATAATGGTGCTCCACGAACATGTTCTCCACCCGGGCGATCTTCATATCATTCAGCCAGATATCTGCAATGCAGTCAATGCCATCTAAACTGAGTTCAATGCGGTGATGCTCCGGAACATCCGGCTTGGTAAAGGACCGGTGGTACCACCACTGGCAGGTTTCATACCTGCGCAAATCATACACGCGGTCACCGATCATGGGATCCTTAATCAGTCCGGCCTGTTGCAGATCAATTTCCACATTTCCAGGCACTTTGGCCGGGATCCTTGAAAAGCCTGATTTTTTTAGATCCCATGGTGTCCGGGGTGCATGCTCATCCTGCACCCCATAATACAGGATCCAGCTTGAGTCTTCCCCGGAATTTAAGGAGATGGTGCGTTTCTCTACTGGTTTATTCAAAACCTCCGGTAGCAGGGTAGCATTATCCGGTTCTGCAACTTTGCAGGAGATCATACATGAGATAAGGAACAGGACTATGGACCAGGGTAGAATGTATTTCATGACTATTTTTATTCCGCAATCTGTGCTTTTAGAATCAATTAATTATGGCATTTCCTATCATCTGGAGGAATTTTCCGTAGACCAGGTCCGGGTTCTCAGGATGACCATCCTCACCCATTCTCACTATCACCATGTTCCAGTCAGGAATGGCAATGCATTTGTTGTTATTATGGCCCGAAGCAAAATAACAACCTTCCGGAGCACCCGGGAGCTTCATCCGGCCATCTGCCTTCATCCCGTTCACCCACCAGTTAAAACCATAACATCCCGGACCTACTGTGGATTTCCTGTCGGTATCGGCCACGGGAATAGTGGAAGGAACCTGCACTGCCGTGGCCATTTTAATCCATTCCTTGCTGATCAATTGCTCACCATCCCAGTTTCCTTCATTCAGGAACAACCAGCCCCAGCGCGCCAATTGAAGGGCATTTGCATGAACGTTGGTGCAACCGTTATTGATAGGTATTCCATCCACTGCCTTTTCCGGGAACCAATGCCATGTCCCCATGCCAATGGGCCCGGTGACCCTTTCCATCAGAAAATCATGCATGGTACGCTGCAATACACGGGTCAGCACCCTGCCAAACATCATTTGCGCCTCATCCCAGTAAGCGTAAGCGGTCCCCGGTGAAAAATAAGGCTCATCCGGTTCATATGGCGTCCATGACCAGTCCGCATAATCCACATCTTCCCAGCGGCTCTCCCCTACGCCACTGTATCCTGAGGTCATGGTCGCAAAGTGTCGAAAACTGACTCCGGCATACCATTCTTTGAGCAAGGGTTCATAGGTATGAGCCAGATCATCCAGGTCAATCACACCGTCGTCAATAAGCAGTCCGAGTACCGTGCTTGTAAAAGTCTTGGAACAGGACCAGATATTATGAACACTGTCTGCCTGATCTCCTGCGTGGATCAAATAACCATTCCTGATAACTACAAGTTCCCTGTTCCCATTATGTAGTGAATGGGATTCCAGGTAATCCAGTGCCTCCTGGAATCTTAGAGGATCGACACCCTGATCTTCCGGATTATTTACCGTCCATTCTTCTCCGGGGAAAACTATGGTATTCTGTTCAACACAACCACTGAGCACGATACTGGCCGTGATTAACAGAGACTTAAACAAGATGTTATTTGATAAGTTCATTATTTCTGCTGATCAATGCTTGCAGGCTTCCTTCCACAATAAAGAACAATTCATCCTCATCTTTGTGAATATGCCAGGGTATATTTTCTCCTTTGATCCTGGCGATCTTCCCAAAACATCGTTTGCTTCACCGATAATTTTTGGAGCAAAGTAATCTGTGACCCCTTGAAAGCTATCCACCAGATCCATTTTATTTTTACCCAATATGATGTCCCAAATGCCTCAAAATCAGCCCGGTTTGAGTCGTCGGCCTTAAGATAGCTTTGACCTTTGGAATCAATGATTCCAAACATTTTACCTTCGTGGAAGATCCCATGTCCGCCAAACATTTTTTTAATGGTAATACCTCCAATCTGAGATAATCTTTCCATTAGTAAATCTGTGGTCAACACAGATTCCTGGCTCAGTTTTTTACCTTTTTCGCCCATATTGTTCAAGTTTTAATGTTCGATGAATCCTTTTGATTGAATATGCTTCACCCATGTCGAGGACCGTTAAGATAATATATTTCTGCAATATGCCGCTGGTCATCAGCTTGGGCTGGTTTGTATTTTTTTCCAGACGGGTTATCTTTGGTATCTTTTTAAATCAACAATATACATCCCATGAGAACCTTTTATGTATTATTATTCTTGCTTTTTATCATTTCCTGCACTACCGATAAAAACAAAGTTTATGAATGGCGTGGTGAAGACCGTACAGGCATTTACCAAGAAACCAATTTGCTTAAAGAATGGCCGGAGAACGGACCTGAGGAGCTCTGGGTGATCGATAGTCTTGGAAATGGTTTTGGTTCTCCTGTTTTTACTGACGAACAGTTTTTCATTACCGGAGAGATTGACAGCATGGCTATCCTGCACTGTTTTGACCTTGAAGGAACTAAGCAATGGCAGACTGAGCTGGGAATGGATTGGGTTGCCAACTTCCCCGGGTCAAGGTCTGCCCCGACCGTGGCCGGTGACCTGATCTACGTAGGATCCGGTGTGAGCAGCCTTTATTGTGTCAGCAGGGAAAACGGTGAGATCTTCTGGTCGAAGAACTTCGGAAATAATCCTGACAGCGTACATGGCAGGTTTGGACATGCGGAAGCCGCTCTGATAGAAGATGATAAGGTTTTCTGGACCGCCGGCAGACCGGAACATAATGTAGTAGCCTTAAACCGGTACACGGGTGAATTTATCTGGACTCATAAGGGACTTGGCGAAAGCTTTGCGTATAATTCTCCAAAATTGATAAAACTTCCCCACAGGAGTATACTGGTCACATTTTCAGCCTATCATTTAATGGGATTCGATACGCAGACCGGGGAACTGTTGTGGTCACATGAACAGGATAAATATCCCCCCGACATGAGGGTCCAGGGGTATGGGGATATACATGCAAACACTGTGCTGTATGATGAAGGTTCAATATATTATGCCGCGGGTACCGGAAATGGTGGTGTTAAACTTGATCTTTCCGAAGATGGCTCTGAGTTTACTGAGGTTTGGCGCAATCCGGAATTTGACAGCTTCATGGGTGGAATCGTCAAGATCGGCAATTATCTTTACGGCAGTGGAACTACAAAGAAACAGTTAAAAGCCATTGATGCCACCTCGGGACAGCTCACAGATTCATTGAAAATCGGCAGTGGCGCAATAATTGCGGCGGATGACATGCTGTACTACTACAACCAAAGGGGGGAGTTGAAACTGCTGAGCTATAATGAAGGGAAAATGCAGGAAATCAGCTCTTTTAAAATCACCAAAGGGACAAAAGAGCATTTTTCTCACCCGGTAATATACAAAGGTGTATTGTACCAGAGACGGGGCAACATGCTAATGGCATTTGACATCAAAGGGCCGCCTGAAGGCTGAGATGAGCGAAGACACAATACCATATGCATATGCTTTGGTCACCGGAGCCTCTTCGGGACTAGGCTGGCATTTTTCTGAACTACTTGTACAGAAAGGTTACCATCTGATCGCGGTCAGTAACCAGTCTACAGAGCTCAATAAATTGAAAAAGCATCTGGAATTGGCTTATGCAACCCCTGTTATCACCGTCAACATGGACCTCTCAAGAGAGATGGCAGCCAAATCTTTGTATGATTATTGTGAGGAGAAAAAGATCCAGGTGGAAGTGTTGGTAAATAATGCAGGTATGCTGGTTTATGGGGAAGCTGTAAGTGTTCAGTATTCACAGGCACAAGCTGCCCTGCAGTTACACATGACCACCCCTGCCCTACTCTGCCGCACATTCTCAGAGAATATGCTGAAAAAAAGAATGGGATTCATTCTGAATGTCTCATCCATTTCAGCTGTGATGCCCTATCCTACCATTTCCTACTATGGACCTACTAAAACCTTCCTGCGCCATTTTACACGTGCACTCAGGACAGAATTGAAACCCTTCGGCATACATGTAACCTGCCTTCTGCCGGGTGCGATTGATACAGCCCTTTTTGGGCAATATCAATTCGACCGTGAAATGGCAAAAAGATTCCGTGTTTTGAAGCACCCCGGAAAAGTCGCGCGGGCAGGCATAAAGGCACTTTTCAGAAACCGTCCTGAATGTATACCTGGGATGCTGAACAAGCTGGCAATCTGGTTCCTTCCAATGATTCCTCATTTTATTATCGTACTGATATACAGAAGATCACGTACAATTACCTGATTATTCTATCAAAGTGCTTAAAGTGAATTGTTCAATTCTGTAAAATGACCTTAGGTACGGGGACTGTACCGGTCCATTTCCCGGGTCCAGTCATCGAGCAACACCCGGAGTGAATCAACGATCGCCGGGTACAATTCCTTTATGTTCTTCTTTTCACCCGGATCTGATTCGAGGTTGTAAAGAGACACTTCCTCCCCGTCTATCAGTAGTTTCCACGGACCTTTCCGGACTGCTTGCTGATTTTTAAAACGCCAGAAGGCAGTACGTTCCTGCAAGGATTGATCCGGGAAGAGGGAATGGCTGAAATCCTGTCCATCAAGTTCCACGTTATCAGGCCATTCATTGCCCGTGATAGCAATAATCGTGGGGAACAGATCCATGGATAGGATGGTTGCGGAATTTATACCAGGTTCAATGTGGTCTTTCCAGAATGCAATGGCAGGAACACGATGTCCCCCTTCCCATAGCTTGCCTTTAAATCCTTTCAAAGGATGGTTTGATCCGGTTCTGTTTGCCCCGTTATCTGAACAAAAAAACAGGAAGGTATTCTCCAGCTGGCCTGATTGCTCAAGGGCTGTTAACAGTTTTCCGATCCCCTCGTCCATTGCCTCGATCATTTCCCGATAGGCATTTTCAATATCCGGCCTGGACCCGGAGACTGGAAAATCTGCCCCGTTGGTCCTGTCAGCCGTGTCATTTCGACCCTGGTAGGGATAATGCGGTGCCTCATGCGAAATATACAGGAAGAAAGGAGTACCCTGCTTATTCCTGCTGAATTCAATGGCAGCATCGGTAATTAAATCTGTGACATAACCCTCCTCCACGATGGTATCCTTGTTCAACCACCAGTCATATCGTCCGGTCTGGTCGATATGTGAATGGTAATCTATATTTCCTGAGACATAACCTCTGAAATGATCGAAGCCGTTATTCAGGGGTGAAAATGCAGTATCATATCCCAGGTGCCACTTTCCGATGATGCCGGTAGAATATCCTATTGAACCAAGGTAATCCGCAATGGTGTATTCTTGCGTGGATAATCCCGTATGCCTGTGCCCGGCGGCGGTAACGACACCTTCAATGCCTGATCTTTGCTGATAACGGCCGGTCATCAGTGCGGCTCTGGTGGGACTGCAAACCGCGCCGTTGGAATGATAATCCACGAACCTTATGCCCTTATCCGCGAGACCGTCAATATGGGGTGTTTTCGCATGATCTCCACCGTAACAGCCCAGGTCACCATAACCAAGGTCATCTGCCATGATGAGGATGATATTGGGTTTCTGCAGCCCGGTACATCCGAAAATGACAAGAGGTAAAAGCGATGATATCAGGATCTTATAAAATCTAACCGGAGAAATCCTATTGCGCATATGGTAAAGATAATCCTTTTTATCAAGTGTGGATTCCCTGAACAATTTCACGTATCGATTGTTATCCTGAAAAATAAAATTGAAACAATGACACAAACAGAAAAACAGAAATACTCAGTTTTACATAAGGACGGAAATTTTGAAATACGGCGTTATGAACCGGCCATCATGGCATCCGTTCAGATGCCGGGAAGCTACAGTGACATGTCTTCCACCGGTTTCCGGGAGTTGGCAGGATACATTTATGGAGGAAACGATGAAAAAATGAAAATTGCTATGACTGCCCCTGTTCATGTATCCATGGCGGATTCTACCAGTACTATGAGTTTTGTGATGCCTCGGATTACAAGATGGAAGATCTTCCGGAGCCTCTGAGTGAAAAAATAAGATTGTAGTGACCCTGTTTGGAAATTGACCAAAAAATAGATACTGATGCAATGGATTTAATGCGTATCCTTATCCGGCTCAGACCTGCCAGCGTTCCAGTTTGGGAATGTGTGAAGTGAAAAACCAGCGCTTCAGGGAACCATATCCCATTTCCTTTAATTTACCCTTGACAAAACTTACCATCTCATCCGCTGAAGTGAAATTGTCTTTAAAGGCACCCTTTTCATAGCAAAGGCTGCAGTATTTCTGGGTTTTCGTACCGTCCTTTTTGGTCCCCCCTTTTGCAGGGTCCTTGTCCATTGGCATGCCGCAACTCTGGCAGAACTTGTCATATGCTCCCATAGTTTTTTGATTTTGATTAAAAATTAATCATTAATAACGACTATATTTTAGGCAATTAGAATGAAACTTCCAAATGTTTTCTCGGGAAAAGATGATTTTGTCCGGCAGATTTAAGGGATATCGGCCGGAATGTTTATATTCAGGGCATATTTCAAATCCTTCCTTGCATGAGAAGCAAACCCACTCTCCTACTGTCTGCCATTGTTGCGGCACTCGGCGGACTTCTATTCGGATTTGACACGGCGGTTATTTCAGGAACCACACAATGGCTGGAAGAATTCTTCCAGTTAAGCAAAGCAACCCTGGGTTTCACCGTAGCCAGTGCCATTTTGGGGACCATAGCCGGTTCAGTGATCGTAGGCAGGCCTGCAGATTTTATCGGGCGCAGGAATGTCCTGTTCATCCTGGCGCTACTCTACCTTCTGTCAGCACTGGGAAGTGCCATGGCCCAAAACTGGATCATGTTCCTGATATACCGTTTCCTGGGTGGAATCGGGGTTGGGGGCTCCTCTGTTGTAGCACCAATGTACATAGCAGAAATCACACCCGCCAGACTGAGAGGAAGGATGGTAGCTATAGTGCAGGTCAATGTCGTCTCCGGAATGCTGATTGCCTACCTGTCTAACTACTTGATTGCCTCCATGGAACTCGGAGCGGTGGAATGGCGCTGGATGTTCGGGGTGGAAGCGATTCCGGCCTTTCTTTTCTTCATATTGTTGTTCTTCATCCCATTGAGCCCGCGCTGGCTGGTGGCAGAGGGAAGAGATGACCGGGCGGCACAGGTGCTGGAAAGATGTGGCACAGATCACGGAAGTATTGAGGATGAGATCAATGAGATCCGGACCTCCCTTGATATGAAAACAGATCATCGCAGGGAACGGTTTTTCAGTGCCAAGTTCATGAAGCCCATCCTGCTGGCCATGGCCATTGCAATATTTAACCAGCTGTCCGGCATCAATGCTGTCCTGTACTATGCACCCCATATTTTCAGGATGGCAGGGGCAGGTAGTGATTCAGCCCTCCTGCAGTCAGTAGCCATTGGCGGGACATTTGTCATATTTACGGCACTGGCCCTGACCATCATTGACCGCTTCGGCAGGAAAAAGCTGATGATCGTTGGTTCCGTCGGATATATTGTGAGCCTGGCAGTTACGGCCTGGGCTTTTTATACATATGGTACCGAATTCAGCAGGGCAGGTGGAACGGTAGTACTGATCAGTATACTTGTTTTCGTTGCAGCTCATTCTTTCGGACAGGGAACCGTCATATGGGTCTTCATCAGCGAGGTCTTCCCCAATCGGGTTAGGGCAAGGGGACAGGCCCTGGGAAGTTTTACCCATTGGTTCATGGCCGCTGCCATATCATGGACCTTTCCCGTAATAGCAGACATATCCGGCGGTCATACATTTGCCTTCTATGCGCTTTGCATGGTCGGCCAGCTGTTATGGGTGCTTTTAGTCATGCCTGAGACCAAGGGACTGAGCCTGGAAGAGATCCAGAAAAGGCTGGGGATAAAATAAGTCATTTTTGTAAAAACCATATATTAAAAAATATGCTGGAATATGTCGATGACAAAACCTACTTTATTACTGGATAAATCAAAGTGCCTCAGGAATATAGAAAGGATGTCCACGAAGGCAAAGCAGGCCAATATCGGATTCAGACCCCATTTTAAAACGCATCAATCTATTGAAATCGGAAATTGGTTCCGGGATTTCGGTGTAACAGGGATCACGGTATCTTCTTTTGACATGGCGGAATATTTTGCCCAGGCGGGCTGGCTGGATATTCTTGTGGCATTCCCCTTCAATCCACTGGAAATGAAAAGGTTAAATGAACTGGCCTCAATTTCCAGGATATCTGTACTAGCAGATAATATAGAGACGATCAGTACGCTTCAAAAACCCGAGAAACAGGTTGGTTTTTACATTGATATTGACACGGGATATGGCCGGACCGGGATCAGGTCGGAACAATTTCAGCAAATAGAAGATCTCCTCAGTACATCCAGGCAAAACC
>LJUP01000131.1 GCA_001303955.1 Bacteroides sp. SM23_62 | reverse complement strand
ATTACCAATGAGTTTTTTTACAAGTTCCACTTGATTAGGTTTTGTCTGCGTAGTTTGTGCCTGTAATCCATTTATGTAGATTAATTGGAATACAGCAACAGTGAGTATTAAACTAAATTTTTTCATTTCTTTTAGATTGTTTAAAGTTTTATTAGAAAAAAATTCAGTTAATTGGCGAAGTTACACCACTCAAAAACCAAAGTCAAATTAATTTCACCACATAATTACTAAACGCTACGTCTGATATGGTATGATGGGGATCCCTGAACGGTCTGTTTGTCAGTAATGACTCATTTCTGTCCAGTTTCCCGGCCACAGAATGGATCATGGTGGTATCCAGGGCCTCCTCGAGGGATAATGGCGGCAATATGGAAGGAAGGCGTCTGGCCAGCATCGTTTTGCCCGCATCTGGAGGCCCTACCATAAGAAAATTATGACTCCGGGATCACAGAAAAGCCTTCAGCAACTGCTACGGGGGCATAAAATCTATCCTCGGAATTCTTAGCTATAGCATATCATTCTCCTCCAGCCATTTCCTGACCCTTTCATGATTTTCCTGGTATTTGTCTTCCAAATCCCTGACAATCTGCTTAAATTCAGGTTCATCCCTGATACCATCCAACATTGGATCAGTTTTAGTTTCTGTGATTATCCAATTTGGCATCCATGGCAATTGATTAAGAAGGTCAAAATATTCGTATGCTTTATCTTTATCTCCCTGGAATGCGTACTCTGCAGCAAGCTGATAGTACATGAATAAATCTTCACCAGTAAGTATGCGACCCAATTCAAACAATTGATCCCATAATTCCAATGCTGTATTAAAATAATATTCAGCCTCATCCTTGAATCCAATAACCCAGTATGCATACCCAATTTCGTATAAAACCGGAGGATAGTCGTATCCGTCGTAAATGTTGGAAAATTTTTTATAGTATTCCAATCCTTCTTCATATCGACCTAACCAGATATGGCTAAGTCCCAGCATATAAATAACCCTAACGCTAGTTGAATCAATAGCGTAAGATTTTTTCCCAAATTCAATAGATTTTACGGTATTCCCAATATAAAATTCAAAATCTGCTAGATACCTGTAATACGATGCTGAATCATCATCCAGTTTAAGAGCTTCTATTTGATAATATTTGGCCTTATCTATAAAACCTGCAAAAGCCAGCAGATTACTTAGGTCTCTATATAATCCTGGCAAAAAAGGTCCTCTGTGCAATGATATGGCTTTATGTAAATTATCAATCATTTTAACTTGGTCATCAGCGTAATATAAATAAGCCTTATAGTTGTATGCCTGCCAATCATTTGGATTGAATCTTATAGCCTTATTATATTCCTTTAGAGCTTGTTCTTTTTCATTATGTTCCCAATAATAAGCCCCTCTTATTACATAAGCCTCTGATAATTGATTGTCAAATGAAAGAGCAATATCTGCCAGGATCAATGCTGAATCAAGGAAATTTTCAGTATAAAAGGTTTCACTAAAATGCTTAAACCAATATACAATAGCCAATCCTGTATAAGCCTGTGCAAATGTGGAATCATATTCCAATGCTTTATAATAGAAATCTTCAGCTCTTTCCAGGGCATTTTTGTTATCATTGTCCAACCAATATTTAGATTGTTCATCTCTACCTCTTTGGTAAAAATCATGAGCTGTTAAACTGGTGGTTGGTACTTTCTCTATGAGTTGTTTTTCTTCAGGTGTGATAACAGCTTGGAGCTCAGCGGCTATCGACTTGGCAATCTGACCTTGTATCCTGAATATATCTTCCGGTCCATTGATTACCTCATCATAAGAATCTGCCCATATGTGTTTATCCGTTGCCCCTTCCACCAGTTGCACTCTCAAACGAATCTTATTTCCATATCGCTGTCCGCTACCTTCAACAATGTAAGCTACATTCATTTCAGCCGCAATCTCAGGAATGGGCTTTGGATTATTTCTGTATTGTTCAGTTGAAGTACGGCCTGGGATCCTGAGATCTTTTATGGATTGCAGATTGATCAGCAAGTCGTCCATAATCCCATTGATAATGTGCTCATTATCTTTATTCGGACTATCATCGATAAATGGAATGACAGCTATGGATTTGTCAAGGATGGATCTTTTTTTGGACAGATTTGTTCGTGGTATGATATTGAGAACTATCAATGCCACAATCACCACAAAACTGATATAGCTGGCAATCTTCCAGCTGTTTGAGGTTTTTGGTATATCTGCGGTCTTTACCTTATGAGCTGGTTCTGTCTTTACTATCCCTTCTTCAGGGTGTATATCGTAGATCCAAGAGAGGATAATCGCAATGATAAATCCCACACAAAGTAAGACAAGGACCAGGTTCAATGTCCAATCAGGCAATCGAAGTGATGGGGCCAGTATATCCACCAGCTCAAGGATTACAAAAGCAGCAGCAGCATAGACTGTGATAACACGAATTACCTTCCTGCGTCTAAGTTCCTGCCAGAATTGGGATAATATATCAGGCTTGTCAGGCATGGGTTATATGCAATTCTAAGAATATTTTTCGATGAGCTGGTTGAATTCAGGAAGTTCCCATAAAGGTTCCCATACCGGATCTTTCTTTAAAAGATTGACGGACATAAAACTGGGCATTGATAAGAGTTGATCAAGATAGTCAAGAGCAATTTCATATTCCCCGACCATCGTATAGATCCGTGCCAGGTCTTCCAGCATGAAGATTCCCCTGTAAAAATCCTTTTCAACAGGCATCAGACTGACTGCCAATTTACCTTCCTTTATGGCTTCGGGTTTCTTGCCCAATCCTGCATAAGCTATACCTAAGGCACTATGATATCTGGAATCCTGTGGTGATGCATTGATTTTAGCCTCGAGATGGATCCTTGCAGAATCATAATACAGGTAAGTCATTGGATCATTGTTCTGCAAGCGATGCACCTCAGCGATATATATACTCCTTGGCCGATATATAAATTGATGGCTCACGGTATCGAAGTTTTCCTCAGATGCAGATATTAAGGCATCCTGATACCTTCTATCAATTAAATCAATCCAAATCTGTTGATGCAATAGCGAGGGATTTGATTCGTTGTCCGGGTGGTTTTTTAGCAGCTTAAGTGCCTGTTTGCTTCTTTCAGTGCCCTCTTCCCATCCAAGGTACATATACACGTTGTTAATCAGCTTATCTGCACGTGCAGCACCCATGAGAATGGATTGATTAAAGAATTTTTCAGCCAGGTCATATTCCCGCATGAGCAGATATGTTTCTGCTATCTCGGAGATGACTATCCGATTTTGGGGATCCTGTTCAAAGGCTTTCAGAAAGTACCTGTTTGCATCCTCCAGGTTTGATTTCCTTCTGTATAAAGCGGCGAGACAAACAAAATATTCAACTTCATCATTAACCAGCCCTTCTGCCATCTTATATTGTTTCAGGGCTTTATCATAATCATGTGTAATGTAATAATAGATTCCACGTGTAAAAATCCCTTCCGGATTTCCAGGATCTATTTCATTGATTTTCTCAATGTCTTTGTTGGCTTGCTGCAAGCGTTCTTGTGATCTGTCAAAATAAAAATGATACATCCAGCTATTTGAGGCAGCTAATTTTGCATAAGCATGAAGGAAGTTTGGATCCAATTTTATAGCCTTCTCAAAATATTTGATTGCCAATAGAAAGTCTTGCTTGGATTCATCCTGCCAGTAATAATTCAAACCATTCAGGTATGCAAGCCAAGCATCAGGATTATCCGTTGGTTTCTTATCCCTTGGTGTAAAATTAGTTGCAAGCGAGTTAGCCACCTGTCTTGATATCTCTTGCTGTACCTGAAAAATATTGTCCAATGCCATTTCATAGGAATGATTCCAAATAACTTCTTCAGATGCCGCGTTGATAAACATAATATCAGCCAGGATGGAATTTCTTTGTTGCTGTAAATACCCTTTGAGAAGAAAGTTCACATTCAGATCTTTCCCAATATCAGGGCTTCTCAGATCAGTACCTTTGTACTTCAAGGTGGATTCCCTGGGCCTGATTATGAAATCTTCAACATTTTGCAATTCCATAATCAGTGCGATGGGAAGGGCATCTACCATAGAGCCTGTCATTTTATCCTGACCGAGGCTTTCAAATGGTAATATGGCAATGGTCCTTTCCAGACCTGAAAGGTTTATTTTATTATTTGTTCCAAATATGTGGTACAGGACGAAACCAGCAATAACAACTGCACTAATATATGTAGCAATCTTCCAGGCATTAACTGTTGATGGTTTTTCCGGTATTTTCTCTATACTCTCATGAGCAGGTTCTGTCTTTACTATACCTCCTTCAGGGGCAATATCATATATCCAGGAAAGGATAATTGAAATAATAAGACCAATTAATAGGATAATAAATACAAGTCTTATGGTCCATTCCGGTAATCCGAAAGGTTCTTGGATAATAGATGCAAGCTCAAGAATAACAAATGAAGCAGCAGCATAAACAATAATTACGCGTACAACTTTCCTGCGTTTTAACTCCTGAAAGAATGAGAGAGGACGGTCAGCATTCTCAGGCATCAGGTTTAGGGCTTGGTTAAAGGCAAGTTAAGGACTTGAACCTTGTGAAACAAAAGTAATTGAAGATACTATTAGGATTTTGTAACTTTAATATGTATAATCAACCTGGAAGGCTAAGTTTTTATCAGGAGCCAGTAGCGTATTTGAGAAAGGCTCTGCCAAGGATGAAACCGAAAAGGAAAAAGCTGAGCTGTTCAAGAAAGTAGGCCAGTTACAGATGGAGAATGATTTCTTAAAAAAAGTGTTGGGGAAATAGCAAAAGAGGAAAGACTTAACAAAGTGGATAAGGATAATAAGTTGAGCATCAATAGACAGTGCGAGCTATTGGAAGTCTGCCAGGGATAGGCTAAACCCATCCTGGTCTTTGCATAAATCCGCACCTTACCGAATTCTGCCAGTGTACTCCTGTCAACTAGAAATTTGATTGAATCTGCACTGCCATAACGCCAACCAGCCCAAACATTGGAACGAAAATCACCTGCAAAAATCTTGCTTGCATTGCTGCTTGTCCCTTGAGTGTCTGTAATTCCTACCTGATTGGTTTCTACAAGGGGAATTTCACCAAAAGGATTTTGCTTTGGTGCTTCATGGGCGTCCTCAAGTAACCGAATCTCCTCTAAAGTCCTGGGTGCAAGTACGAAAGCAGAAACACCATGGTTCAGTTCCCGTGCTTTTCGCCACAGCGCACCCAGCTCCTCAAAGCCAGTCAAAGCAGCACCGTTAGCACCTAAATGCAGACGCATATAAACACCTGTCATATTATCCAATCCCATTGGCTCCGTGGATCCACCCACCTCCATTGATAAAATCGCTGTCAATATTGTCGGCAATTGATTGCGACAGCGGTTCCATAATATTCTTAGGATGTTCAATTGAATCCTCAATAAATTCCTGGGTAACAATCGTCCCTGCCCTGTATGAATGCATCTGTAAAGTACGTGCCGTAAATGTCGGGTCTGTTTCCGTGAGCTCCGCACCTTCAGCAATGGTATTTGCCGTTGGAAGGGCTGTGACCTCAGCGTACTTAGTTGTATCAGTCTGAACAGCAACATTCGGAACACCTAAACGGCCTAACAGTGATTTTTCAATGATATATGAAATCATTGGACCCTTGAGATGTTCGGGAACGATATACTGCCCACTACCTGAGGACTCTAAAATATCCCTATTCTGGACACTATAACCAAAGGCACTTTTAACCACATCGGAAAAATAATTACCCAGCTCTTCATGTGAACCCTGCTTAATCGGTTTCCCGGTTTTAGCATCACGAATCTCATGAACCGGTACAGTGTTAAAGCTTTTTACAAAATCCTCATCCTCTGCCTGTGTAAACTTAATTTCAGCATCCTTTTTTTGGATTGCCTCATAAAGTCTGTCACACTTCTCCTTATCGAAGGGCGTGGCATCTACAGCTTCCTTGTAATCATTTAGAAGCCCGGCCCGCTCTTCTGCTAATAGTTTCAAATTCATATCTAATTGTATTTATTGTTATTTATTTATTGTGGCAGCCTGTTTCCAGGCTGTATATATTAGTCCATCTTTTTACGGATTTCTGTTTTCACTTCCGTTATCTTCTTTTCAATCCCTGCCTTTAGCTGCGCCCGTATGGGCTCTGCCTCCTCTTTTGACAGAACTCCATAAACTATTAAACCGTCCTTGCTGCTTATATACAGATCCCTGTCCAGAAGAGCTAAATATCTTTTCAAACTATCTACCTGGTCGGTTAAATGACTTAACTCACTTCCTGCAGGAGGATCTTTTATTGCTCGATCATATTCCATTCTCGTATTCAGTATATGCCCAGGGATATGTCCCAGGCCGGTTATTAAAATAACTTGTTCCTAACAAGGTAAACGGCTTTTAAGTAAGCCAGTGTTTCATAATTACATCCTTATGAAATTCCCATTTTTTGCGAATCATTACCGGGTCAATCTCATTAAAATAGTCGTGACCTGATATAAGAAATTCAAGTTCTGAAGGTGTTAATCTTTCAGCCCTGACATTTCCCCTTTTTGGTTTTGCTGGTCTAGCCATTAGTTCAAATTATTTAAAGAGATAGCATGTTTGTCAATACTGGAAAAATCCAAATTCAAAGCTTTGAGATAATTTAACATCAATGTTTTATGTTCCTTCAAAACAGTACATGCAGGATTTGATTTAACCCGGGAATATTTATCCGTAATTACCAGGCCATGCTTTTTTATTTCCGCTTCTGCCTGCCTGATAAAGTCTAGGCATTCACAGGCAGACAACAACAAAGCCAAACCAGCACTGTCGTCTACATCGTATTCCTGCCTGATGCCGTCATATAATCGTTTTGCTTCTTCAGATTCCTGGAGGCAGCGTAATATATGGAGATAGTGCTTATACAAATTATGCCATTGAAGAGATGTTAAACGAGGCTGAACATATTGATCTGCTTGTGGCCAGGAAATCTAATTCAAGAAGAAAGCATGAGCCATATATTGAATACTTAATCTCTGTTATGAGAAAAAGGATTGAAACAACTTTCAGTGAAATATCCAACTTCCTGCCTAAGAAGATCCACGCTGTAACGGATGTTGGATTTCTCCTGAAGGTCGTAATTTTCATTTTTGGATATGCAATTTCAAGAACCATTATATAAGTAGCAACTTGAATTAATTAAATTCGCCAAATGTCAGGTTTTACGCACTGACAATAGATTTTTCTCCGATATTGTCACAATGTCAAGTATTTTATAGTTTTTCTGGATTTTATTCCCAGAGTGTTATTGTTGATGAACAATGAAAGGCCTTAATACATGCAAATATATTTCATCAGTAAAGGAAAATGGTAGTTGCTTCTCCCCAAACAACTTTTAAAAATTCACAATGTAAATTTTTATTTCTAAAAATCTTCAGATCATTTGCAAATGCTGAGGAACTTATGTAACTTAATATATAAATTAATAGAAATCATTCACTACTTAAAAAAGGAGTAAACCATGAAAAAATCATTTCTTCTTATCGTTCTGTTTACAACTATTTTTGCTATTCAGTTTATTTTTGGACAGGCACCTCCAGTTATTAGTTATCAGGGTATTCTTACCGACGCAGATGGTAATCTTGTACCTGATGGCAGCTATGCACTAACTTTTAAACTATACGAAGCTTCTACCGGTGGTCCCGAGCTTTGGTCAGAGTCGAAGAATGTTGAGGTTAAAGACGGAATATTCAATGTAATTCTAGGTTCTGATGTTCCCCTGGACTTTCAGTTCTTTACACAGCTTTGGCTCGGTGTATCAATTAGCACTGACCCTGAACTTACTCCCAGAATTCAACTTACTTCTTCAGCCTATAGTCTAAATGCCAGGTTTATAGCAGGTGGTTCAAATATTTTTCCTTGGGACGGTAATGTTGGAATCGGGATTAGTGAACCAAATCAAAAACTGCATGTCGCGGGTCTAGGACGCTTTGATGTGGGTTCAGGAACAATCAATTTAAGTACCCCCGGGGGATGGCCAGGATTGATAGTGAGTACTGCCCAAAACCACCGCAGAGATATCATTTTTGATGATCCTGATCCAGGCAGCGGATATAAAGGGGGGATCCGATTGCTGACCAGTACTTCAGATTCACCAGCACCAGCCTCAAATGGGATTACCATAACCGAAGATGGTGATGTCGGTATTGGTACAAGTTTTCCCGACACCAAGTTAACAGTTAATGGGACAATTCATTCCACGGCCGGAGGCATCCAGTTTCCCGATGGTACAGTACAGAACAGTGCAGCAACAGGTGGAGGAACCGATAATAGTTGGACCAGAGATGTGCCGAATGGAGAGGTAGAGTTAACTAACGTTGATGACCTGGTGGGTATTGGCACGGACAGTCCGCAACAGAAGTTGCATGTTGCGGGGATTGCCCGTTTCGACGTTCGCACTGATGCTCATATTGATCTGAGTACGCCAGGAGGGTGGCCGGGAGTGATAACACTCACCCCAGGAGGGCACCGCAGGGACATAATATTTGACGATCCTGATTTAGGTACCGGCTACAAAGGAGGGATACGCCTTTTGACAAGTTCTTCTTCCGGAGCACCCTCAGCACAGAATGGAATAACAATAGATGAGGATGGTAATGTGGGCATCGCCACAAGTTTCCCGGATGGAAAGTTGGACATAGATTTTGGTGCCACGGGTTCAATTATAGCTGGCACGCCACTTGGAAACGGTTCCGGTTGGATTATGTTCTCACCCAACGGTAATCGTCGTGATATCGTTGCATCCAATTTGGGTCTCTACATAGGAGCCAGTAATAGCTCTGGCGCTACATTGCCGCATATTCTGGTATCAGAAGAAGGCAGAGTAGGTATTGGAATGGCCGGCGTTTTACCGAGTAATATCCTGCAAGTGGTTCAAAATTCTACAACCGATCCTATCGCTGATGCATGGACCACTTACAGCTCGAGACGATGGAAAACCAACATTAGCACCATCAAAGGTGCTTTGGAAAAGGTGAAAAGTCTGCGTGGCGTCTGCTTTGACTGGAAAACTGACGGTGCAAAAGATATTGGATTGATTGCAGAAGAAGTTGGCGAGGTAATTCCTGAAGTAGTGGCGTATGAAGATAATGGGGAGGATGCCATATCTGTTGATTATGCCCGGCTTGTTGCGGTATTAATTGAAGGGATAAAGGAACAAGAAAAAAAGATCCAGCAACAGCAGGAGACTATTGAAACACTTATCGAGCGCGTAACAATTTTGGAAGAAAAATATCAGCAGACAAGCAAATGAAAACTAAAAGCGATTTCATGAGACTAATTAAAATGGGATTGATACTGATTACATTCACCGTGGCAGTTCAATTCCAACAGGTAGCCAGTGCACAAACACTATTGAAGAGCAGTGTATTCTCAAATGGTGGTGCAGATATCTCCGGGAGCAGTCATCGCATCATTGGAACAGTTGGTCAGTCCGGAATAGGTGAAACAAGCAACACAATAAATAAACATTGGGCGGGATTCTGGTATCAGACATGGGATTTCATGACCAGTTTAGAACAAATTCCAGATAACTTACCACGGGGTTACAGACTGGAACAAAATTATCCCAATCCCTTTAATCAAAACACAACCATAGAGTTTACCATACCAAAACCAAGTTTTGTTACGCTAAAAATATACAATGTTTCAGGAAAGGCAGTGGCAACACTGGTATCGGAGAAACTGCAACCGGGTCATCATAATCGTGTTTGGTCCGCGCCAAATATCTCCAATGGTGTTTACTACTATCGTTTGCAGGTTGGTGATTTTACAGCAGTTCGAAAACTGTTGATTATCAATATGAAATAGTTTAAGATTAATATGAAACATCTTCTTCAGTATTTTAGGACTATTTCTATTAGATCCGGTACTTGAAGGTATACCTTACGCCTCCAATATTGACTGGCCCAGTTATAATGGAAGCTGACAGGGAGGGTCAATGGTTCGAATCCATTATCGCCCACGATTTCAGATGAGAGAGTTAGTTCAGGCTGACTCTCTTTTTTATTGAGGATTGGTTGAAGGAGAATTGAAGTTTAGAGCCTAATTATAACCAAGGGTATTTGTAAACTTGAATTCCTCTGTTTCTTGACCAAGTATTGGACTACTGGTCTCTACAACAAAATATGATACCTCTAAACTAGTGCAAACGGGCAATTTTCATACTTTTAAAACGCTCCAAGATTATATTGAAACCCTTCGTATTCTGGGTTAGATCATCGTTCTCTGTCAGCGCCCCAATGAATTTGCTAGAGGTGAACAAAAAACAATACGAAACGGGTGTCATTTCTATTCCATATTGAAACAATATCACAACAGTCTTCATAAATTGGGAAAAGTTGGAATTTAGGATTAACTTGAAAAAATCGGGAAACACTTTATAGGCAATAATACAAACCATAAATCTGTTGTAGATTCAGATACAACATAAATCATGGCCGGACAGGCCAATGCCTCTCAAATCCGGCTTGGAAAAATTGGCAGTTGAATTCTCCGGTTAATTGTAATTAAACCTTCTTTTTAAAATAAATATCAAAGTGTTGGAAACCTGAAAATTCTTTATGCAATGAAGAAGTATTTGATCATATTCATTTTAATACTTGCAGGATTATATTCATGTGAGAAAAAACAAAATGTAAATGATAGGATTTCTATATCCGAAGCAGAAAAGCTGATAAAGAACTGGGTTTATAACGATTATGGCCGTGAAGTGAATACTACGGTCATTTTTCATGTAGAAGAGATAACATCGGATGAAATATGGAACAGGTTGCACGCTCAAGTTTATGCATTATCCTTGCGATCTGAGGATGGTAATGTTCCAGGTTATGGTTTAAACGGGAGAAGGTTTTTCATCAAGAATCAACAAGTCTTTGATTTATGTCGGAACTATGTCTGGGACTGGCCATCCAATAAATATGTTGTGGTTGAATCAGGTTCCAATGGTAGTTACTTCTATGTTGGGGACACTTTAAATAACCTAGTAGTAACTGATTTGGACAGTGATAACATTCCGGAGCTATGTTTTTCCTTGAATTCAGGGTCAGGAAAAATACGTTCACATTTGATATGTTATATACATGGGTTATATAACCAATATTTAGTAGCCGATACAGCCTTCCGACTATATACAAACAAGATTACAAAATTTGTGAAAGAAGATGATCAGCATGTTTTCGCATATCAGGTAAATGACTATGAGGAATCTAAAATCGGCAAAGTATCTCTTGAAATAAACGGAAGCGAAAGAAAATTTGTATTTACTCCTCAGGATTAGAGAAAACAGTGAACAATTTGATTCAGGTAAATTCTTCAATACAATATTTTACGCAATCCTTTTCAACGCTGAATGCCCTGCGAATATTCATTTGACTTTCTTATTGTGAGTTAGCATTATTACAATTGGGTGTCTGCCATCCTTAAGTTACCTACTCTTACGCAATATTACTCTCACAGAAGCCATTATTAATCCCAACAATGTTTGAACTAAATATATGGGTTTGGGGATTTCTTTGTAGGATGTTTCAAACTATGTTCAAGGTAAATGAATAAGAATCAAAGAGATAAAGAAAGGGCGATTAGCTCAGCTGGTTCAGAGCACCTGCCTTACAAGCAGGGGGTCAATGGTTCGAATCCATTATCGCCCACGATTTAATCTGAGAGAGTTGGTTCAGGCTAACTCTCTTTTTTATTGTAGTTGGTTGAATTGGGATTGAAGAAACGGTTAATCTGATATGTATTCAATTTGCCAGGAATAGCACAAAAGAAATGGATTTATAACATGTCATTCTCCTCCAGCCATTGCCTGAATTATATTTGTTACTATTTGGTTTATACTATCTTACTTCAGGAATAATGTATTTGAGTTTATTTATACTCTCACGCCAATAACTAATATGTCATCTACCTGAGGAATTGTCCCCATCCAATCAGCAAGTTTTTTCTCAAGTATCTTTTGCTGATCATACATGGGTTGTTCATGAATCTCTAGCAATAATCTTTTGAAATTCTTGCTCAAGTATTTTTTATTCTCATCACCACCCTTTTGATCCACAAATCCATCCGAAAATAAATAAAATGTATCCCCGATTTCCAGATTAATTTCATGATTTGTAAATGGTTTGTCTTTGCCGGAATAATATCCAAGTGGCATCCGATCTGCCTTGATTTCATTCAGTTCTGGCTCTCCGTTTGATTCTTTGATTATATAGAGCGGATTGTTGGCTCCTGCATACTGCATCATCCTGGTTTTCTCATCAATAACACAAAGAGCCATGTCTATCCCATCTTTCGTTTCATCAGGATGGCCATGTTGTCGGAGGGAGTGTTTTATCTGATGACGCATTTCATTTAATACCTGGTTGGCTTGTGTAATTTCCCTTCTTTGTACTATCTCAGTTAGAAAACTCATTCCGAGCATACTCATGAATGCACCCGGCACCCCATGTCCAGTACAATCTGCTGCTACAACAATGACATACTGATTCAGCTGCTTGATCCAATAAAAATCCCCGCTCACAATGTCTCTCGGCTTGAACAAGATGAAAACTTCATCCAAAAGTTCATTGATATACGTTTCAGGTGGTAGGATGGCCGATTGTATTCTCTGAGCGTAATTGATACTGGCAGTGATCGCCTCATTTTGATTGAATAAGTGGTCGCGTTGGGTTTCTATTTCCTCTTTCTGCACAGTAATCTCCTCATTCAATTGTTTTAATTCTTCATTTGCTTCCGAAATCTGTGTATTCTTTTCTCTGATTCTTTTATTGTCCCTTCTTTTCTGGACATAAGCGTATGACGTCAGGAACACGATGATGGCAATGGCTCCAAGACCACCGAGTAATGAGTTCTTAAATGTTTTTTGTTGTTTAATTTTGGCATCCCTGGCAATGATCTGTGATTCCTGCAATTCGATCTGTTGCTGCTTTTTCTCTGTTTCGTACTTGGTGTTCATATCCTGGATCGCCCTGATCTTATCCTCCCTGTACATACTGTCCTGCGTGTCAATAAATATCATAGCCCACTTCATTCCATTTCTATAATCTCCCAGCTTGTTGTAGGCTATCATCAGGACATGGGCCGCGTCGTTAATTATGGGGAGCATATCCATTTCCCTGGCCAGGGTATACGATCTGCCGGCCAGTTGAAAGGCATTTTCATAGCATCCCATTCTCCTGGCCTCCGTTTGATTGGATGAATCTGCAACCCTGATCTCCAGATTGGCCATTTCGACATAGATATTTGCCAGGCCCCTTTTATCTCCACTCTCTTGATAGAGTTCCAGGGCGGATGAATAATATTCACGCGCCAGTCTGTAATCACCCTTTTTCAGATATATATCACCAAGTAATTGCGTGCTTTCGGCCATTCTTCTTCCAGGCTACTCCCGTGTTCACGGTCTTCGTAAGGTTTGAGCTCCTCATGAATGGCGAGGGCCTTTTTAAAATATTCAAGAGCTTTATCAGGCATATCCTGTAACCTGTACATTTCTCCTATATTGTTATAACCTACAGTCATCTGCCATCTGTCCCCCTGCTTTTCACGTATTTCCAGTGCTTTCAGATAATACCTCACCGCTTCATCAAAAAGGCCCTGATCATAGTAGACTACACCTAACCGGTTGTAGAGCCATGCCTGTCCGCTTTCAGTGCTAAGTTCTTTGGCCATGGACAGGCATTTGAAATAGTCGGCAACGGCAGAATCATACAAACCCATATCATGATATAAGCCTGCATTTTGTGCATAATAGATAGATATTCTCTTCCTGTCGCCCATTTCTGAAGCGATCTCCAGTGATTTTTGAAAATATTGTTTTGTGCTGTCATATGTTCCCTGGATCTGGTGATTAATCCCGACGTCTATCAGGGCATCGGCCTCAAATCCCTTCGCATCGATTTTTTCAGCAAGTTCTATGGCTTTATGGAAATAGGTGAAGGACGAATCTATTTCCAGAAAACGGTATTTATTCCCTAGCTCTATAAAAAGCTTTACTCTGCTTGTATCCTCCTTCATGGTGGGCAGAATAGCTTTCAGGCTATCAATCTGAGAACTTTGGGCGAATGATTGATCAGCAAAAGAGAGCAGGAATATGAATATGGTCAGTCTTACGCACCTTATTATATCAACTTTAAAGAAACAATTTGTCGATTTATCCTGCCAGAATTGGGATAGCTTGTTTGTAGGTTGTGGCATTACGTTATAGGATTAGCTACAGCATATCATTCTCCTCCAGCCATTGTCTGACCCTTTCATGCTCTGTCTGGTATTTGGCTTCAACATCTTTGATGATTTGCTGGAATTCAGGTTCGCCCCTTATGCTGTCGAATAATGGATCATTTTTGATTAATGTTACCATCCAACGTAGCTCTATTTGCCGCTGGTTAAAAATTCTTAAATTCTCATAAGCCTTTTTCTTCTCCCCTCTAAATGAATATGTCCCAGCAAGATCATAATATGTATATAGTAATTGTGACATTAGCTGTCCCAACTCATTATCCCTGTTGGAATATTTAATTTGTTCGTTGAAATAATATTCTGCTTCTTCTCTGAATCCATTTTGCCAATAAACATATGCAATCCGGTGCATGTTATTAACACTTAGTTGATCGATAGATTTCAGTGTTTCATAAAATATTGCATAATATCTCAATGCTTCTTCAAATTGACCATTGAACATGTAATTATAACCTAAAGCCCATAGAATGTTAGGATCTTTTATATCTTCTGTGTATATCTTTTCTATGAATTCAATTGCCTTTTCGTAATCGCCACGACTAGTTTCAGCAAAGCTTAAAACTCTATAATATGCTATAGAATCGTCATCCAATTTAAGAGCTTCCTGAATATATAAATTACCTTTTTCAGTAAAACCGGCGTTGATATACACTATACCAGTATATCTTAATAATTCTGGCAATTCCGATCCTCGGTTAATAGATACTGCCAAGTGTAGATTTTCTAATCCTTTTACAAGGTCGTAATCACAATATAATATTCCCGTTACCAAATATGCAATCCAATCATTTGGATTAAATTTGATAGCATTATTAAGTTCTTTTATTGCCTTTTCTTTGAGACCTTTTATTGTATAATAATATCCCTTTAAAGTATATGCTTCAGCTAATTGATCATCATAGGAAAGTGCAATATCTGACAGGATTACTACAGTATCCAGAAAATCTCCTTCAACATAGGTGTCCGAAGTTAGAAAAGCGCCTATAATATTTGGAAAACTCTTCATCAATTTAGTAAAGGCTAATCCGGTATAAACCTGAGCAAATGTGGAATCATATTCCAGTGCTTTATTAAAAAGATCTGTGGCTCTATCCAGCACTTCTCTATTACGCATTAAGAAGAATTTCCAAAGTCCCTCACTTCCTCTCTGATAAAAATCGTAGGCAGTCAGGTTGGTAGTGGGTACTTTCTCAATGAGTTGTTTTTCTACAGGAGTAATTACTGCCTGTAATTCTCTGGCGATGGATTGTGCTACCTCACTCTGTACAGAAAAGATGTCTGTCCAGTTTCTATCATATTCCTTGGCCCATATGTGTCCTTCCTTCCCAGGCTCAATTAACTGAACAATCAGCCTGGCTTGATCTCCATACTTCTGAAAGCTTCCTTCAAGCAAAAATGCTACATCAAGTTCCTGACAAATAGCGGTGGCTGTTTTATCTGTTTCACGATATTGTTCAACAGAAGTCCGGGCCATCACCCTCAGATCTTTAATCTTAGATAAATGAAGCAGAATAGCATCCATTGCACCATCGGCAAGATATTGCTTTTCAGGATCCTCACTTAGGGATCTAAAAGGAAGTACGGCGATGGATTTGTCGAGTATAACTAAGTCTTCCACTTTCCCCCTGCGACCAAAAATGTTAAATATGATCAGACCAATAATGACGACAACACTGATATATGTTGCAATCTTCCAGGCATTAACTGTTAATGGTTTTTCCGTTACTTTCTCGGTAATCTCATGAACAGGTTTGGTCTTTTCAATTCCTTCAGGAGTGACATCATAGATCCAGGAAAGAATTACTGTAATTACGAAACCAATAACCAGAAGGAATATTACGAAAGTGATTGTCCAATCTGGAAAACCCATTCTGGGAAATATAATATCTACGGCTTCAAGTATTGCAAGGGCAGCAGCCGCGTAGATAACAATTACACGAATGACTTTCCTTCGTTTTAACTCTTGCCAGAAATTAAGTGGATTATTTGGTTTGTCAGACATTTGATTTAGAGGTGTTGGGCTAGGATATAAAAATAGTCTATCCTAATACCAATGTCAATTTGTGTTCAATGAATGATCCTAGTCATTCTTCTAGCAATTCAAGTGTTATTTATTCAGAATCATTTAAAAATATCCCAATTATTTTCGTAACCATTAGGATCATCAACCTCTATCCTAAAATTCCTCATTGATGTATCTCTGACTTTATGCTTTTTACTATCCAACCAGAACTGATGTTGCCATTTGACATAATTCGCAACATCCTTACTTGGTACGAGAAAGAATTTCGGAAGGATATCTACATCAGAGATATTAACGAAACAATAAATTAGTTTATCATCCTTAATTGATTCATGCTTCTTGGACATTGGCCAGCTATACATAAGTTTATCAGAGAAAAGCCATGTATGTCCTGGTTTATTAAATGTTGTTTTTACCTCAACTTTGAAAAGCTTATTGATATCCTGATTAGTAACCAGGATATCCACACCTTTTGTGTTACCAAGAGTTAGAGTAGCTATAAAGCCTCTAGCACTCAATTGAGCAAGGACATAATATTCCCCTGCTAATCCAATTTGTGTTTTGTCAATATTGACCATACTGAAAGTTACGAAGGTTTTTCCCTTTGTTCAAAAGATTGGGCCTTAAAGCACACGAAGCCTATTCCTAATCTGAAAGGCAAATGGTAGGATTGGGAATAGTCGATTTGAAATAAAAAATGGGATACAATTATTAGTCAGATTTAATTTTTATTATACCCAAACTCCCTAGTATGTAAGACATCTTTCCAAAATGCTTCTCTATTAATGATTTCATCATCTTCAGCATTCATACTCCTTGTTTCCAATAATGAAAATTGAAAATTATTGGTATATTCGAATCCTTTGGAACTAATTAATTGTTTTAGAATCTTATTTCCGCCATGTCCGTTGGCTATGTAATATTGCCAGCGATTCCAAAAGGCACTCTCGCCATATGCGGAGCCGACGTAAAGTTTGCCATTTGAAAGATCTGTAATTAAATAAATACCCTTTACGTTAGATAATGCGGATTTCCAAGACATTTCTTGTTGTGCAACAATTGATTTGAGTAATTCAAATTTAATCTTGATTTTATCGAAGCCCGGGAAAGGTTCTACTGTATATTTATCTCTAAGGATTTCTAGAAGCTCTAATCCATCGATGTAATTCTCCATTTTTGGATAAGAATATCTAAATGTTTTGATGAATTTAATAATTAGCCTACCGACCAATTCCTTTGAAATATCAAGTAGTTTAGTATGATATCTATATTTTCCATTGACTTTTTCTACACTAAGTCGCTTATATATTCCCGCATATTTTTAGAAATGGAAGAAGAATGAGAAGTTAACAGTATTGAAACTAAGACCCGCTCCAAAATCTCCGTTTCCGTCAGTAGAGTTATAAACTAATATGTTATTAGATGCTGCAAGAGACCATTTTGGAGTAAACCAATATTGTAATCCTACCCTGGCTCCAAAATCCAGGGTGTTGAACTTACCTCCGTCAGCGCTCGTATTATTATCTCCTCCTCCTATCCCAACAAATGCATCACCATAGAAGGCGAATTTGTCAACTATCGGTATATAGTACCTGAAGTAAGGTTCAATGCCCCATGCGTTTGAATTGTTTCCACTTGAATAGGTCAGGGTGCCTCCAATCCCCATTTTGTCATTAAGCATAATACCAAAACTAGGACCAAATGTGAAATCCCTATTTGACATGGCGCCGAAGGTAACTTCGCCGCCCAGCCACATGGTTGGAGAATCTCCACTGCCACTACTTTTTGTTTCTTGCTCATCTTGGGCAACAACAGTTGTCATCAATAAAAGACCGAATGTAAATACTAATAATTTTTTCATCATAGTGTATTTTAATTTTTAGAATATCCATTTCATAATTATTGATTATAAATATATTTAAATCTATGTAGGATTTCTGGAGTGAATTATTAACAACTTCAGTAATGTGACGGTTCCGGGGACGGCTTCTGGTAGGGTATTTCCTATGCCATTTAGATGAGAGAGTTAGTTTCGGCTAGCTCTCTTTTTTATTGGGGAGGGTTGAATTGGGGTTGAAGAATTCTCATTTCAAATAACCTTCCTTAACCTAACTCTCCGCAGGTTGTGGAGGTTTCATATGCATTAGAATGGTTGTAAAAAAACCCCATCATCTGACAGGGCAAAGCGGATTATTGAACTATTTCATGTTTAGAGCACCAGCCAATCCGTATAGACTGATTTCCATTCTATCATTTCAATCAATTTATCCTGTGTCGGTTGGAACTTGCTCATGGCTTCTTTTCCCTTATCGCTCATATTTCCAGGTTCAGGAATCCAGTAATTCCTTTCATCCAAAGACTTAAAATAGATGAATTCACCATATTCCCCTTCGTTTTCTCCCCGCTCGCCTTTCAGTAAGTACAATTTGATCCCGGGGAAATGTTTTTCAAAAGTTGGTGCGTATTCTTCCAGGAAAAATTTTTCAAACTCCATTGAAGTTACATTTTCTTTTAATGTGATTTTCAGTGCATGCAACCCAAACATATTTCCACTTTGCAGGGTCGGTCCACCGACTGCGGGGTAACTGGTAGTCCAGATGTCGCGGTCCATTAGCCATTTGCCATCTACCTTCTTCCAGGTAACAATGTATTTGCCGGCATCGATAATTACATCACCATCCGTGTAAAGTGTATACTTTCCTTCTTCAATTGCAGTATTCCCAAATCCTTCAGCAATTGTAGTTTCCAGTTTTACTTTCTTGACGCCCATTTCGGTTGCGCCACTCCAGAATGCTTCAATATTTTGTCTTCCTGCTATTATTTCGGAATTTGCTGGAAACAGCTTTCCCTCTTCCGTGTAATGTTGGGCAACAGCATTCATGTCCCCTGTATTAAAGGCTTCCATGAATTCGTTATTTGCCTCGGAAATTTCATCAGACAAATTAACCGATTGTTGTGTGCAACTCATAATAAATAGTAATCCGAAAAGGATAACCAGCATTTGGAATACTGTTCTTTTTCTCATAATGGTAAAATTAATGGTTATTAAAGGCAAAGTTTAAACGTAGAAATAAATGTGAGATGCCAAATCCCTTGTGACCGAACTCTGCGAAATGTGGGAAATCGTAGTCGAAGTTAAGGCGATATAATCAGATTGTCAATTATTTAAGCCTGTTTTTTTTCATTTGGTTCCAGAGTATTATAATTGATCACTTTAGGATAGCCTTAATACATGCGAAAACTTTTCCTGGCAGGAAAGGCATAGGGTATGATTTGATAAATATGACATCAAATAAAAAATGGGATACAAGTTATAAGGAAAGACCCCAACCATAGGTATGATTATTGCTATTAAAAATTTAAAGGCAGCAAAGGATTATGAATCCCATTAGGAGTAAGCATATCTTCATCAGTTTGTTTGTTGCTTTCATTATTTTCATTTTAGTGAGAGCAAACCAAGACGACTATTCAGTTGAAAATTCTGGGATACACAATCCCCTCCAATCTAAAAAATCTTGTCCTTCCCTAAATAGTGAACAACCCTTTTCCCAATATCATCAAAATTCTCCATCCAATAACAACCTTAATAGACATGAAATTCTCCAAAAGAAATTGAAAGGTTATAGAGAAACTGTATCTTAATACTATCAGGAAAGGGATGATGTAAAGGCTGCTACATTACTATTTAAAATCACTCTGGTGAGGTGTAACCAGAGCCATCACGGCCACTTTGAATATTGAATTAGATTTCATATATCTGGACAAAATTGCAGTTGAACTTCATTTTTATCCAAAATAAGGATCATAGAGCGAGATATTGGACATGAGGTAAAGGAACTTTTTGGCCAATACCCGGTTGTGACGATAACCGGTCCCCGGCAATCGGGAAAGACAACCCTTGCCAAACTGGTTTTTCCGGAATTGCCCTATTATACACTCGAAAATATTGCACCGGCGTGACCGTGCCCTTACTGATCCAATAGGTTTTCTTGACAACTTAACTGAGGGGGTGATTCTCGTTGAGATCCAAAGGGCTCCCGATTTGCTGTCCTATATCCAGGGTATTGTTGATGATCTCAACAACCCCGGATTGTTTATTCTAACAGGAAGCAACCAGTTTTCCCTGCTTGAACAAATTACCCAGTCCCTTGCAGGAAGAACAGCCATGTTAAAACTGCTGCCCTTTTCGTTCAGAGAAGTCAGGGCTATTGCCGGGGAAATGTATACCAATGATTTGATCATCAAAGGGTTATATCCCGGAATTCATTCCAGGAATCTGAATCCTAACAAGGCATACCGGAACTATTATGAAACGTACATTGAAAGACATTTGAGACAGATAATCAATATCAAGGATCTTGATGTATTCAGGCGGTTTGTTAAACTATGCGCCGGGAGGGTGGGACAGATATGGAATGCCAGTAATCTGTCAAATGACACGGGTGTCTCGATCCATACAATACAGTCCTGGATTTCTGTATTACAGGCCTCGTATATAGTTTTTCTTTTACCTCCCTGGTATGGCAACATCAATAAACGGCTCATTAAATCTCCAAAACTTTATTTCCATGATGTGGGCCTTGCGAGCTACCTGTTGGGCATAGAAACTGAAGTCCAGCTTGACCGGGATCCCCTGAGGGGTGCCCTGTTTGAAAACCTGATCATCAGTGAAATGATGCAAAGAAGGTTTAATCAGGGACTGGATAGCAATCTGTATTAATATAGGGATCGTCATGGTTAGGAGATAGATATAATTGCTGGAACACGGGATTCACTTGAATTGTATGAAATCAAATCAGCACAAACATTCACAAAGGATTTCCTTAAAAATCTGAGATACATAAATAAATTAATGTACCGTCTTATTAGATCCTTGACACTGGTTTATGACAGAAAAGGAACTATTGAAAATGTCCGCCTTGTTCCTTATCGCAGATTGTAAAAATCTCACTTGAACCGTAAGTTTTTCTATTTGCTATCGGGTATCTGCCATCCTTTAATTTCCTGCATTTCCGCATTACCACCCTAACAGTAGCCATTGATGATCCCAACTATGTTTGAAATAAATTTACAGGAATAAGGATCTGGTTCCTTTTTTTATTGGGTTGAAATGGGGTTGAGGGATTGTAATATTTTATTGTCCGGAACCACTATTTCTTGATAATTAAAAAAGAAATAAATATCTTTAAATCCTTATTAAAATCCGCTATCATGAAAAAATTTATTGTTACTTATCACATGCCTGATGAATTGCTTTGGGCTGAATCCAATGCTGAAGATAGGGAAAAGGGAATGGAAGAATGGATGGCCTGGGCGGAAAAATGCGGAGACAAGCTTATCGACTTTGGAACTCCATTGATGGGGGGACAGAAACTTTCACAGGACGGAAGCAGTCAGGAGAGTAAAAGACAGGTTTGCGGCTACTCAATACTTCAGGCGGAAAACATGGACGAGGCAAAGGCACTGCTGCAAGAACATCCTCATCTGGGCTGGAACGGTGCCTGTGAGATCGAAGTGCATGAATCCATACCCCCTCCAGGTATGTAGTACCGCAATTGAAGGACACTGGTTCGAATCCATTATCCCCCACCACCGATGAAGGAGAAGTTAGATTGAGATGATTTGGCTCCTTTTTTACTGGGTTGAATTGAGGTTGGAAGTCAGAGTTTGATTATCTTCTCGGTCCTCACAAAATCCTCTGAGTTCACTGAAATTAAATTTAATACTTACAACTTACTTGTTGGATTAGGATTAAAACGCCAGAGCCTGTAAGCTGGTTTCCATCATGCCTCCCATACAGCCTGGATTATAAAGAACAGGATAATTTCCGGACATGATAATCAGGGAAAAGGTCCGAATGATGTCATTGTAATATCCCCATTTTCCTCCGGTACTTTTATTACGAAGCTCGGTGTAAATATTGTTACATCACTGCTGGTGCTCAGAAGATACCATGGATGCCACACCAAATGCCCCCAGGAAGGCACTGCTGCCGCCGTTAGGATTCACTAAATTCCCATTCAGATCATATCCAGTACCAATTTTCTCTATTTCCTCATTCGATGATCTCCTGATTGGGTTTGAAAGGCTATCAGGAATCGAGTAAGTCAGGGGATGCGTTTGGGGACCATTCAACAAATATCCATAATAACGCTCAGCAGCATTCCCCAGCCTATTCCTTCTGAATAGGTGTCATATGGCTCACTGCCACCAAAGGCAATACCTTCACCAATGTGAACTCTGTCGCTGATCCCTGGAGGACAGCCTTCACTGGTAACCGAATTTCTAATAAAATCATCATAGGCTCGTAAACAGTCCTGGTTCATTGCTTCCTGATCCATACAATCCGGTTTAATACCATAAGGATAAGTATTAGCCTGAGGAAATAAATAATTTATATAGATACGGTATTTTTTCTTATATATTCTTCGAGTTTAGAGGGTGAGGGGCCGATATAATGAAAACATTCCGCCCTGTCCAGTCCATATTTTTCTCCAATTATTCTATCCTGATCCAACACAAATTCTTTTATGTAATTGAAGTTGGCTGTCTGGTCATCGTTACCCAGTATCGCTAATTTCTTTCCCTCCTTAGCTAACCTTTTTCTTAGCCGTGCGCCATTGTCTCCACCGGGCCCTTGTGTTTTACAGACCATATTACTCTCTACCTTTATATCGATAAACCTGCTGATATCCACTACCCGGTTTACAAGCTGAGGTCCCCTGGCAAAATAATACATCTCTCTCACAGTATGAGGTTCCACAACCTCTAATTGTTCCGGATAATCGGTACGCATGCCTGCCATCCAACGAGCAGCTTCAACTGCCCTGGCTGTAATATAATGGTCAGGATTTTCTTCATAATGTCCCCATGGATCATAACATATCAATGTATCTACTTTCAGCAACCTGAACAAAAATATAAACCTTCCCTTAATGTCCTGAATGTTATATTCATCCATCCTGTGATTTCGATAATTCAGGTCATACGTCTTTTTAAGCCCCAGAACCTTTGCCACCTCTGCGTTGTCCTTTTCATTATTCAAAACCCTCTCCCCCAGGCTCGCACCCGCACCTGCTGCATCATCATTGGATGTCCTGATCAAATATCCGGTATAACCTTCATAAATAAGCTTTGCTACGGTACCTGCAGCATAAAACGGGATATCATCGCAATGTGGTTGTATTACTGCCAGCACTTTTCCCCTGTGGGGTTGTCCTTCTGATACCCTTTCAATGGTTACATCATCCTCTTTCTCAAAAGAATGTGCCAGTTTATCTGTTTTTGGCTCTGTGAAGCCTAATGAACCATATGCAGCTGGGGCAAGCGCTCCAAAAGCTATGTTTTTTGAAATGAACTTCCGTCTTTCCATAATAAGATAGTTTTACATGTTAGTGCATCAGTTGTAAATTCAATAGTAATTTTTTTTACAGAATAGTTGGAGATTTCTCCATCCCTTCAAGTTTTCAGTTTGTTCATCCAGATTTTCAATTATTTTCTGTATGAAGAAGTTAAAAACCAGGAAATTTTATCCCAAGTGAGCATTTGTTGTAGTTGTCCGGATTTTTGTTTTTATCAACAAACTGACATTTCAGCCCTCTCCAGACCGATTTTCTTCAGTCACATTGCTGCAGGCAGGCCCTTTGTTATGATTCCTTATTCCGCTTACGTAATTCACTTCCCAGAGGAGCCCATATGAACAATAAATGAAACAACATCACCCCAACAATGATACGGTTAATTTCATCTTTGTATGGACTGTCTTTTAACACCATAGCACAGCCTAATATTACTGCAGCCCAGACAATTGCACTTGCAATTATTAAAAATCCAGTTTTGCTTTTTTTCATGAATATTACTTTTTGGTGATTGCGTTGGTTTTAGATGGGTTCGAATAAAGTAATCGTGAGATCCCTTATATAGGCATAATTGTTTCCTCTGTACCAGAAATAAACTCCCAATTCGTCTTTTTTTGTTCTTACTTCAGGTGTCAGATATGTCATGGTGAATGTATTCCAATCATTCTGCATAACATCCAATTGGCTGAGACTTTTAGTCCTGTATTGGTAAGGCTTGTTTTCATAATGGAAAGCCATAACCAGCATTGGCAACTCACCTGTAAAATTATCCGGTATGAATATTTCTGCAGTAGCCATAATGTATGCGTGATCTTTGTGTGTTAAATCTTTAAATCTCATCTTAAAAGCGGGAGTGAATTTTCTTGTGCTATCCAGTTTAAAATAATTGACAGCAAGGGAATCCTGATCTGTGTTTGAGAGCATAAAACTATTGAAATGAATAACCCTGCTTTCATATTCATTACCATTGAAACGGGGTTCATCCGGAGTAGCTGACCGGGCTACCAAAAGAAGCTTTTTGTCCTCTTCACTTACCCTGGTTTTTCCAAAAATCCTGAAGTAGTATTCACGGGTCATTCTTTCCCTGTTTAAAATTCCATTTTGAAATTGCCATGTTTGAAACAGGTTCAGTGAAACAAGTGATATCAGTACAAAATTGAAGAGGAGATGAATGATCCTGTTTCTGGATGAAATCCATTGGTATAAATAACCCAGTGGCAGGGCCAACAAAACATATGACGGGACAATGGATCTTGAACTGAAACTGCCTCCGGCATAGTGCCATAGACTCCAACTGGCGATTATATAGATATTCAGAATCGTAAAAATCAATATGGCATAAATGGCTGATTTATTTTTCCTGTACATCAGGATAAAACCAATAACTGCCAGAAACATGATCGGGGTGTACAGGAACCAACCTTTTCTAAAACTGAATAAAAACTTAAATATATGGGGAGACAGCAACTCAAAACCAACACTTGGGTCCGTATAAGAATGATAGAAATAACTCCCGGTCGCTGATCTCCAGTACAGCATCTGGGGAATTAAAACCACAAAGGAAACAATCATAAATACCAGCACATGTGTATAATTCCTTTTCAGGAGATGCAGCTTATCATAGAGACTCGGTTTATCATGGATGGTCCACAACAGCGGCACCAATATGACAATTATCTCCGAAGGTCTTATCAGCGTGATAAATCCGAAAGATATCCCCATTAATACAGCATAACTTATCTTTTGGGAATGGTGCCATTTTATGGTATAGTAAACCAGTATGGCATAAAGGCTGAAAAGGAAATTATGGCTTAACAGGGATCCCTCATAAATGTTAAGCTGATAGTAATTTGTCCCCAAAAGAATCAGCAAAAGCAGTAATGTTGATGTGGATATATTGAAGTAGTTTCGGAGGACCTTGTAAAGAAATATCAGGCCTGTTAATGCCCAGAACAGACCACCCAAAGTTAAAATGAACTCATAAGGTCTGGAAAATCCATCAGCCGGAAACCCTGATGGTAAAGCCAGTAAATGAGCAATGAAGAAAAACGGACTTACCAGGATGGCTACTCCTGAAGTATATTTAATTACCCGGTGCTTTTCACTTTGAGAGACCTGATAAAAGGTTGAAGATGGATTGTATGTTTCGAATACAGACTGTATCCAGTTGCCATCCTCGAGATAGGGATCGTGATGGATGAACTGTGCCGGAAGGTATAAATAATAACCAAATACATCCCATGTCAGCACCCGATCGCGAGGCTTAATGATGTGGGCTGAAAACACAATGAGTAACAATCCACATAATTTAATTTTATTCCGATGTTTGAATATAATCTCTGTAATCAAAGCCTATTTAATACATTTTACCACTAAAATAATATAATGGCGTTGAATGTAAGTGAGTGTTGAGAAATATGGATACTGGATGGGAGGGTATTCCGTAAGGAATAGAATACACCAGTATATAATCGGCTGTCATAAAGCATGGACACAGATCATAAATGATGAGCAGCAGGTCTACCTGTTGATCAGTGTTCTGATCTTTCTGCCGGTTACATCCAGTAGTTCAGGGGTAACATATCCGGCCTTTGCCATACCAAATTCGATCAATTCAGTCATTCAATCCATCTAGATTTGGCCTAAGCCTTTCATCATCTTCCAGTAATTGATGCCAGTAAACAGGCCTGCCCTGGTAAGCTGCAGTTCTTCCGAGAATGGTCACCAAATTGCTGGTAACGCTGGCTTCCACCGTAACATTTTCATGATTGCCTTCTGTGATATATTTATGGAATGTGGCAATATTATTGACAGCACCTTCTAAAAAAATACCTGGTGATCTTCCTCCACGATAATGATGATTGCCTTTGATGATTACGTTCCCTCCGTATTGGGTTTCAAGGACACCTTCAGATCCGAACATCCTGTTACGGATCCCATCAGGTGTAGTGCCATGTCCATTGAATTGACGGGAGCTGAACGTTACCCCCACATTATCGGGATATTGGTAAACAAGTGCAAAATGATCCCAGCATGTACCCTTATCTGTCCTGACTTTGTGACCACCTGTGCCAACAGCGTAAACAGGATTGGTATTCATGATCCAGCTCATCACATCGAGTGTATGAATATTCTGTTCAGTAATGATATCACCTGAAAGCGCTCTGCTAAGTCCCCAGGCACGTAATTGATTTTCTGGATTTGTGGGATCAGCATCCAGATAAGTTTGTTGATTTTCGAACGGATTTTCAGCATGATAACTTGCCTCGCCAAAGGCAAATGTGCCCAGAGCGCCATTATGCACATGTTTTATTGCTTCGATATAATACTGATCAGCACGGGTTTGAAAGTCAACAATAAAGCATAATTCTTTTAATGTGGCGGTTTTACCGCTGTCTTCAATACTTTTGCATCCCGGAACGTCAACCGCAACGGGTTTTGAGAGAAATACATGCTTTCCGGCAGCAACTGCAGCTTCTGCCTGTTCGGGATGAAAGTACGGAGGACTTTCAATGGCCACTCCATCAAGATCTGTTTCAAGTAATCTTTTATAGCCTGAAAGCCCGGTGAACCGTTTCTTGCTGGCAATTTTGAATTGATCACCAAACGCATCAACCCTGTCTTTAAAATAATCAGCTGCCCCTGCGATCTCGTAATGACCGTTTTCCTTGAATAAATCAGCAATCCATGTACCTCGTCCACCACAC
>LJUP01000130.1 GCA_001303955.1 Bacteroides sp. SM23_62 | reverse complement strand
AGTTTTGTTAATTTTTGATAATAACAAAACCATCCTGATCCATTCAATACTCAAATTCATTCCCCTGCCTTGGTCCTGCAAAACGCAGGGATTTTAATACTATTCCGTACTACTTTAGTGAGAAAAGGTTGACACGTGGGGAATATTTACAGGTCAGGTTTTGTCAGGAATTATGGATTTGAAGTCAAACAGGATTCTAAATTTAATAACTCACCATATGGTAAATCCTTCAAAACCTCTCGTAATTCTTTGTTAGTTTATTTGGGATTCCTTTGCGTCTTCCTCCATACTTTTTTCCTGTTGTATTAGCCATTCTATTGAAACTATTTTAGTTAATTCCCTATAGGTAATAAAGAATATCCCTTCTCTCCTGGAATAGAGCATATTATTCCTTCATTTATAAAGGATAACTCTTAAATTATACGTGTCTTTAAGGTTATTATAGAAAGAGTTCGAGAACTGGACCGGAATGGGTACCATTCAATCAGAAATCCCCTTGAAACATCTAATGTTCAAGGGGATTTTTTTATGGGAATAATATTCGGGTTTACCAGATGATTATGTCCCTGGTATAGATATCGGCAGCGTGGATCCTGAGGATGTAAATACCCCTCTGCAGATCACCCCTTTGAAGGGTTACAGAAGAATTGTTGATGTTATCAGTAATCCTTAATATCCTGCCGTACAGGTCAAAAATTTCAACTTTGGATATTTTACGATTATTTAATATTTCAACAGTTACATAAGACTCAACAGGGTTCGGATAGACAAGGATGCTCTCCTTATCGGGCCGCCCGGTAATAATAGGTATTTCTGTTACAGTAGTTTCTTTTATCCCTTTATATGAGGCTGCCCATCCAGGAGCATTTACACTGCCGTTGCTGGTGAAATGAATCAGTATAGTACTTCCCGAAGAGGTTATCGGCTTCGGCAGCAAGGTTCCAGTGAACTCACCCAGTAATATATCATCAATGGTTTGACCGTCATAGACACGGACATAATCATTCCCCTCATCAATGTTAAAATCTGTAAATACTAAGTTAATATAGTCTGCATCTTTTACCTGTATCAATTTTCTGCAGTCTGCAAAGTTTTCATAGTTTGCATCACGACTATTGTCAGAAACAGTGCCTGCCGCGGCCTTAAAGATTTCATTCATACATGGATCACAGAGTGATGATGTACTTGCATAGGAGGCTGCCCATCCGGAAGCATTGACACTGCCGTTGGTGGTGAAGTGTACCAGCATGGTACTTCCTGTAGAAGTTATCGGATTTGGCAACGATGTTCCAGTGAACTCACCCAGTAAATCATCTCCAGTGGTTGAACCGTCATAGACACGTACATAATCATTCCCGTCTTCCAGGGTAAACTTGTTAAATGTCAGTGTGATATTCAACACGTCCCCGGGTGCTATCAATTTCCGGCAATCTGCATTTGTCCCGTAATCCAGATCGCCACTTTTGTCATCAATAATACCGCTCTTTGTTGTAAATGTCTCATCGGCACAGGTGGTTTCTATTTTCCCTGAGCTATATTCAGCACGCCAACCGGGGCCAGTTATACTGTTATCTGAAGTGAAGTGTACAAGCATACTGCCTCCCGTGGAGGTTACCATAGCTGGAAGTGATGTTCCGGTAAACTCACCCAGAAGCACATCCCCGGTACTTGTCCCATCATAGACGCGTACATAATCATACCCTTCATCAATGTTAAACTCTGTAAACACTAAGTAAATATAGTCCGCATCGGGTACCTGGATCAATTTTCTGCAGTCTGCAAGGTTTTCATAATCTTCATCGTAACTATTGTCAGAAAAAGAACCTGCCGGGGCGGTAAAGGTCTCATCACGACATGGAATACTGGGTGTTGGAGTACTTGTATATGAGGCTGCCCATCCGGAAGCACTTACACTACCGTTGCTGGTGAAGTGTATCAGCATACTGCCTCCTGAAGAAGTAATCGGATCTGGCAGAGATTTTCCAGTGAACTCACCCAGTAAATCATCTCCAGTGGTTGAACCGTCATAGACACGGACATAATCATTCCCGTCCTCAAGAGCGAACTCAGTAAATGTCAGGGTGATATTCATAACGTCCCCAGGCACTATCAATTTCCGGCAATCTGCATTGATCCCATAATCCAGATCGCCACTGTTGTCATCTATATTACCGCTCTCATCAGTAAAGGTCTCATTGGTACAAGCGGATTCTATTTTTTCTGAGATAAATTCAGCACGCCAACCGGGGCCAGTTATACTGTTATCTGAAGTGAAGTGTACAAGCATACTGCCTCCCGTGGAGGTTACCATAGCTGGCAGTGAGGTTCCAGTAAACTCACCGAGAAGTACATCCCCGGTACTTGTCCCATCATAGACACGAACATAATCATGTCCCTCATCGATATTAAATTCTGTAAACACCAGGTTAATATAGTCAGCATCAGGTACCTGGATCAGTTTTCTGCAGTCTGCAAAGTTCTCATAGTCTGCATCGGAACTATTGTCAGAAAAAGCACCTGCCGGGGCGGTGAAAGTCTCATCACGACATGGAGTACTGGGTGTTGGGGTACTTGTATATGAGGCTGCCCATCCGGAAGCACCTACACTACCGTTGCTGGTGAAAAGAATCAGCATGGTACCACCTGAAGAAGTTACCGGATCTGGCAGCGATGTTCCAGTGAATTCACCCAGCAATTGATCGCCTGTGGTTGAACCGTCATAGACACGGACATAATCATTCCCGTTTTCAAGGGCGAACTCAGTAAATGTCAGGGTGATATTCATAACGTCCCCAGGTACTATCAGTTTCCGGCAATCTGCATTGATCCCATAATCCAGGTCGCCACTGTTGTCATCAACAATACCGCTCTCTGCTGTAAAGGTCTCATTGATACAATTGGATTCTATTTTCCCTGAGATATATTCAACACTCCAACCGGAACGTATTTCACTGTAATCTGAAATGAAGTGCACAAGCATACTGCCTCCTGTAGAAGTTACCATATCTGGCAGTGATGTTCCAGTAAATTCACCCAGAAGTACATCCCCTGTACTTGGCCCATCATAGACACGTACATAATCATACCCCTCTTCAATGTTAAATTCTGTAAACACTAAGTTAATGTAGTCTGCATCGGGTACCTGGATCAGTTTTCTGCAGTCTGCAAAGTTATCATAGTCTCCATCGCAACTATTGTCAGAAAAAATACCTGCCGGGGCAGCAAAAGTTTCATCAAGACATCGCCCGCAGGGTGATGGTCTACTTGTATATGTGGCTGCCCATCCGGAAGCATTGACACTGCCGTTGCTGGTGAAGTGTATCAGCATACTACCTCCTGAAGAAGTTATCGGATCTGGTAGCGATGTTCCAGTGAACTCACCCAGTAATTCATCTCCAGTGGTTGAACCGTCATAGACACGGACATAATCATTCCCGTTTTCAAGGATAAACTCAGTAAATGTCAGGGTGATATTCGACACGTCCTCTGGCACTATCAATTTCTGGCAATCTGCATTGATCATGTAATCCAGGTCTCCACTGTTGTCATAAACAATACCGCTCTCATCAAAAAAGGTCTCATTGACACAAACGGGCCCTTCCCCCGATGTATATTCAGCACTCCAACCGGAACGTGTTACACTGTAATCTGAAGAGAAGTGTACAAGCATACTTCCTCCTGTAGAAGTTACCATATCTGGTAGTGATGTTCCAGTAAATTCACCCAGAAGTACGTCCCCGGTACTTGTCCCATCATAGACACGTACAAAATCATACCCCTCTTCAATGTTAAATTCTGTGAACACTAAGTTAATATAGTCTGCGTCAGGTACCTGGATCAGTTTTCTGCAGTTTGCAAAGTTATCATAGTCTTCATCGCAGCTATTGTCGGAAAAAGTACCTGCCTGGTCAGTAAAAGTCTCATCAAGACATGGTCCACAGAGTGATGTAGTAGTATCTTTTACTGTACCGGACCAATAATGTTCCACTTTTTTTAGATATTCCCAGTTATGGGTCTGGGAATCCCATAGATAGTGTACTTCCTGACTTGGATTTCCATTCTCATCAATCGTAATGAGGCTACGTAAATAATTCATCCAGTTGTTGGTATTTGAATCCCAACGGTAATTTACTTCCCCGGTTCGATTTCCATTGCCATCATAGGTATAAACATAACGCCTGTGGCCCAGCCAGTCATTTCTCGGAGAATCGAAATGGTAGTATAATCCCTCGGTTCGATTACCGTTGCCATCATATGCCTCATTGATTAGTAAATTACGGTGCCAGGCATCGGAAACCAGATCGAAACAATGGCTTTCATATTGAGTGCGATTTCCATCGGTATCATAATTATAATAAATTTGCCTGTCAACCCTCCAGTCACTGGTTCCATGATCCCAATAATAATATGTATCCTGCGATGGATTTCCATAAGTATCGTAGCCGGTGGTGTAACGCTTGTAATTAATCCAATCATTCATCTCAGGATCCCAATAGTAATAATATCCCTCAGTTCGCATCCCGTTGCCATTATAAGTACCAGTTTCACGGGATGTAGCTGTCCAGTCGTTTGATTGTGGATCCCAATAGTAACTTTCAAAATTGGTTCGATTCCCATACCCATCATAGGTATAAAAAGAACGGGAGTTATTTACCCACCTATTGGCTTGTGGATCCCAATAATAATAGAATATCTCTGTTCGTTTCCCTTCAGCATCATACGCATAAACAAATCGCCAGTAGGCGATCCAGTCGTTGGTTTCCAAATCCGGCTGGTAATAACAAATGCCTTCTGTTTGATTCAGGTTCTCATCATACATATATTCAATACGCTGATTACGAACCCAGTCATTTGTTTCTGAATCCCATTGATCAATATAAGTTAGGTTAAGTACCGGTTCATCCGGCTGCTGACAGAAAAGTGAAGATGAAAATACTACAAAAAAGAGAAGAAAATTTACCCTTATCATGAGTTCATGTAAGCAATAAATGAGCAAAATATGTATAAAATTGGGATGTGAAAGGTAAATTTTAAAGTTAGTGTTTCTTCCCCAAAATGCTTTTACATTTTTTTATAAAAATGGCTGTTCAAATGTAAAAATTTGTTATTTTTTTTGAGTATAAATAAGCGGCCTGGTTCAGGGGAATGATCTGATAATTTTAATTACCATGATCCATCTTGAAGTTGTTGGAGTTATTTATATTGTTGTCCATGTAATGTATTGAATGGCAGTATTTTATACTGCATCCAGGATTTTTGGAGAGCCATATATCGAAAATCGGCCGGAGATTATCCCGACTGAAAAGCGGGATTGGAATTTCACTTGGCTGCTTTCCCTATTTAAACCATTGCAGGTTTTGTACTCTTCCTTTGCGCAGAATGGTGACATTGAACCGGGTTTTTGCCGGTAATTCCATCACATATTCCTGGATTTTTGAAATATTTTCTTCGGTTGTCACAGGGATGTCCTCAACAGCAAGTATGATATCTCCTCCTGCAAGGAATTCCTCCTCGCCGATTTGCAGTTTTATATATCCTCCTTTGAGTCCCGCAAAATAGGCCGGTGATTTATCCGTAACGCCTTCAACAAGTATGCCTGCCTCCTGTGGGAGATTGAAAATCCATGCGAGTTCATCGTTCAGGTAGACCGGTGTGAACCCCCACCAGTAACTTTGTTTCTTTACCAACAATGTACGGGCTATTTCTGTGGTAGCAGCGAATCCAATACCTTCAAACCCGCCTGAACGGCTCAAAATGGCACTGGCGATGGCAATGACCTCCCCCTGCATATTAAATACGGGGCCACCGGAGTTACCTGTATTGATGGAAGCATCAGTCTGAAAAAACTCTGCCTCGACAAAACTATTGGTCATTTTGTGCATATTGTGCCTTGCACTGATGATCCCTGATGTTAAAGAGTATGAGAGGCCCATTGGTGCACCGATTATAAAAACCTGGTCCCCTACCTTTACACTATCGGATTCCCCGATTTTAGCTACATTCGGATTTACCGGTGCTTGCTGGAGTTTGATAAGGGCAACATCTGCCTGGTTGGCAAGGCGTTCCACGCGGGCCGGGATTTCCTGTCCGTCAATAAATTCAACCATGATCTCTGCAGCATCATTGACAACATGGGCGGCGGTCAGGACATAGCCATCCTCTGTGACCAGCACACCTGATCCCAGTCCACCGACAGCGGTTTGCTGGTATGGATCACCAGTGCCGGTGTTTTGCTTGGACAATACATGGATGACAACCACCGATGATTTAACCTGGTCAAAGAGTCCGGATAATTTCTGCGAATTTCCGGGGATTATCAGAATGGATAACCATAATAAACTGGCAGTAAATTTTTTCATCGCTTTATGATTTATATAACTGGTTATTGACTAATCTGTCTGGGTAAAACCCCTTCTTTTCAGAAAACGCCTCACGATATAGAAATAAGTGAATCCAACTCCACCTATCACACCTAAAATATTGTAAACCATATCTACAACATTGAACGTCCTGCCCGGGATCAGCAATTGAATATATTCCATCAGTATGGAGAAGCTTATTGCTGCGGCTGTGAGTATGGCCAGTTCAATGCTGCGGATCTCGAATTGCCTGTTGCCTCTCCATAATACATACAGGGATCCAAAGGCAAAATAGGCCAGAAAATGCAACAGGTAATCCGTGCGGACTTCAAGAAATTGCTTTTTAAGAAGTTCATTCGTACCAGGCCTCACGGACAGATATATGATCAATAGTGTCCATGCGATGGTCAAACTGAGCCAAATGGCTTTTTTATAATAGAATTGGATCATCCTGATGGTTAATTAGGCCATTTATTTTAAAACCTGTCAAAAATAAGAATTATCTGCACACAACAACCTAAAAGCAGCTTGTAAGAGCATCAGGTTGTATTTAAGTTGAGATTTGACTCTGGAAGGCCGTAGTTATTTTTGACCATCACAGGATAATTGTTGACCAACAATTTGCATGAATGGACAAATCATCCGTATTATTGCAAATGCCGGAAATGCCCATTATTTAATGCCTTCCGGGCAACCAATGCGAAGCATTTACTGTCTTCATATGGGAGAGGGTTATGAAGAAATCAGACAAAATAACAGGGAAAACCATCGCTGGAATTGATTACGGGAACAAATATGCCGGGACAACGGTTATTTGTTATAATTCCAGTCATAAAATCAAGTTTATCCAGTCTTCAAAGAATGCTGATGCAGACTCTTTCCTGCTGAATGAACTGGCTTATCTTCATCCGGATCTGATCATGATAGATGCTCCACTCAGCCTGCCGGGCGTATACTGGCTGGGAAATGATTATAAGGATCATTTTTTCAGAAGCTGCGATCGCGAATTAAAGGCAATGTCCCCTATGTTCCTGGGTGGATTAACGGCCAGGGCGATCAATCTGACCAAAAAGATGAACGGCACAGAAGTAAAGGAAACCTATCCCCGGAAGCTGGTCGATATCCTGCAGCTTCCCGTTTCACAGTACAAACATGATAACCAGGAACCGGGATCATTTGCAGAGCAGCTTAAAAGGATATCGGGTATAACATTCAATGAAGCCCAGATTACCAGCTGGCATCACGTGGATGCCCTGCTGGCCTTGTTATCCGGTTTGAGGTATCTTGAAAAGAATGACCAGAAGTATGGAATTCCTGAAGAAGGGATCATTATCGTATAAATTATCTGATAAGGTTCAGAAATTCATTCCTCCTCTGATCATTCTTAAAGTCCCCGTGAAAACTGGTGGTAATCGTAGATGAATGATCATCCTCGACTCCCCTCATGGTGACACAAAAGTGTGTTGACTCTATGAACACTGCCACATCCTCGGTATCCAGTATCTTTTTTAATTCTTCTGCTATCTGGATAGTCAGCCGCTCCTGCACCTGTGGCCTGCGTGCAAAATAATCGACGATGCGGTTGATCTTGGACAGTCCGATCACCTTGCCGTTTGATATATAGGCAACATGGGCCCGCCCGACAATGGGAACAAAATGATGCTCGCAATAGGATTTAACGGATATATCCTTTTCGAGCAACATGTCCCTGTAGTGGTATTTGTTTTCAAAAAGTGTGATTTCAGGTTTGTTCCCGGGATCAAGACCTTTGAATATTTCCTTTACAAACATTTTGGCTACCCTGCGGGGCGTATTCCGTAAACTGTCATCATTGAGGTCGAGTCCGAGGACCATCATGATCCTTTTGAATTGCTCCTCGATCAAATCCACCTTGGCTTCATCATCGAGCTCAAATGCATCCTTCCGCATCGGGGTTTCTATCCCGGTAAAATAATCTTCATCATCAATTACATGCAGGTGGTTATGATGATTATCTGCCAGCAGGGAATTGGCCTGCTTAAGTATGCTGTCTCCGTTGAGTTTCATGATTATTAATTTTCGATGGCATCCATAAGCTTCTTGCGTCCAAAAAAGATCCTGCTTTTAACAGTTCCGATCTTGAGGTTCATTTCCTCAGCGATCTCCTTGTATTTATATCCGTCCTGGTACATCTGGAAAGGGATCCTTAAATCATCCTCGAGGTTATTGATCTGGGACTGGATCTCACCGGCAGATAAAATTGCTTCCGGACTGCTGTCATTTACCTGCCCGGAATTGTTAAGGTAATACAGATCTTTTGTATTGTCGAAGGTGGTGTTTTCACGGACAGACCTGCGGTATTTATTAATAAAGGAATTTTTCATGATGGTATATACCCATGCCTTGAAATTGGTATTGTTCATGAATTTCTCACGGTAGGTGAGCGCTTTCAGATAAGTTTCCTGTACCAGGTCCCGGGCATCTTCCCGGTTCATCGTAAGACTCATGGCAAATCTTTCCAGGGCATCCTCAAGACTTGTTAACTGATGGTTGAATTCTACTGCTGTCATGGCTCTATTGTTTTTGTTAATTATTAATTCTAAAACGTTGAACAAAAATAATTATAAATTAAACAATAAAACAAATGTTCTTCATTGAAACCTGCCCTAAAAACAGTCCATTCTAAATAATCAAAATGAGTTAATAATCATTAAATAAGGAATTAACACGATTATTCATCATTAAATTCTAAATTACAATTTTATGAAAAAATGTTTAATATAAAATATAAAATAATAAACAGAAAGATTCTGAAGCTTAAACAAGATCCCCATACTGAATATCTCGGGCGGTAAAAAGTCCTCCGGTATAAACCAAATACTGGTTCACCCCAGTCTAGTCAGCCGGAATTATCAGGGGATGTTTATATCTTCTGCTTTATGCAGAGAAACAGAAAGATGGTACTGGTAACGGATTTATTACTGGATACAGGAAAGCAGGTCTACGGCGGTCCTAAAGCGTATGATATTGCCGGGAAGTGTGCCGCTGATCTGTGACACCTGGTAACCGCTTATGTATATGGTTTTGTTGTGGAAAGTAGCAGACAATTTAACAAGATAATCCATCAGGTCGGTCCCGGAATGTGATGCGGCGATGGAAGTTAACAGGAAGTCGACATTGAGCACAGTGCTGGCAGAGGCCATATCGGCAAGGGGGACCCACTGTCCCAGGTAGGTAACCTTATGCCCCCTTTTCTGGAGTATATAACTATAGAACAGGAGTCCGAGTTCATGCAATTCACCTTCCGGCAGAAAAAGCAGGAAATGCTTTGGAGAGGGATGACTGGCCGGGATCACCGAATCAATCCCCACGATGATCTTCTGACGGACCAGGTGGGTAATAAAGTGCTCCTGTGCCGGGTTAATGGTTCCTGTCTGCCAGAGAATACCTATTTTTTCAAGGAAGGGATAAACGATCTTCAGGATGGAATCCTCAAATCCAATCTGCATGATCGATCGGGAGAGCAGTTTCTCGAATTTCTCCTGGTTCAGATCAACCATGGAAATAACCAGGTTTTCAATCAGGCTTTCATAATCAGAAACATCACGCGAAATGATCACGATCTTATCTGTCATCTCACTTTCATCCATGGAAGCAATGTGAGAGATCTTGATGCCATGCCTGTTTAAAATCGAAACATTCAGTATGTGCTTTAAATCGGCATCGCTGTAGTGCCGGATATTGGTGTCGGTACGCGAGGGTTTGAGCAGGCCATACCGCTTCTCCCAGATCCTGATGGTGTGGGCTTTGATTCCTGATAATCGTTCTAAATCCTTGATTGAATACTCTGCCATATTGAAAGTGCCAGTTGTTATTATTTGGCTTTAACAATATAACAAATAAAATGTTTAAAGTTTCTTTATCAGCATGATCCCGTCGCGAACCGGCAGAATCACCTGCTCAACCCTTTTGTCCAGCCTGATATGTTCATTGAAGGCCAGTATGCCACCGGTAAAATGATCCCCGCTTTCCGGTTCCTCTATCACCTTGCCTCCCCACAGAACATTATCGGCCAATATGAATCCTCCTGCGGTAACTTTTGGTAGGACAAGTTCATAATAATCCAGGTATTCATCTTTCTCGGCATCCAGGTATACAAGGTTATATTGGTCTTCCAAATCAGGAATAATATCCCTTGCATCACCGGTCAGCAGGGTAATGGAACCGGCAAGACCCGATCTGGAAATGTATTGCTTTGCAATTGCGGTGATCTCATCATCCCTTTCTATGGTTATTAATTTTCCGCCCTCAGCCAGTCCTTTTGCCAGGCATATGGAAGAATAGCCGGTGAATGTGCCTATCTCCAGTATCCTTTCAGGCCGGATCATGCAGCTGATCATTTCAAGCAGCTTTCCCTGCATGTGGCCCGCCAGCATTTGCGGGTGGACTGTACGAACCCAGGTTTCCCTGTTCAGTTCGGCAAGGACAGGATCTTCCGGGGAGGTATGATCCAGGATGTACTGCTCTAATCTGGCATCTGGTTTAGTCATCTGAAATGTGGTTGTATTAAATATAGGTCAGGCTGGAAAGATTTACCCTATCCAGCACTTCATTGGCAATTTCCATGATCTCTTCTGCAGTGATCCTGTCGATCTTTATACTGATCTCCTTAAGGTCATCGAACTTATTGTAAACCAGGTAGCTCTTTGCCATTGACAGCATGAGTGTTTCATGGTTTTCTGCAGAAATGGCGATCTGGCCCATCAATTGTCGCTTGGCCCTGGATAGTTGCAGGGTCCCCAGCCTCTTCTCACGAAGCTTGGAAAATTCCTTCATGACGACCTTCTTGCTTTGTTCCAGCTTGCTTTTATCACCTGAAAAATAAACACTCAATATCCCGGTGTCTGAATAGGGACTGTAATGTGATTCAGTATGGTAGGAATAGCCGTTCTTTTCCCTGAGAGTCATGTTCAGCCTTGTATTCAGTCCCGGTCCACCAATCATATTATTCAACAAGTGCAACCCCAGCCTTCGGTCATCGTTCAGGTCATAAGCCATGTTGCCAATGATACAATGGGCCTGGTAGGTATCTTTTTTTACAGTCGCGTCTGCAGGCTCGTATGGCAGGATGCCAGGCCTCTTTTGATTTCTTGATTTGAGGGGGACCTGGCCGAAATACTTTTCTATTCCTTTTATTAAACGGGGGAAGGAGATATTGCCTACCGAACAGATCACCATTTCATCGGTATGGTAATTATGGCTGACAAACCTGAGCAGGTCTTCCTGTTTGAACCTGGATAGACTTTCCGGGCTGCCAAGGATATTCCTGCCAATGGACTGGCCCTTATACAATTGTTCCTCAAAATCATCGAAGATCAATTCGCCCGGACTATCAAAATAAGAGTTTATCTCATCGATGATCACTTCTTTTTCACGTCCTATCTCTTTCTGATGGAAGGTGGAATGAAACAGGATATCCTCCAGGAGTTCTATGGCCCTGCCATAGTATTCTCTCATAAAAGATGCATATACACATGTTTCTTCTTTGGTCGTATAAGCATTGATCTCCCCGCCAACATCCTCCATGCGGCTGAGGATATGATAAGCCTTTCTTTTCTGCGTACCTTTAAAGACCATATGTTCAAAAAAATGAGCCATCCCGTGTTCATGATCCAGTTCATCCCTTGAGCCTGTTCCCATGATCAGACCCAAATGGGCCACCAGGCTGGGAACCCGGTTATGGATCAGGCGGATACCGTTATCCAGGGTAAAGGTTTCGTAACTCATTCTATATCTGGAGATCTAAATAATCAGTGACCAGGCAAAGTTATGAAAGAAGAAATTGCATCAACTTTTTCACGGTAAATTTTTTTTTAATAAATTTGCCTCGCTTTTAAAGCAAGGGGTACCATAGCTCAGTTGGTAGAGCACAGGACTGAAAATCCTGGTGTCCCTGGTTCGATTCCAGGTGGTACCACTCTCACTCTCAGTAAGTCCCTGTGGATTAATGGTCTGCAGGGATTTTACTTTTTAGGGTGATGAATTCAATGATGCTTTAGGATGCCAGTATGTTCAACATTTCGTGCATCCAGGATAGTAGTTAATAATCGAAAAAGGTGGATGATTCTTTCAGGAGCTGTTTTAATTTGAGGATCGCGGTGCTTCGGATTTGCCTTACTCGTTCGGACGACATATTGTATCTCTGGGCAATTTCCTGAAGGGAATAAATGGGTGTATCAGACAAGCCAAAGGACATGGATAGTATTTTGGCTTCCCTTTCACAGAGTTTGCTAAGGGCACGGTTGATATTCGTAACCATGGATTCTTTCATGATATCATAATCAGGAGAAGGTATGTTTCCTGTCTGTATGATTTCATAAAGGTTGAACTCGTCATTATGCTCATGGGAAATAGGATTATCAAAGGAAATTTGCCTTGATTTTATCATGTTGGCAATATTCACTTCATCGCTTGACATGGCAAGATACTCCGCAATCTCAGCATCGGTCGGTTCTCTTTCTAACTCTTGTTCGAGATAAGGAATGGCCTTGGATATTTTCTTGATCGAGGTAAGCCTGTTGAGCGGTAATCTTACTACTCTTGTTTGTTCCGAGATGGCCTGAATAATAGATTGCCTGATCCACCAAACCGCATATGATATGAATTTAAAACCACGGGTTTCATCAAATCTTGTCGCAGCCTTTACGAGCCCTAGATTTCCTTCATTGATTAAATCTGGAAAGGATAAGCCCTGGTTTTGATATTGTTTAGCAACAGATATTACAAATCGTAAGTTGGCTACAACCAGTTTTTCCAGGGCTAACTCATCTCCATTTCGGATACGAATTGTTAATTCAACTTCCTCATCGATAGTTATCATAGGATACTTGCTGATTTCCTGAAAATAACGGTTAATTGAATCTTCCGACCGTTGGGTTATTTGCCTGGTAATTTTAAGCTGCCGCATAATGCAGGATCTATTCCTTGTGTTTTACCCAGTTATAATCACCTATAAGTTCATTAAAAAACACTTTTTACGGATGCAATCTTACGAACCAATCCGGCATTCGAACCGGTAAAAGCAAAGCCAGCTTCCGGATTCCTTATATAGGCTTACAGGAGTTCACTGGCTATACAATATCATGTGGATTTATGATCGCATGTTTTTATACAATTGTATTTGCATGATGAGGGACGTTTATTTCCCTCATGTGCTTCCAATAGAAACTGATTGAAAAGGGTCCTCCCAGGCAGGCCTACCGGACTTTTACTAATTCTGACATCGTCATTATTTGCCCTGGTGAAAGCCTTTCTGTATTCCGGAGAGGCGTCACATTCTTCTGTTGCAATAAATCGGGTACCCAATTATTGCTGATAATTGAAGCTGCCCGTGCCGAGGATACAATAGGTACAAGCTTGGTTCTGGATCCCTTCGTAAGATATCCTGGTAGGTCCAGGGGAAGTCCCGCACCTGAGAAAATGATATCAATCCCTTCCTCAATGGAGGTCCTTACCATATCAGAGAAGTTGGTGATAACAGTCATAATATTGCCCCCGATCACGCCTTTGGATTGTTCCCTGGCTTTTCTTATTTCCTTGCATATGGCTT
>LJUP01000129.1 GCA_001303955.1 Bacteroides sp. SM23_62 | reverse complement strand
CTGCCTGCTTGTGGAAATCTTGCTGCCGGGATTTAACCAGTTCACAGATAAAAACATTTCCGGTGATTATATCATCGCCGTCAGTTCCATCGGATTCGGCCTGTTGCTGGTTGTGAGTGTAGGATTACTGGCCGGGGCATATCCTGCTTTTTACCTATCGTCCTTCAATCCCATTGTCATCTTCAGAGGTGGACTGAGAAACGGCAGGGGTTCCGCTATTGCAAGAAAGATCCTGGTCACTACACAGTTTGCCATATCCATAGCCCTGATTATCGGAACGCTGATCGTTTTCTCACAGCTTAAGTTTATCCGGAATGCGGATCTTGGATTTAAGAAGGACCAGATCCTGCTTCTTCAGAGTCAGGGCGTGAACCAGATCCAGCAAAATTACGAGACCTTCAAGGAAAACCTGCTCAGGTTCCCGGAGATAGAGTCTGTAACGGCCATGGAAGACATCCTCGGGGCCAGCCATAATACCAGGGGTGTTACGATCGAAGGATTGAGTGAAGACCAGCAGTTCTGGTATCCCATGTTCATTGTCCGGGATGATTTTATTGAAACCTTCGATATCGAAGTGGTAGCCGGAAGGGCATTCTCAAAGGATATCCGCACCGACACCGCCAATGCCATCATGATCAATGAGACCATGGCAAGGAACCTGGGCTGGACCAATGAAGAGGCCCTGGGAAAGCGCATTGTCTATGAAGGGGATGAAAGGGTGATAGGGGTTTTTAAGGACTTCCACATCCTCTCCCTGCATAAACCCATGAATAATTTCATCCTGGATATGGTTCGCAATCCCGGGTTTGCCACGTTTATGACCAATTACATAGCCATAAGGGTGAATACTTCCAGCTACAAAAAAGTCCTGAACGCAATCGAAGAAGAATGGAATGTCTATGCCCCGGACCGGCCATTTGAATATTCCTTTCTCGATGAGGAACTACAGGATCTTTACGCTGATGAAGATAAATTCGGGAGGTTTTCCGTCATGCTGACCATCCTGGCCCTGGTGATCGCTTCTTTGGGACTGATAGGACTGACGTCATATATCGCTGAACAACGGACCAAGGAGATAGGGATACGCAGGGCCATGGGCGCCACCATTGCCAGTGTCATCAGGTTATTGTCAAATGAATTCGTCAAGCTGATCCTGCTGGCCAACCTGATCGCCTGGCCCGTAGCCTATATCGTGGCCAACAACTGGCTGAACAATTTTACCAAACGCATCTCTGTAGATCTGACATTGTTCCTTTATGCCGGTTTGGGAACCCTGATCCTGGCTGTCCTGATCACATCCTACCGGGCCCTGAAAGCATCTTCCCGGAATCCTGCACATACCCTGCGCTACGAATAGCTGCCCTGAATAAAGAGGGTACAATCCTGCCTTTTTTAAGGGTTTTTGTTTATTTTCAGGGGTCTTTCTACGCCTAATCTTTTGCAATGATAAGAAAATATGTTGGACTGATCCTCGGATTAATTGCCTTCTTTGCCGCACTCTTCTTCACGGATCTTGAACCAGGAAAACCGGAGGTTACACGCACCCTGGCAGTAGCCCTCCTGATGGCTATCTGGTGGGTGTCCGAGGCCATCCCCCTGGCTGTTACCGCCCTGGTACCTGTGGTACTGTTCCCCTTCCTTGGGGTGCTAGACGGTAAAGAAGTCTCCTCCACCTACTTCAATTATATCATATTTGTTTTCCTGGGTGGTTTTGTAATGGCGCTGGCCATGGAGAAATGGAACCTGCACAAAAGGATAGCCTTGAAAATCCTCATGCTGGTGGGTGTCAGTCCGGGCAGGATCCTGCTGGGCTTTATGCTGGCGACTGCCTTCCTGTCGATGTGGATCTCCAATACGGCTTCGACCATGATGATGATCCCCATCGTGATGTCCATCATTGCATCTCTTGAAGATAACATGTCAGCAAAAGCAGTCGGGCATTATTCAACCGGACTCTTGCTGGCCATCGCATACAGTGCATCCATCGGTGGGATTGCTACGCTTGTGGGGACCCCGACCAACCTGGTATTCCCCAGGATCCTGACATTGCTCTATCCTGAAGCACCGGAGGTGTCCTTTGCCAACTGGTTCTTTTTTGCCCTGCCGGTAACCATTTTGATGCTCTTTGCCATACTGGCGGTGATCTACCTGATCTACCGGCCCAGGGAATCCTGGGAAGCCATCGATAAGGATCATTTCCGGGTAAAGTATAAGGAACTGGGACCGGCATCCTTCGAGGAACGGACGGTGTTTGTCGTATTTCTGTCACTTGCTTTCCTCTGGATCTTCAGGGCGGGCATCTCCTTTGACAGTTTCACCATTCCCGGCTGGTCCTCTGTTTTCGGGACCCCGGCCTTTATCAACGACGGAACGGTTGCCATGCTGGCGGCCATCATCCTGTTTATCCTGCCTGCCAGGAATGGCAATGGAAGCAGGATCATGGACTGGGAAACAGCAAAGCGGCTGCCATGGAACATTGCCCTGCTTTTCGGGGGAGGTTTTGCCCTGGCCCTGGGTTTTCAATCCTCGGGACTGGCCCTCTGGTTCGGCGAACAGCTGGAATGGACAAGGCATATCCATCCCTACCTGATCCTGCTTGCTGTGGTAACGCTGATGTCCTTTCTGACAGAATTGACCTCCAATGTGGCTTCCACGCAGATGCTGCTTCCTGTCTTTGCCAGCCTGGCCGTATCCAGCGGGAACAATCCCATGCTTCTGATGATACCCGCCACCATCGCTTCTTCACTGGCCTTTATGCTTCCCACTGCGACGCCGCCCAATGCGATCATATTCGGTACCGAACGCCTGCGGATCAAAACCATGGTCAGGACAGGCTTTGTGCTGAATATGACCGGTATCCTTGTTGTTTTCCTGGTGACCTGGATACTGGGGGAAAGGATCCTGGATATAGAACTTGGCATATTTCCAGACTGGGTAATGCCTGTTGATAAATAATAAGGTATGCCTGATCATTATGGGGAAATGGGATTCCTTTATAAATTCTGAAAGCTGCACCGTAGCAAAAACTGTAAGATAGCTTGTCTTTCCCCGAGTTAGAAAAATTCACTAAATTACACGGCAAATTGACCATTTAAAAACCATAAGATATGAAAAGAAGAAGTTTTGTAAAATTAAGTGCGGCAGGCAGCATGGCACTGCAGTTTCCACATGTATTTGGCGCGTACCTGGGTGAAAAAAAGGGTGAAATACCCAGTCGCATCCTTGGCAAAACCGGGGAAAAGGTATCTATCGTTGGCTTCGGCGGCATAGCCCTCAGGAACAATGGCCAGGAGTTTGCCAATGAATTGATCGCGGTAGCTTTTGACCGGGGCATCAGGTATTATGATATCGCACCCACCTACGGTGATTCCCAGGCATTGCTGGGACCAGCCCTGAAGCCATACCGGAAAAAAAGTTTCCTGGCATGCAAAACAACGAAAAGGGACCAGCAGGGTTCCCAGGAGGAATTGAATCAATCACTGGAGCAATTGAAGACTGATCATTTAGACCTCTACCAGTTCCACGCACTCAGCAAAATGGAGGATGTGGACCAGATCTTTGGTCCCGGTGGAGCCATGGAAACTTTCCAGAAAGCCCGCGATGCAGGCAAGATCCGCTTCATCGGATTTTCTGCCCACAATGAGGAGGTTGCCCTGAAGGCAATGGACCTGTTTGATTTCGATTCCATACTGTATCCACTCAATTGCGTTTGCTGGCACAATGGTGATTTCGGTCCCAAGGTCCTCGAGACAGCCAGGAAAAAGGACATGGGGTTCATGGCCATTAAAGCAATTGCAAAAACCAGGATATCTGGTGATGACAATCCGTATCCCAATCTGTGGTATGAACCATTCGAAGGGGAGGAACAAATCGAGAAATCTTTGCAATTCACCCTGTCAAAGGATATAACCGGCACCGTACATGCAGGAGATTCCATCTTCATGAAGAAAACCCTGGAATTTGTTGAGGGCAGGAAGGAATTCCCAGTCCCTGACCAGGATGAGATCCTGGCAATGATCAAGGATGTCAAGCCCATATTCAGTCATCCGGAAGCATGATCCTTAAATGAGAATCAATGCCATCCTGTTTGGAGCAACCGGCATGATCGGCCAGGGTGTCCTGATCGAAGCGCTGGAACACCCTCAGGTAGCATCCGTCCTTTCGATAAGCAGAAGGAGTTGTGGCGTGCAGCATACAAAACTCACAGAGATCATCCACGATGATTTTCTTGATTATGCTGCCATAAAGGACCAGTTATCAGGATTCGATGCCTGTTTTTTCTGCCTGGGGGTATCATCAGCCGGCATATCCCCTGAAACATACTATGCCATAACCCATGATTATGCGGTAGCGGCTGCCGATGTCCTGTCCAGGCTCAATCCGGATATGGTTTTCTGTTTTATTTCAGGTGCCGGGACTGATGATCAGGAAAAGAGCAGGATGCGATGGGCCAGGGTCAAGGGAAAGGCAGAGAACAGCCTCAAATCTTTCCCTTTCAAAGGGCTTTTCCTGATGCGCCCGGCTTATGTACAGCACCGTAAGGGAGTCAGGCCGTCCTTTATGTTCTACAGGATCTTTGCCCCGGTATACCCCTTGCTGAGGTTCCTTTTCCCTAAGACGGTGACAAATACCGAGGAAGTCGGACGGGCCATGATCAATGCCGTACTGTTTGGTGCTGAAAAACAAACCCTCGAAAACAGGGATATTATTGAGCTGGCCAAAAAAACCTGAATCAGACGGGATAGCCAACCGGCATTATATACATGGGTATTTCCTCCGCTGTCAGTCCCAGCACCTGTATTAATCCCTCATCATCGAAGGCCCCAACGGCACATGTTCCAAGTCCCAATGCCTCGGCCTGCAGATACACATTCTGGGCAGAATGCCCGATATCCATCGGAATATACCTTTGTCTGCCACGTTCTCCGTACCTTTCCAGGACCCTGCTCTCGATAGCAATATATATCAGGCTTGCCGGCGCAACACGGATCATTTCCCGCGGGTATGCCAATCTGTAAAGGTCTTTCCTCAGGTCTTTGTCATGGATCAGCTTCAGGGCGTGTTCATCCGGAATGTAGTGATATAAACCGGACGGTATATCTATGATATCACCTGCCATGAGGTAGATCTCCAGCGGGAATATTGCCCCTGCCGAGGGACTGGTCCTGTTCGATTTGCCGCTATAGCGCCTGCCGCGTTCCGGTTCTTTCAAACCATAGGCTGCCCATAATATCTGCGAGACCTCTGACGGTGAAAGCGAGGATGTCTGATAATTTCTCCTTGAACGCCTGTTCAATATGGTCTCTTCAAGTGATAGGTCTCCGCTGGTCCTGGGATGTGGAAGTTTTACGTATCCTGCCACATTGATCAAGATTATCCTTCAAATTTGAACGAGACCTTAACCTTTGCCCGGTAACATTCAACCTTTCCGTCCTTGATGTGCATATCCAGCATTGCTACTTCAGCAATGCGCAGGTCCCTGAGCGTCTCCGATGCCTTGGTCACTGCATTGGCTGCGGCCTTCTCCCAGGATTCTGTGCTGGTCCCTACCAGTTCGATGATTTTATAAACGCTGTTTGACATGATAATGATTGGTTTTGGTTCACTAATAAAGTTACATCAAGGGATAAACAAAGTCAACAATTTTAAGGGGTAATTCATGTAAAGTATAATTGGATATTTTTATCTAATATTGCCTCTTGGTATGAAAACCGAAGTTCCTAAGAAGAAGATTACCCTAACCGGACTGAGAAATGCATTCAAACTGTACCGGTACATCCGGCCGTTCAGGGTGGAGTTCGGGATCGGTCTGCTGTTTCTGTTCGGTGGCAGTGTGGCCAGCCTTGCCTTCCCAAAACTGCTGGGAGACCTGGTGAATTCGGGGACACAGGGCAACCTGGCTGAATCCATCAACCGGATCGCCCTCCTGCTGGTGGTCATCCTGGTGATACAGTCCGTATTCTCCTATTTCCGCACCGTCCTTTTCGTTAATGTTACGGAGAAATCCCTGGCCAACCTGCGGCAGAATACTTACAACCATCTGATCAGGCTGCCCTTAAGGTTCTTTGAGCAAAGGAGGGTGGGGGAATTGAACAGCCGCATTTCCGCCGATATTGCGCTGTTGCAGGATACCCTGACGTCCACCCTGGCTGAATTCCTTCAACAGATGATCATCATCACAGGGGGCATCAGCCTCCTGGTCTATACTTCACTGGAACTGACCCTTTTCATGCTAGCCATCCTGCCGGCGATTGTACTGATGATTTTTTTCTTCGGAAGGTTTATCCGCAGGTATTCAAAACAGATGCAGAAAGAGGTGGCTGAATCAAATACCGTCGTCGAGGAGACCCTGCAGGGCATCCGGAGTGTCAAGACATTTACCAATGAATTCCTGGAGATGGCAAGGTACCGTGACAGAACCCTTGAGATTGCCCGGCTGGGGATGAAGGGTGGCCGGTACAGGGGTGCATTTTTTTCTTTCGTCATACTGGGCCTGTTTGGCGCACTTGTGGCCGTTATCTGGAAAGGATCAGGATTACTGGCGGAAGGCAGGCTCGATTCCGGGGAATTGTTCTCCTTTGTCCTGTATTCAGGGTTTATCGGGGGTAATATTGGGGGACTGGCAAGTGTGATCACCCGGATTCAGCGGTTCATAGGTGCCACAGAAGATCTTTTTGAGATCTTTGAAGTCAGTGAAGAAGAGATCGAAGAGATTGATGGATTGGGAAAAGAAGATGAATTAAGCGGAAAGATCAGCCTGAAAAACCTTTCCTTTACCTATCCTTCCAGGCCTGAGCAGGAAGTTTTACACGAAATAAATGCACAAATATCAGAAAACCAGCTCATTGCCCTTGTTGGTCCGAGTGGTGCCGGTAAATCTACACTCACATCCCTGCTAATGCGCCTGCATGATCCGACCGCTGGTGAGATCTGGTTCGATGGGAAACGGAGCCAGGATATACCCCTTTCGGTTTTGAGAAAACAGATCGCACTGGTACCCCAGGATATTTTCCTGTTCGGCGGCACCATCCGGGAAAACATTGGCTATGGCAAGCCCGGGGCCAGTGAGAAGGAGATCTATGAGGCAGCAAGGAATGCCAACGCCATGGAATTCATTGACCGGTTCCCCGAAAAACTGGATACCCTGGTGGGAGAGAGGGGGACACAGCTGTCCGGCGGACAAAGACAGCGGGTGGCCATTGCAAGGGCGGTATTGAAAGATCCCAGGATACTGATACTGGATGAGGCTACCTCTTCCCTTGATTCGGAATCGGAGCGTCTGGTCCAGGATGCCCTCGAGAAACTGATGCACGGCCGGACCTCCATAGTGATCGCACACCGGCTTTCAACCATTCGCAAAGCCGACCAGATCCTTGTGCTTGACCACGGCAGGCTGGTGGAAAAAGGCAGGCACGAGGAATTATTGAAATTGCCCACCGGTATCTACCGGAACCTGAGTGAACTTCAGTTCTCCTTGTAGCCGGACTTACTGTTTGTTTTTAAATTCTCTTAAATTTACTGAGGAAATCCATAAAATCCGGATATTTACATAACATTTTCAGATCTCCCATGCCCATGAAAAGACGGGATTTTGTCAGAACATCTGCGGTTTACGGATCCGTTGCCGGTTTTTTTCCCCCCATGGCATTTCCGGCAAAGCCCGATATTGGCAGTACAGAAACGTGGTTTGATAAACCCATGAGATGGGCCCAGTTAACCCTGGTTGAAAATGATCCCGGACAGTATGATCCGGATTTCTGGCTGGATTATTTCAGCCGGACCCATTCGGATGCCGCCTGTTTGAGTGCAGGCGGGATTGTCGCCTATTATCCCACGAAGATTGAATTTCACCATCGCAGTCAATGGATGGGAAAGAGCGATCCCTTTGGTTACCTGGTCAGGGGATGCCGGGAAAGGGATATGGTGGTGATCGCCCGGACCGATCCGCATGCCATCTGGCAGGATGCTTTCGATGCCCATCCCGAATGGGCAGCAGTGGACAGTGAAGGCAATAAAAGGAGACACTGGTCCAATCCGGAACTATATGTCACCTGCGCACTGGGTCCCTACAATTTTGATTTTATAACAGAGGTCCACCGGGAGATCATGTCCCTGTATGCCATTGATGGGATATTTTCCAACCGGTGGGCGGGTCACGGTATTTGTTATTGTAATTCCTGCAAGCGGCTGTTTCATGACTTTTCAGGATTGGAATTGCCGCAATCAGACCGGCGCCTGGATCCTGTATACCAGCATTGGAGCGAATGGCGGAGAATAAGGCTGTATGACCTGTGGCAGTTATGGGACGGAGAGATCCGGAAGATCAATCCACATGCCCGGTTCATTCCCAACGGATTTCCGGATAAAAGAATTGCCGGGGAACAATCAGCTATTCTTTTCACCGATCACCAGGCCCGGAGGGGCATGATCCCGCCCTGGTCGAATGGCAAAAGGGCCAAGGAATTCCGGGCCGTCATGGGCAAAAAGCCCATAGGCGGGATCTTCAGCATGGGACTTGAAGAGCCCTACCGCTGGAAGGATTCGGTCCAGAGTGAAGCAGAAGTACGCATCTGGGTGGCAGAGGGAACGGCCAACGGAATGCGGCCATGGTTCACCAAATTTTCCGGAACGCTCTATGATGAACGCTGGCTCTCATTTGTTGAGGATATTTATAAGTGGCACCATAAGGCCGAAGTTTATTTAAGAAATGAGAAGCCCCTGGCCAATGTCGCAGTGGTCTATTCCGAGCAGACACAACGCTACTACGGCGGGGAAAAACACCAGGAAAACCCCGGGCATCATGACCTGGGAATGTATCATGCCCTGATCGAGGCGCGGATCCCCTTTGAAATGGTGCATGATCAGTATCTGGATGCCGGGCATGTTGATCCATTCAAATTACTGGTGCTTCCCAATATCGCAGCCCTGTCTGACAGGCAATGCCAGCAGATCCGGGATTATGTAAAGAGGGGAGGGAGCCTGCTGGCGACCTTTGAGACCTCACTCTATGATGAGCATGGAAAAAAACGAAGCGACTTCGGCCTGGGGGATATCTTCGGTGTATCCTATGATGATCAGGTGGAAGGTCCGATGAAGAACTCGTATCTGCGGTGTGAGAAAGAAAACGGGCATTATCACCTGGTACTGGATGGATTGCATGGCACTTCACGGATCATCAATGGCATTTACCGGCTGGATATTCAGCCGGTGGAGGAATTCCCTTCCCCGCTCACCCTGATCCCGTCTTATCCGGACCTGCCGATGGAACACGTCTATCCCAGGGAACCAAGCACCGATATCCGGGAGATATTCCTGCGTGAAATTGGCCAAGGCCGGGTGGTTTATTTCCCATGGGATATTGACAGGACTTTCTGGGAAATATTGAATGTGGATCATGGCCGGCTGATCAAAAATGCCTTGCATTGGGCCATCCAGAAGGACCAGCCCGTGAGGGTTACCGGACAGGGGATACTGGATGTAACTGTCTGGCAGCAAAAACATTCCATGACCGTCCACCTGGTGAACCTGACGAATCCAATGATGATGAAGGGGCCATTCAGGGAGCTGATCCCCCTGACAGACCAGAAGGTAAGCATCCGGATACCATCGGGTAAAAAATTAGCCGACGTCCAACTCCTGGTAGCCGGCGTATCCCCGGATTATAACCTGGACGATGATCATGTTGATCTGGTGGTACCGCAGATCATGGATCATGAAGTGATTGCCCTGGATCTGGCATGAAAAGAATTTGTACAAAAATCAAATGTTTCATTAAAATAATCATTATGTTGTCAATGAAAACTGCAAACTGGTCCATGATTTTCATCCTGGCAATGTTGGCCTCAGGTTGCCAGCCAAAGCAGGCTGATTTATCCCCCGGGGATATATCCATCCTTCCAAAACCTGTTCATATAAAGGTGAACAGCGGCCTTTTCGAGATCACGAAAGACACAAAAATCCTGGTTGATCCGGAAATCGGATCCCTGGGTGAAATGTTGAGCACAATGCTTTCACCTTCCATGGGATTTGCACTGGATGTCTCGGATGGGAATCCTGTCCGGAACAGTATCCGGTTGTCGGTGAATCCTTCCCTGGAGGATCTGGGAGAAGAAGGGTACCGTCTGACGGCAGATAAAAATCGGGTATTGATTGAAGCCCCTGCAGGGGCCGGGGTTTTCTATGGCATGCAAACACTGCGGCAGCTTTTGCCGGCAGAAGTATTTGGTGATGCTGCAAGCGAGGATGTCCGCTGGACAATTCCCTGTGTGGAAATCAAAGATTATCCCCGTTTCAAATGGCGAGGCATGCATCTCGATGTGTGCCGGCACTTCATGCCTGTGGAATTTGTCAAAAAATACATCGATCTGATAGCCATCCAGAAGATGAACAGGTTCCACTGGCACCTGACGGAAGACCAGGGCTGGCGGATTGATATCCGGAGGTATCCCAAATTGGCTGAAATATCAGCCTGGCGGGATGAAACGCTTGTCGGACATTATAACGACGAACCCAGGAAATTTGATGGCCAGCCTCACGGCGGATTTTACACCCATGAGGAGATACGCGAGGTTGTTGCCTACGCAAACGGGAGATATGTAACCATCGTTCCCGAAATTGAGATGCCCGGACACAGCCAGGCTGCCCTTGCTGCATACCCTGAAATATCATGTACCGGCGGACCATTCAAGGTGAGTACCATATGGGGTATCCGCAAGGAGGTGTATTGTGCCGGGAATGAAAAAACATTTGAATTCCTTGAAAATGTGCTCCGGGAAGTGCTGGAGCTGTTCCCCGGAGAATATATCCATGTCGGCGGAGATGAATGTCCGAAAGACCGCTGGGAAGAATGTCAGAAATGCCAGGATCGTATCCGCCAGGAAGGTCTCCAGGATGAACATGAACTGCAGAGCTATTTCATCAAGCGCATGGAAAAATTCCTGCATGATAATAACCGGCGGCTCATAGGCTGGGATGAAATACTGGAAGGCGGGCTGGCACCCAATGCCGCTGTGATGTCCTGGCGGGGAGAAGCAGGCGGCATCGCCGCTGCCAGGCTGGGGCATGATGTGGTCATGGCACCCTACAGCCACACCTATTTTGATTATTACCAGGCAGATCCGCAGAAAGAACCGTTGGCGATCGGTGGACTGTTACCGATCGATACGGTTTATGCCTATGATCCTGTCCCCGCCGAACTGGACGAACAGCAGCAGCAACATATCCTGGGGGTGCAGGGACAGGTCTGGACGGAATATATCCCCACACCCGAGAAAGTGGAATATATGGCTTTCCCGAGGGCCTGTGCACTGGCCGAGACAGCCTGGACACCTGCAGATCAAAAGGATTACGAAACATTTACTGCAGCACTGCTCCAGCATCTGAAACGACTTGATTTCCTGAATGTCAATTACAGGAAATTATAGGCCGGAATGAGACCGCATAGTAGTATGGCAAGTAGGGAATATTCTTATTCTGGAACCGACCAAAAATAATCCGGATTGCTGGTAAAGTAATTTATGGCCACTCCCAGACCTTCCTGTTTTTCCCCGGCCGGATCCAGGTGGACGTAGACCCTGTTCACATCCGTCAGATGGAATATACCGTAATTGCCAAATTTTGAATCAAGGGAACAGGAAAAGCGATACAGGTTCTTTGCCAGGTAATTCAGATATTCATCCTTGTCAAACGGGTTCCCGTTATAATCCGCATCTTTATTCAGTTCAAGCGTTTGTCCCCGGATCAGCTGTTCCCTTATTTCGGCCACACTGAGCATATTGCCGTTTTCATCCGTAAAATAAGCCCGCTTCATTGCATCCAGAAAGATCCATTTCCCCAGCAGATTTGAATAGACAATATTAAAGGCATGCCAGTCACCGTTGAAAATGAATTTTTTACAGTTACCATGAATGACCCTGGATTTTATTCCCATGGAAAGATAAACCTCGTTCAGGACAATAGACATGTACACGCAGTTTACACCTTCACCGGTTTCACTGCAATAGTTAAGAATGTTGAATGAGTTCTCGGGATCCGGACTTGAATTACCTCCATCATGCCTGATTCCATTGTGGACCCAGTTAAAAAGATTCAGTATATTGTCTATCTCATCACCCTTACCTGCGACACTATCAAGCTTATAGATGGTTTTGATCTCAACCAGATGCTCATCAGCCGGATCCTGGTAGGTTAGCTCAGGATACCCATCAGATTGTTCATAAGCGTAACCCGGACTGGATTTCAAAACTGTCAGATAATTGAATTCAGGATCGTAGCCAAAAGGAATTTTGATATCATCATCCCGTTCACATGAAAACAGCAGAACCACCGCAAGGGAAAAGGTGTAAATGATTACCATTGATTCATTTTTGACCGGTCGCATCGTAAAAGCACTAAGACTTGCATAAGTTAATAAAAAAGGCTTTTACCATGATTATTTATTTTTAAGTTAAATTATTTATAAATAAGTTTATAGAACTAAAAAATAAATAATATCTTTACATCGTTATAATAAAAAGGTGATCAAATGAAAAAAGGTGACCAGGTCGTGACACTGACCAAAGCAGAAGAAAGGATCATGCAGATCCTCTGGGACCTCGGCAAAGGTTTTATCAAGGATATCCAGGAGCATTTCCCGGATCCGAAACCACCCTACAATACCATTTCCACCATTGTCAGGGTGCTGGTGAGAAAGGAAATCATCTCCTATAAAACCTATGGCGGGTCATACCAGTACTATCCGCTGATAAGCAGGGAACAATACCGGACTGATCAGATGGGCAAACTGATGAAAAATTATTTCGGTAATTCCCTGAAAGAGGTGGTTCATTTTTTCTCAGAGAAAAAGGACATTGACCTCGAGGAGCTGGACGAAACCCTCAGGATGCTGGAGGAATTAAGGAAGAAGAAGTCCTGATACAGAAAATGTAAACCTGTGCATATGGCTCGTTTTGTGATCTACCTGTTTGAGACAGGGATTTGCCTGAGCCTTTTATACCTGGCATACTGGCTGTTCCTGCGGAAAGAGACCTATTTTAATTTCAACAGGCTGTTCCTAGTGGGCAGCATCATCCTGGCCCTTACGCTGCCCCTGGTGCATTTGAATTTCATGATCCGGCAGGAGAGTTCCCTGGAGGAATCTGCCGCTGGCATCCTGAAATTCAGGGATTATTACCAGGAGCTGATCGGGATGATCGATGCTGACTACGGATCTGAGCCGGGCATCCGGCACAGTTCGGGAATGCCGGGAGGGTCAAACCGAACAGATGGGGAAATGGAGGATTTTGAGGACGGGTCTGTACTCAGGTTTGCTGGTGAGGATGAACCTGGCGTGCGTTTCCCCTCAGTGGTACTGTTGCTTTTTTACCTGGCAGGGGTTGCCTGGTTCCTGGTACGGTTCATCTACCTGGTCACCCGCCTTTTCATGCTGGCCAGAAGGTATGGCCATACCAATCTTTCGGGATTCCGGCTGGTCAACATGGATGAGGATATTTCCCCCTTTTCATTCTTCCGGTATCTATATATCAATAAGGACGCCATATCGGAAGGAGATCTTCAGAATATTATTGCCCATGAAAAGGCACATATAAGCCAGCGGCATTCGCTTGATCACCTGTTTGCCCATGCCCTGGCGGTATTTCAATGGTTTAATCCGGTTGCGTGGCAAATCCGTAATGCCCTGAAAACCACGCATGAATACATTGCCGACCGGCAGGTCCTCAACAGGGGTTTTGCCCTGGTAGATTACCAGACCCTCCTGTTGAAACAGGTCATCGGCTATCATTCGGTGGAACTTGTAAACAATTTTAATTTGAAACCTATCAAAAAAAGAATTGCCATGATGACAAAAATAAGATCAGGGAGACCGGCCAGGCTGGAGGCCATGCTGGTGATCCCATTCGCGGTTGTACTGTTCCTGCTATTTGCGGATTTCACCGTAAAGGGACCGGACGATCGGATGATGAACCTT
>LJUP01000128.1 GCA_001303955.1 Bacteroides sp. SM23_62 | reverse complement strand
TGGATTTGAACCACTTGGAATTGAATGCCAACTTAAAACTCTTCTACGCCAATGTCTGAGATTTTTTTCTACATTCTCTTCCGGGAAAGTATTTTCACCATAGCTGGTAAATCCTTCAGCAGGAAATGGGTCTGAATGGTTTAGAATTGTAACCTTCGCCGTGCTAATTTTGTTGATATTCCATACTCCCGAAAAATGGTAATCCGCTCTACCATTATGAAGCGCCACCCATTGAGAACCATAACCTTCGCTCTGTTTTTGTGGAGCAGATGGGCCTATTTTCACATCACGACCTTTGCTCAAAATCACTCTTGTATTCTCTAAATTACCGAAAATCCCAAATGTTGCATCTACTGGAATCCAGCCGTAGTTCGGAACATAGAATTCGGCCCACATATGAGGGATTTGTGCTCCATAGTGTTGGGCACCAGCTGATCCATCTGGTGATAATTTTGTCTCGAATCCATAGATAGGTTTCAAATTTTCTTCCTTGATCCACGGTCGCCAGCCGATGAATCCAAAGACCGACCTTGCTGGTATTCCCACTGCGCGACACATGGCGATGAATAGCACACTATATTGAGAACAGCAACCCTCGTAATACTCTTCCCCTGTCTCTTCATCTACGACGGGAAAATCCAACAAGCACTTAATTCCTCTACCTCTCTCGAAATCGAGAATCTTATAGTGTACTTTCTCATTCACGAACTCACCTATCCGCTCTGCTTGACGGTATGGATTTTTTTCATCTGCAATTGCTTCCTGGGCCATTTCTCTTATCTTCGGAGTAATGCTGACGGTATGGGTGCTTCGCGTGTAAAGAGCATACTCATTACTTGTCTTGTCGTAAGGTTCTATATTTTCAGGATCAACCTCCGCATGGATCTCAAAACTTTCCAGGCGGAATTTGATATCCACCCTGTAGGAAGGCTTTTCAGATTCATTGCCAAAATCCCAGAACAACATACGATTTCCATGCTCAGGATCTTCGTATTCAGCATGGGCTGGCGGCTGAACGGAAACAATTTTCACTGCCTTCTGGGAATCCCATTCCCGCGGAATCGGGATCCACAATTTAAGATCTTTGGATGGGTCGATACAATCCTTATCCGGGCACAGTTCGAATTTATAATCAACATTGTAAACACGGGGGTTGCGGTAGATGATTTTTGATGTCGAAAGATTCTTGCTTCCAGAATTCAGGAATGGTGACCAGGCAGGAAGTCCATCATAGCTATTATTATTCGTCAGTCTTTTTTGTTCACCCCCATCCGCATTCATAATATAAATCTCAGTATCATCTTCCATTCCTCTTTGAAAGATTATTTTTTCTCCATCAGGTGACCAGGATGGAGATGAACTTGCAACAGAATCGTAAGTCAGCCTCTTTAATTCACGTCCGTCAGAGTTCATTACAAAGATTTCATAATGGTCATCAACTACTGAAAGAAAAGCTATCTTACTGCCATCAGGAGAAAATGACGGGGTACCATCGGGAGCAGCACTATTTGTCAGATTTTTTTCACCTGTTCCATCTGTGTTAATGACTGAAATGTCGGATGTTTCATCCGTAAAAGAGATAAAAGCTATCTGTTTCCCATTCCCCGACCAGGAAGGTCTCCCGCCAGGACCAGTCAATCTTTTTTGCTGAGACCCATCAGCACTCATTATATAAATTGCAGATATCCCGTCGTCTCCTTCTGAGTTGAACACTATCTTTTCTCCATCAGGTGACCACCACGGATTTGCATTGACACGACGATCGAACGTCAGCCTTCTCTGGTCACTGCCATCGCTGTTCATAACATAGACCTCCCAGTGCCGATCAGCAATTGTATCACTTACCACTGACATAAAGGCTATTTTCCTGCCGTCAGGCGACCAGCGAGGCTTTTCATCCCAGTCTTTATTGCAGGTCAGTCTTTTAAGGTCACTGCCATCAATATTCATCACATAGATGTCAAAGTTCCCATTTCGCTCCGCAGTAAATGCAATTTCAGTGTGCCTGTATAATCCGGTATCCGCAGAAATATTGGTTCCCTGTGAAAAGGAGTTTTCATGGTGGAGAGTTAAAACCGTAACACAAATAACCAGTCCGACAGCAAACCTGGAATAACAATCCCTGGTCATCATATTGTTAATAATTGCTTTCATGGTTATGTTTTTTGATTTAAAATTCCCATACCAGATCAGGATCAGTATCTTCCCAGTCGCCGGAGCTTATTTGTTTATCGGCATCGTAGATTACGAAAGAGCTTGGAGCGTCATACAGGTAAAGATCTCCAAATTGAAGCATTGCCGTTGCACTCAGACCGGCGTATTGAATGAATTGTCCTTTAGGCTTCAGGGGATGTTCAGTAATCTGTGCCAGACCCTGAGAAGTATCGGAATAAGTTATCCCATTGCAGGTAAAATTATCCTTATTAAACCTTAGGGGAAATATATTCTCAAATCGTTTACTGATTTTATTGGTTTCCGGCCGGCCAAAAAGTATAACACACTCCGTATTCAGATCATTTTCGGTTACTGAAGTGTCCGGCTTAATTATTTCAGGACTCAAACCAAGATAGTCATCATTGAATCGTTCAGCTGCTGTTTTGTTAGCATCTGATTCTGAAATTGTTCCATAGATGAGGATTATATCAGGATAGCTGTCCCAGATGCGTGAGAGTTGTAATGGCATCCTTTGAAGTTTTAAAATATCATGATCCGGATCTGCCTTTAATACTAAAGGCTTGTTCATCGTTTTATATTCAAAATCCGTTATCCTTTCTCTCTGCCATATCGTAAACAGCTCCTGATCCTTTTCAGTCTCAAGTGAAAATTCAACCGGTAACACAAAAAAGGACCTGCCTGACTGAACCAGTTGACCCTTTATTTTCCAGTCATTATTGTCTTTCTCAAGCGTAAGATCATCAACCTTTAAACAAGGCAATCCTTTTGATTTTTTCCACTGGTTAAAAAACCAATCAAGAGATTCACCATAAATATTTTCGGACATTTGGACAAAGCGGTTGGTTTGGATAGGTATGGTTGAATTCGCTATTAACTTTTCATACTCATTTAAGAGCCGGTTAAACTTCTCAACTCCCATTATTTTACTAAGCATATGACAGACGAAGGCATCGTAGTCGTATTGAAGGGAACGTATCCAGAAGGGATCATCAAAGATCTTCGAAAACTCTGCATCCCTGTCTGGGATATTCCTGGTGCAATAATCGAACTGGCTCAGTAATCCTCCTCGCTTTTTTGCTAAGGTCTCATTTGAATCGACCGGAAAATAGTAGTTTTTATAATCCTGTAAAGCATCGGCAGGAAATGGATCAAGGGAGTGATAAACATTGCTTCTTGCTTTTGTGATTTTTCCTATATTATAAACAGCAGTGAGCAATCCTTCAGCCCTTCCGTTGTTGATTGGCACCCACTGATAACCATAGCCGTTATGATGTTCTTGCGGAACATTCGAACCTAAAAAGATATCACGTCCTTTGCTCATAATCACCCTATAGTGATGCAGTCGTCCAAACAGCCCTGAATTGGGATCGGCAGGGATCCAGCCAATATCCTGAAGATAAAATTCAGCCCACATATGAGGACCCAGTCCATGGGTTTGTGCACCTGCAAATCCCTCATCAGTTGATACGGTATCCAGGTTTGAATACATTTTTGAGTTTTCTTCATTTAAAAAAGGAGACCATCCTATTCTCCCGTAAACGCATCTTGCCGGAATCCCTTCCGATCGGCACATAGCTGTAAACAGGGCGCTGTAATGGGTACAATCACCTGTAAAATATTCTTCTCCGCTCCTTTCATCAATTTTGGAATTGGAAAACATATAATCAAGATCTCTGTTCATACCCTGATAATACCGTATCTTTCTATGTACAAATGTTAATATTTTTTGAGCCTTGCTGTATGGATTAGTCTCATTCCCAATTGCTTCTCTGGCCAGCTCCTTCACTTTTGGAGTAATATTTATTGTAAAACCTGACTTTGTATATAATTGATATTCCATACTAGTTTTGTCATATGGCTTTATGCTTGATGGATCTATTGCCGTACGAACCCAATAAGATATCAGACGGGCTTTAATGTCAACACGGTAGGATGGCTTTTCAGGATATTTTCCAAAATCCCAGAAAAAGATTTTGTTCCCGTATTCAGGATCAGTGAATTGTGAATGAGGTTCCGGCTGGATGGATATAATCTGAACATTCTTTTGTGATTCCCATTCACGTGGGATGGGGATCCAGACCTTCAGGTCCTTCTCTCTGTCTATTGTTGATGGATCCGGATTTATTTCAAAAGATATTTCAACATTATACACCCGGGGATTTTCGTAAATTATTCCGGATGATATTAATTTGTCAGGACTGGAGTCAACACTAAGATTGCCTTCCTGTGAAAAGGAATTTATAGGATGAAAAGTAAAGAATGTTATTAAAATACCCAGTGGAACTACATATTTTAATAAAATTCTTTTTCTTTTAAAATGTTGAGTTCTTGTTTTTATGATTATTTATTTACTTATTTTTCTAATTTCCATACGAGGTCAACATCAGTATCTTCCCAATCGCCTGTAACTAATTGCTTATCACTGTCAAAAATGACATAAGAAGCATCTGCATCATACAAATATAAATCGCAGAACTTCTGTGTTGCATCGCCGCTGAGGCCGGTATATAGTACAATATCACTTTCGGGATCAAGGGGATTTTCGATAATTTGGGCAACTCCCTGGACTGGCTGATCATAAGTTATTCCTTGCCAGGTGAATTTGTCCTCATCGATCTTTATAGGGAATAAGTTTTTAAACTGTTGACTTATCATATTGGTCTCGGGTCGGCCAAAGAGAAAAACGCATTTACTTATCAGGTCGTTCTGACTCACATCAGTATCTGCCTTGATTATCTCGTTGTTTAATCCAAGATATTCTTCATTGAAGCGCTCAGCAGCAGTTTTGTTCGACTCAGCCTCAGTTAAAGTCCCGAAAATTAAGATATACTTTGGATAAACATCCCAAAACCACACAAGGCGTGGAGGCATTCTTTGAATCTTTAGAATTTCATAATCAGGATCAACTATAAGTCTTTGCGGTTCAGATTGCGTGTTTAGATCAAAATCTACAGCCGTGCTGTCAAGATAAAGCTTCTTTATTTCTCTGCCATTTTTCGTATCGATAGCGAGTTCAACAGGCAGACGAAAAGTTATCTCACCTGTTTGTAGAAGACGCCCATGAACCTGCCAGCATTCATTGTCTTTTTTAGCGGTGACCTTTTCTAATTTAAGTCGTGGTGGTTCCGTATTATATACCCATTGTTTAAAAAACCAGTCCAATGGTTCTCCATAAACATCCTCAGCAAATTCTTGGAAACGAGTTGTTGATACTGCTTTATTGGATTTCTGTCGTAGATCCATATAAGTATCAACAAGCTTAAAAAACTTCTCATCACCTAATTGTCTATGCAGCATATAGCAGACGAAAGCTTCCATAGCACCCTTGGCACGTGGATAATCATTATAGAATTGTTCCAAATCCAAACTGTCTGGAATTGAACTCCGTTCGAAACGGGAAGGCCAACTTAAAACTCCTTGACGCCAATGTCTAAGATTTTTTTCTATATCCTCTTTTGGGAAAAGCTCTCCAGTATAGCCGGCGAGTCCGTCCGCTGGGAAGGGGTCTGAATGGTGGAGAAAGTTAAACTTTGCTTTGCGGATCTTGGCGATGTTCCAGACTCCTGATTGCAGTTGGTCTGTTGTACCATTGTGGAGAAGAACCCACTGGAAACCATATCCCTCGCTTTCCTTGCCTGGACTATGTGGACCTATTTGAACGTCGAATCCTTTGCTCATAATGAGTCTCCTACTCCAATGACCGAAGCTACCCCCCGTAACTTCTACAGGAATCCAACCATAGCCCGCCAGATAGAACTCGGCCCAATTGTGAGGGCTTATTGCTAAATAATGTTGGGTCCCGGCCAGTTTCTCTGGTGACAGGTTCAGTTCGATAGGCAGAAAGAGTTCCAAGTCCTCTTCTTTTATCCCTGGATTCCACCCAACAAATCCTACGACAGCCCTTGCCGGGATCCCAACCGCACGACACAATGCGATAAAGAAAGCACTGTATTGGCCACAAGCTCCCTCATAATACTCTTCCCCTGTCTTCTCGTCCAGGGAAGGAAAAGTCAGGAGAACTTCAGTGCCTACTCCTCGCTCCAAGCGATGCAACTTGTAGCGTATCTTCTTTCTAACGAACTTGAAGAGCTCTTCCGCTTGACGGTATGGGTTCTTTTCATCTCCAACCGCTTCCTGGGCCATTTCTCTAATCTTCGGAGTAATGCTGACAGTATGGGTGCTTCGCGTGTAAAGAGCATACTCATTACTAGTCTTATCGTAAGGCTCTATATTTTCAGGATCAACCTCCGCATGGATCTCAAAACTTTCCAGGCGGAATTTAATGTCCACCCTGTAGGAAGGCTTCTCTGTCTCTTTGCCAAAGTCCCAGAACAACATACGATTTCCATGCTCAGGATCTTCATATTCAGCATGGGGTGGTGGCTGAACAGAAATTATCTTCACTGCCTTCTGTGAATCCCATTCACGGGGAACAGGCACCCATAATTTGAGATCTTTGTTCCTGTCAATCTTTGCAGGATCGGGAAACAACTCAAAGGAAAAATCAACATTGTACACCCGTGGGTTTCTGTAAATGATACCGGCCTGAGTAACATTAGTAGTATTTTGAGTAAAACTTAATCCCGCGAACACAAACTGGAGAATAAAAGCGATTGAAAGAATTGATGATTTCTTGTACCACATAAGAAACCTTCATCGTTAAATTGTATCGTAAATATTTAATTAAATATACGACATATTGCCCTGGATTTCATCAATTTACCTTATATATTTTCAGTTGCAGACTGGCTTTGCCGGTTTATCATCCTCCATAATAACAAATTTCCTGGGCTACGTGATAAGTATGTAGGAAATATATCTACACTCGGATAATTCAATATCTTGCCGGTTTCCACACCAATTTCGGCAGCGTAAATATTTTCTTTTTGATTCGATTGACCATAATTCCGGATAATCGAATACGGGCTTGCGTTATCACTTCTTCCTGGTCTGCAAATTCCCGGATAACTTTCTTGTAGGCTTTTATTGCTGCCTGTTTACCAAGTTTTTCATAGCATATTCCAATATGCAGTTGAGACCTTGCCGCAATCGACCTGTTATCCCGAAATTTATTTACGATAATTTGATAGATCTCTATCGCCTTTTTCAGTTCACCCTTTGCCTCTTCAAGTTGAATGGCTTTTTGGAAGAGTTCTTCAGCTGTCTGGGCATTTGACCGAAAACCACCCAATAATAGGCTGATCAAAAGTATCAATATTAAACCAATTCGTCCCATTTGAGTATAGTTTAAGGATCGGTTTATGTACTATTCATGCTCAAAGCTACAAAACCAAACCTGCAGATATGTCAAGGAATTATTGAGTAATGTTAATATTGTGTGGAGGATTGCCTTTTCCGAGTCACTCTTTACTTCTTCGAGCTGTATAGCTTCTGTAAAAAGTCCCTCGGCTGTCTGTGCACCTGACCTATAACCACCCGAAAGCAGGCTGATGAACAGGATAAATAATAGTGATCTTCTGCGGACCATAATACCCTCCATTATTTTGGTGGAAAAAATGTTCCATCTGAAAGGTACAGCTTGAAATGTGAATTATTCTTAACGGTGTGTAAAAGAAAGTAAAATGTTATTAATTTGACAATTAGTGTAACCTATATCCTGTTAGAGGGCATAAAATTTGCAATATCAAAAGAGATGTAATAACTTTGTAATTACATTGTATTTTAAATCATGGAAATATCAATTATTAAAATAGGCAATTCGAAAGGGATTCGGTTGAAAAAATCGATTCTTGACAGATATGATATCAAGGATAAAGTTGAATTAATTCTTGAACGAGGAAGAATCATACTCAAACCAGTGTCAAAACCTCGAGAAGGCTGGGAAGATGCATTCAAGGAGATGAATGATAATGAAGAGGATATCCTTTTTATCCCAGATGTCTTTGAAGAAGATATTGACGAAGAATGGAACTAGCTCAGTATCAAATCATCCTTGTCAATTTAGATCCTACGATTGGCAGTGAAATAAAGAAAACTAGACCGTGTGTCATCATTTCCCCAGATGAGATGAATAAATACATGAGGACCGTTATGATAGCACCCATGACTACAAAATCAAGACCCTATCCTACGCGAGTAAAGGTTAAGCATAAAAAAGAGACTGGATGGATTGTAATTGACCAATTGAGAACAATTGATAAACAGAGGATTGTTAAGATATTAGGAAAACTGACACCCAGCGAGATAGATAACACCAAAAGAATAATTCGGGAAACATTAGTAGACTAAGAAAGTTGCTCTTTACGCCCTCTAACATTGTGTATACAAGCCTTCATCTTTTGGAAAATTAGAATATTCTCCTTTATTTGGATGTATTATAGACTTTTTCAAGCTCCCTTGCCAGGTTTTCCATTACCCGGATTTCAGTAATCTGTTCATAGTAAGAAAGAGCTACCTTTTGTCCGGATGGATGAATACTTAAATCAGCGTCCAAATGTGGTAATTGACAAATATTTTGTGGTGTTCCACCATCAGCTGATACACGCCATAATCTGGAATATTTAAGTGTCGGGGTTTCGGTAAAGAAAATATGATTTCCATCTGGAGACCATACAGCAGTTCTGATTCTGGTGGTTTCTTGAGAAGTACATATTTCTTTAGCATTACCGCCTTCTGCAGGAATTAAACAAAAATGAATTTTACTGTTTTCAGGATTAACATAAGCAAAAAGTAGCGTATTGGATGCAGGAGATAATCTGAGTATTCTTTTCAGATGATGTCCTTTGTAAATTATTTTTTCTTCACCTGTGTTTAAATTCCGCTTAATTATTTGATCCTTATGCAGATAATAAATACTATTACCGACAGGAGACCATTCAGCAGTGGCACGATACATTGGATTTTCTTCGTCTTTTATCTCAAGCAAGGGGAATATTTCGTTTAATTTTCCTGTTTTCGTATCAATAGCATACATACCTCCATTATAATCTTCTTCTCCTCTTTTATTCTTATCCCTTCCACAAGTAAGGATTGTACCGCCATCAGGAGACCAACGTATAAAATTCTGTATGCTTAAATTTTCACAAAAGCTGCGCTCTTCTCCTGTGCTTACATCCAAAATATGAAGTTGTTTAAAATAGTCCTCCAGCCTCTTATGTTCTTTCACATAGGCTAAAGATTCACCATCTGGTGACCATTCAACATAGCTAACCGATCCTGGTAAGGATTGAATGGATTTCTCAAGTCCGGGATTACCCTTTTCCAAATCAAATGGTATAATCATTCCAGTAAACATTCTGGAAAAAATGCTGTAGTAAAAGGAACCCTCCTGTGTAATGCCCATGGGAGAAATTTGCCCGATCTCAGGTAATACTCTTTTGGGCAGACCGTATACTTTTCCATCTTCAATTTGCACAGACCAAAGATCCCATGAACCCGAACGATTGCTGGTAAAAATAACTTTGTCAGTGCCCGGAACCCAACCTGCCAGCCGGTCGTTTGCAGGATGTTCTGTCAGACATGTTTCATAAGTCCCGTCCAGGCTTAACAGGTTAATATTGTAATCTTCGTTCTTGACATCAGTGAGATAGTCGTATAAGATATAATTGTTGTCCGGTGCAGGACCCAAATGAATATGTGCATCAGAATCAAGTGTTTTTAATAATTGGTTAGATCCTGTTGGAATATCAATACATAAAATTTGGCACTGGCTATCGTCATTGTAACGTTGTTTAGCGATGAGTTTTTGATTGTCTGGAAGCCAAAATTCAGGAAACACTGATTCATTTTCATTCCCATAAAGAATCCGGGGAACAGGATTATTTATATCAAGGAGTCTTAATTCGAAATTATGGGTATTAAACCATGCGTAAGCTAGTTGTTTTCCATCGGGTGAAATTACTGAGGAATATGCAAATTGTTGTGGATTCTCATAGGTGGCTTCTTTTGTCAATCTGCGCGATGTTCCTTTGTTTAAATCCCGTATTGCCAGGTCACCGGTCTCCCAATCCACGAAGGAGAGATACTTTCCATCCGATGAAATACTACCGCAATTATCTGCCTCCATCCCGGTCCATAGCTGTTTAATAGCAATTCCTTCGGGTTCTTTGGCAACCTCTGTTTCTGGTTTTGGTGCAAGCTTTTCAAGCGGCAGGAAATCCTCCAGGACCCAATATTCAGGAACCCCACCCTGGTAACCTGTAAAAACAAACCGTTTACCATCAGGTGACCAGTCGAGGTGAAATATTTCAACATTCACAAGTCCGGTTTCAATGTCTTCAATACTTCCATCAGACAGTGACATTACTTTGATTACTTTGCCCTCCCCGTCATTAAAAGCGATCTGCTTGCTGTCTGGAGACCAGGCCAATTCTTTATGAACAGTAAAATCCGTAACCTTACCGACTACTCTTGATATACCATTATCAACATTGATTATATTTAATGTACTACTTTCATCTGAAGAATGTTTGTCTCCTCTGAAATAAGCAATCCATTTCCCATCAGGAGACCAGTTAATGGAATAGATGAATTTTTCAGGTTCAAATGTCAGAAGTTCTGGTGTACCTCCGGATGATTTAACGATATAGATGCCCATTTCTCCATAAAGATCCCCTCGATCCTCCTTTATTTTGGAGCGTACAAATGCGATTGATCTGCCATCGGGTGACCAGCAGGGACAATCATCAGAGTAAGGTACAGGCGGATCTGTAATTTTGGTAAGTTTACCATCATTGATGGAACTGGTCCAGATTTGAGTGGTTGGATAATGATTTATATAAACACTGTCGTCATCCGTTTTTATTGCAGAAATAACAATCTCCTCTCCGTTTGGAGATAATCTGTTACCCATTCCAAAAGGCATAAAACCAATTTTATCTTGATGTCCCGTTAGAATATTTCTCTCCTTACCTCCATCTGCGGGTATAACGGTTAATTTATCATTGGGCCAACCCTCTGCCTTCTGACCGGCAGCTTTTCTAAACAATATATGCTTCCCGTCAGGAGTCCATCGAGGTTGTGATGCATCGCCACGATATACCATTGCTGCCTGCCCTCCTTCCGCCGGGAAAGTATATAATGCATAATTTACCCGGTAAATAATTATGCCAATTTTATTGTTTCTATCCCAACCTGTCAGAAGTTGAATCGCATCAGTTCCTTCAGGTGCATCGATCACGGTCTTTTTTCCTGCCGGTTTCCCCTCCTTGTTAACCGGAATAATATTAATTTTGGTTTTGCTATATGAATCAATAAAAGCAATTTTACTTGCATCAGGCGACCAGACCGGACTGGATGCATTTCCGGCTTCGGCAATTAAAGTTGGAGTCCCACCTGATACCGGTACAGTCCATAAACCACCGCCCCTTCTACCTAAAGCTTTGTCTTCCACATAGGCAATCATTTTTCCGTCTGGAGAAAATACTGGTTCCCGAGCCGGAGATTCAACCAGCTTCCTTGGCATACCGCCTTCTACAGGAACAGAAAATATATTCATGGCGCTATCATTTACTGATGAATAAGCCAGCGTCTTTCCATCTGGTGATAAACTCATTCTAAAGCTTACAGCACGAGGACCACAATAATTCTCAACTATTCTTTCCGGCTTTCCACCTTCTGCAGAAATGATGTAGATAATTTGATTCTTCTTTTTCTTTTCAGGTATATCTTGTGATGAAATATCTATTATCTCATTGAATGCGATTGTTTTACCATCACCTGACCAGGAAAGTCCAGCCCATGTAACTTTAATACCATCCGTATTAAGTTGTATCGGAATGCCTGGTATATCAGATCCCAGATTTCCCGATAATGGCATAGTCCATAGCTTTTCGTCATAAACCAGTAATAATTGTTGACCATCTGGAGAGGTTGCTGCATTCTGGGAAAGTTCTGATGGGATTTTGATCTTAGTGAATTTTGGAGTCAGTGGCATATCCGCCATTTTCTCTGCCATGAGGACTAACCGGGAGAGCCGTTCCCGGGCTATTGCAACTAATTCTTTTTGATCCTCATAGTGCTGGATAACCTCCTTATACGCATTCTGTGCTTTCTGGGCTTCCTGTTTGCCCAACTTTTCATAACACAATCCGATATGAAATTGTGCATTCGCCGCATATTCTCTTTCTTCCGGGTAAGTCCGGATAAGCGAATCAAACAAGGTGATGGCTTCCTTTAGATCGGCTTTGGTTTGCATACTATATTTAGCCTTCTCAAAAAGTATTTTATGGTCCTGTTCTTCCTGGAAGGCTAATGAAGTATTGATTGTTGCCAGGAGAAGAGTCAGCAGTAAATAAAATTTTGCTTTCATGACGGTTCCTGAATTTGTTTAACAATTCTACTGTACAAACCTAGGTGAACTATATGTAGCCATTGTCAACGAAAAGTAAAAGATTGTCATTTAAACTGACTAATACACGAAACGATATCCGCCTCCGTACACTGTAAGGATATGCCGGGGATGGTTCGGATCGATTTCGATTTTCTTCCTGAGTTTCAGAATATGATTGTCGATTGTCCTGGTGGTTGGATACTTTTCATAACCCCAGATCTTATCCAATAGATCATCCCGGGATACCACTTTGCCATCCATACCGATCAAATAGCGCAAGACATCTACCTCCAGTGATGTTAAGTCGATCTCAACATCCTTCCGGATGACTTTGTAATGATCGAAGTCAATTTTCATGGACCCCAGCTGAAACACTCCCGGCACCGTCTCAACACTCCGGTTTTCTCTCCGAAGGTGTGCTTTGATCCTGGCCAGAAGTTCCCGGATGCTAAATGGTTTTGAAATGTAATCATCGGCACCAATCTCCAGGCCAATCACTTTATCTATCTCTTCTCCTTTGGCAGTAAGCATTAAAATTGGGATGTCTACTTTGTTCCGGCGCAGCTCCTTGCAGATCTCCAATCCATCCATCCCGGGCAACATAATGTCAAGCAGGATCAGGTCCGGTTTTTCCTTCAGGGCTTTTTCCAGTCCTACCTTACCATTAAGGGCATAATCCACCTCATAACCTTCATCAACCAGATTCATTTTAATTCCTCTGACCAGGTCCAGCTCGTCCTCAATAATCAGGATCTTTTCTTTCATGTAGACGTCTCCTTCTTGACATTAAGCGGAATAGATATGGTAAAGATACTGCCCTGTCCGGGTGTACTTTTCACTTCCACCTGCCACCCATGGGCATCTATTATATGTTTTACAAGGGTTAGTCCCAATCCACTGCCCCTGGCATCAAAGTCAGCAGTACTTTTTACCCGGTAAAACCGGTTGAAAATATTTGGCAGTTCAGCGGCCGGTATGCCAATCCCTTTGTCAGCCACCTCTAAACTTATCCTTTCAGGTATTTTGGTTAATTTCAACACCATCTCTTTCGTATCCTTTGAGAATTTTATCACATTGCTGAACAGATTGATCAGGATTCCTTCCACGGCATTTTTGTCGAACATTACCTTGGGGATATTCTGGTCGATTTCTGCGCTAACTTGAAAACCATTTTTTTCAAGATGGTATCGGTATGAGTTCATGGTATTCATGACAACTTCTGCCAGGTTCCAAGGTTTCAGGTCGAACTCCTTCCTGCCCATTTCGATTTTGGAGAAATCCAGGATGTTATTGATCATATAGGACAGGCGTTCACTCTCCTTGGTGATGATCAGTAATCCATCATTGCGGTCTTCTTCAGACAGGTTATTTTTTCGCAGTAAAGTCTCCCCATAAAGACGTATCAGGCTTAACGGTGTTTTCAACTCGTGTGAAACGTTGTGAACAAACTCTGTTTTAAGGAGCATGGAATCGGTTTCCCGGTTAATATCCCGCAACAGGACAATG
>LJUP01000127.1 GCA_001303955.1 Bacteroides sp. SM23_62 | reverse complement strand
ATGGGTAACCCGTCATCTGAGGAGGTTACCGTGCCAGTAACCGTAATTGCCTGGCCGAAGGCAGACATTCCGAAAAATGCCAGCAAAACAAGCAAAGACAGTCGTTTCAATAATGGTTCTTTTTTCATACAAATGTTGTTTAGGTTAGCATATTTAATGAATCATTTATACTTTGAAATTTGAGTCAAAGATATGTGAAAAATATGTGCTAACCTATTTATTTTCAATAAAATAGCGCAATCGTTTCCGCAAACGTTTGAAATGAGCCTTGCACCATTTTTTGAGATTGTTTTCCAAAATATTTTACTTCATCGCACGAGAGAAAACCTTGAAACCCTGTCATTGGTTCAAGGGTGTTCATGGACTGCAGAGGCACACCGAATACGAATACGGTCTTTGTTTTTTTACTATATTTAACCCCCCAAACTATCAGTGAATTAAATGCATAAAGGGCAGGTTACCATAAAGGACATTGCCAGGGAGCTGGGCATATCGCCTTCCACAGTATCAAGGGCCTTGAAAGACCATCCGGATATCAGTCCGGAAACAAAAGAAGCGGTACAGGAACTGGCCAGGAAGCTGAACTATACTCCTGATCCAATTGCCCTAAGTTTGAAAAGCAGACAGAGCAAGATCATTGGTGTGATCGTTCCGGATATTGTACATTATTTCTTTTCTACAGTCATCCATGGAATAGAGGATGTCGCTTATAACTCGGATTATCATGTGATGGTATGCGAGTCGAATGAAACCTATGAACGGGAAGTTAAGAATGTTGAAACGCTGCTATCTAGCCGTGTGGACGGGATCCTGGTATCGGTTTCCAAGGAAACCAAAGATTCGGATCATTTCAGGAGAATCCAGCAAGCTGGTGTTCCCATTGTTTTCTTTGATCGTGTCAGAAAGGATATTGATACCGACCAGGTAGTTGTGGATGATGAGGTGGGGGCCTATATGGCGGTGGATCATTTAATCACCACCGGCCGGAGGCGTATTGCGTTATTGGGTTCAGAGGAACACCTTCTCATTGGTGCCGAAAGAAAGGCAGGTTACCTAAGGGCATTGGAACAACATGGCATCCCTGCCGAACCCTCACTGATGACAAAGTGTGACACCCCCGAGCAGGCAGAAAAGACCGTACCTGAATTGCTGGCCACTGCAGATCCACCTGATGCTTTTTTTGCAGTCAATGACCTGACGGCTGCTGTTACGCTTCGCATTGTGAAACAACACGGGTTTAGTGTCCCAGGAGAGATCGCGATTGTAGGATTCACGAACGGACAGATCTCTGCCCTGACCGATCCGACACTGAGTTCTGTTGAACAATTCGGATATGAAATGGGTAAAAAAGCCGTGCAGCTGTTAATTGACAGGCTTACGGCAAAATCCGATTATCCAAGCCTGAAACATGTAATCGAAACAAAACTGGTGGTAAAAGGTTCCTCCGGGCGGTAACACATTTTATTTTGGGTGAATCCCGGGCATATTCATTTTTTAGTGGGAACGTTAAATAGCCTGGTCCTGCCGGGCAAGTATCCATCCGGTGGTAATCAGCAGAAGGCCGACACTGAAATAAAGGACATGCAGGGGGGCATAGAATTCCCTGATCATAATGATCTGAATGATCAGCCAACCCACCAGTATGAACCCCTGGAATATCGCCAGCCAGGAATAATTCATGAACTTGAGCAATGCCATAACCGCAAAAAGAAGGCTGAACAATCCGTTTGTGACAAACAGGATAATACCCGGAACCAGGTAATTTTCAAAAGGAGAATTTTCAAGGAAGCGCAACGGCATTTCCAGGGTTTTTCCGCCCGGGACATTAAAAAAAAGCTATTTCTGATGAACGGCTCATACAGGCGGATGAAGGGAATATAATTTGTTGTCGGTGATTATCTGTACGCCGGGCATGGATTATTAAAGGGACAGAAATGATAACCAACCTTGAATTCATGCGACCCATAGCCATATTTTTGCATGGAGGTCAACCCCAGGTCGTATCCATAGGCAAAGGAGAAACCCCTGTAAAACAGGCCTGCATATATCAACAGGGAATTGGGTTGTCCGGGTATGTCATACCAGATGTGCCTGTACGAGAGCATAGCCCAGTATGATTCCCGGTAAATAACCCTGGCATTGAGGTCTGACTGGACCTGTTCTGAGAGGTATTTGATGGTCAGTCCCGGCTGAACCATCAACTGCCTGGACACAGGCTGGTTATATCCGCCATAGGCAAAATAGCCCCGCCTGCCCCGGTGAGGGTTCAGGTATGAATTGGAAGCCAGCAACTGGATCCCCGAGAATCCCAAAAAAAACCGGTCACCATACAGGTACACACCGCTTGAAACATCCGGTCTTATCTCCTTTTCAACGCCGTGGTGGACAATCGGGTCATTGATCCTGCTGAAATCCGTTTCATCATAGGTAGACTGGTAAACCGTGGCCATCAGCCCGAAACCCAGCCTGAGTGAACCTTCCCGGTTCAATGATATGTGAAAGGCATAACCGAGGTTCCCTGCCAGCTGTTTATATGCACCGTTGGCATCGTTGACAACCTGTAATCCCAGGCCGTGGGAGCGGGAAGTATTTGAGGAGAAGGAAGATTCGGCGCTCAGCACCTGTGTTCTGGGAGCACCCTTGAAGGCCCCGATCCACTGATGCCGGTCGATCAGCATAATTTGGGAGCAGTCCGTGGATCCTATAATGGCCGGATTGATCAGGGAGGGCTGGTGAAGGTACAGCTGGTAGGCCGGTAATTCCTGGCCATCAATACGGGGAAAACCAAGCAGTAGACATAAAATTGCCGTTACCAGCAGCCTGGTTGTTCCTGCAATGTAGATGTGAGATGGGGATCGCACCTTTCCCTGTGATTTTCTTATCTTTTTAATGTAACGGATCCTTTCAGCGGTTTTGTATCCTTGCTCATCTTAATTACGTACCAGTAAGTATCAGGCTTAACTGGCTGTCCGTCCCTGGTACCATCCCATCCTCCCTCACCGTAGAGATAGGTTGTGATCTGGTTTCCGAACCGGTCATAGATATAGATCCGGGCTTCGGGGTTATTTGCCAGGTAGGGGATCTCCCAGGTATCATTTACCCCGTCATTGTTCGGGGTGAAGAAATTCGGGATGCCAACCTCCATGGTAACAGTGATTTCATCTGTGGCCGTACATCCGTATTCATTGGTGACGATCACCGTGTAGGTACCCGGACCGCTGATTTCTATAGATTGGGACGTTTCGCCGGTGGACCATTGCCAGGCGGCCTGCTCACCTGCATCAAGGACAAGTGTTTCTCCCGGCGGGAGGAGGGTGTCATTGCCCAGGTCCACATCCGGACTTTCCAGTACGACTATATTCTGGCAGAAATTTTCCTGTTGCGGGGTTCCTTCATCCAGCACCAGCTGGATATTGTAATTACCGGGTGCATTGTAGGATATTTCGGGGGGATCCCGGTACGTGCCGGAGGAAATGGAAGCATTGTCGCAGCCCGGGAAAAAGAGCCTGGTGATGGTGGAGTTGTCAATGTTTGCCACAAAGGTATAGAGGGTGTCCCCCACGCGAAAGACATCGGATATGCCATGGGGATTGAATAAGTTTCCCTGGTGCCCGAGGGACACGAATTCCGGTGGCTGGTCAATCCCCTGGTTAAATTCCATCCTCACAATATCATTGAAGCGGTTCAGGACGAATCCGAACAGACCCTCGCAATCCCTTAAAATGGTCAGATCAAACGGGAAAGCCAGGATGCCGGGATCACCTATATTCGTTGGAGTAGGGTAACCGGTCAGAGAGGGACCGAGTTCCATGCGGATGATCTCGTGTGAAAGGTTGTTTGATACGAAAAGGTACCAGATCCCGTTCTCCTGTATCGGGAACAGGCCGGTTGGACCGTTCAGTCCCATCAGGTCGCTGAATGTCCTGGTAACGGGTACCAGGTTCGACAGATCGTTCCCAAAATCAAAACGTGTGATCCTGTTTGTATTATAGTTCACCGTAAAACCGTACCAGTTATCACCTTCCTGAAGTATGTACAGATCCACGGGGTAGTCCAGGTTAAAGTTCCCCATATCAGATGCCACAGGGTTGTTTGACAGGGAACTCCCGAAATCCAGCCTGACCAGCCTGGAATCGGACCTTTGTCCGCCCACCAGGAAAACATACCAGTGGCCATCATCGTTTACTACCTGTACACCCTGCACATGCTGCGGGATAATGCCGCCAAAATCTCCCAGGTTTTCGGAAACCGGTGTGCTGAGGATATCGCTCCCGTAATAGTTCCTGGTGATGGTCCCGTCATTGTGATTGGTGATAAAGGCGTAATACTCACCGTTATCCTCGGCAAAATCAATGAAAGCGGGCTCACTGAGCGTACCCTGGCCGGGCATGGTATTGCCTTCGGGGGGATAGTACAGGTTGCCGGAGCAGAAGTTCCAGTAATAGCTGGCCGCGTCCCTGGAATGATTGGTGATGCTGATCATCTCATCGATGCATGCCGTGTCCTTTACCTCAAACAATGCCTGTGGGAAAGTAGTCACAGGCATCATCAGGAGTAGAAAAAGGATATTTTTTGTGATACAGTTCAATTTTTTCCCTGGAACATGTGATATTTTCAAGATACTACTCTTTTACCAATCTACCTGTTACCAGGAGGGGTTTTTCTCCTTTTTTTGCGGCCGTAAAACGATAGATGTAAATACCATTGGGAAGCAGATCAAGCCTTTGTACGGCCTGGTGTCTCCCTGCATATGCCGGATAATCAGTGGATTGAAAACACATCTTTCCGTCCATATCATAAATAATCATGCTGACCCGGTCATACCGGCTGTCCAGTCTGTAACTGATGAAAAGTTCATGGTGGACAGGGTTAGGATAGATCTTCAGCACACCGTTTCCGGCCATCAGGTTCTCGATGGCCGTCTGGTGGAAACTGGTTTTCAGCTGGTTATTGATTTCGATAATTTCCTGGATGGTACGTCCGTCATCAATGATGGCAATGAATTCTACGGACTTATCCAGGGAAGGTGGTTTGAACTGGCCCGAAAGGGTGATGGTCTGGTTTGTTTCAAATGTATCAATCAGCATTTCAGCGATCGGGAACTCATGCGAACCTCCACCGTATATCGGGTAGATCCTGAACCAAATATTGCCTGTTGGCATGGCCCTGTTCCCGGCCCTGGCAGTGACATTGACAACGGTATCTGAGATCATTGAATAGGTCAGCTCCTTTACTTCCAGGTCAAAAACTTCAAGCAACAGCTTGCTTGAATCAGCAAAATTGAATTTTGCCTCCACAGCCGTTCCCTCGTAATTGATCTCCGATGAGAAGATGATCGTGCGAAGATCCACTCCTTTAGGTATGTCTGGGCTTAGCTTGAAAGGCAATACCTGCTCAAATTCATCCCCCGGGATCAGCAGGCCCGCATCGATCACCAGCAGGCCATCTTCCACGCGGCAATTGGCCGCAAGACTATCCACAAGAATGACAAAGTAATCACCTGGATGGATGGTTATCTCCGTATTGGAAGATACATCTGATCCGCTGTTCCGGATGGTCAGGAGGGTATGGACAAATATGTCCTCGTCTGGTTCAAACTGCAGGGTATCCTCCACGCTCACCCCGTTTACCATATACACCCTGTTGGTGATGCTGATCCGCGGTCCCACCGGCATAACCCACAGGGGTGGTGATACGATAAATTCACCTTCAGTATCCTCATTCTGATAATTCAATTGCTGCCCGTTGGTGATCTTAAGCTGCTCGGCATGGTTGTTATAGCTGTCAATGATTCCCTGCTGGAGGATGTATATCTTCGTTGTATCCAGTGTGGGGAACCGGCCGAACCCGGTCAGATTGATCACTTCCCTGCCGGACTGCCTGGTTATCTCCAGGGTATTGTCAAGGTCATCGAAATCCTCCGCTTCCACTTCACCCAGTGACCATTTTGCCGTCTGCAGGCTGCGGAAATTATCCGTTATCCTGATGTCAAGGGTTTGTAGACCCCCATAAGCCAGGATAAGCTCTTCAAATGATATAACCCGGCCACTGGCATCCTTCCCGGCGATACTGAATTTGGCCGCAGGTACCTGGAAACTGGCACTGCCGTTGGCATTCCCGGTATAATGGACCCTGTTGCCGTTCATGGTAAATGGGATCTCATATATGCCATTTTCCAGCGAAGGATCTATCCTGAAAAGGAATACGAAATAGGCACGCCTGGTGGGCTGCAACAGGTTAAGGGTGTTGCCCATTTTTACCAGCACCTCCCCTTCGGGCTGGTTAAACCGCCAGCCCGTGGTAAAGGTCCCTGGCTGGTCTCCCGGAATGATATTCCCGGACCCGTCCACATGTGATGGGACCAATGGCCTGGGGTAGGCCACATAGCTCATTTCCAGGGTTGTTGCTCCGAGTTCAGCAGGAATTACAGGATTTACCATGGTATTGATCCAGTTATCATCGGTGCCGTTCATGACTTCAACACGCACCTCGAGGAAAGTTCCCTGGACCTGCCTGGGATACCCTCCCAGGTCAGAATTTCCCGGATCCGCATTGGGAATCAGGGTGACATTATGGTTGTCAAAGCCAGGGTCCAGGACCGCCGGCATGGAAATCACAGGTTCGATCAGGCTGCAGGGGTCTTTTGCGCCGACAAAGGTCGTAACGGTGGCTTCCCCGTACCCGTATGATACATGATAGGGGTCAAATTTCACATTGAAGTTATGGGGTTCATTATCATCTTCTACGATATGCTTGATGCAAACCGTATCGATCCCTACCTTGATGATGGTCGGACTGACAGATGAGGTCAGGGTGTAATCCAGTCCCTGTGCAAACCCCGATAAAACATGCGAGAAGATCACCCAGGGCGAGCCACCGAAGATCTCTTCCACGACCAGGATCCCGCCCTTGCTGATCTCGATGGGGCCCTCACGGCCTTCCCCGGTATAATTGGCGTGGATCTGGATATGCGTTTTCCCGAGTGTCTCGAAATAGTCATCTCCATAGGATTGGTCGATCCCTCCGTACCAGCCTGAGCTTACCGTCCCGTAAATATCGTCGACAAAGGGAACGGCCGGATAGGCCAGCCAGTCCTCCCCGTCATCCAGCATGAAGGCATCGTGCAGGAAGCCAGTGGGGGACCGGAATCGGTCGCCCCGGTCATCGATCCAGTCATCCGTGCTGTCAAAATCATCATCATCCAGGGCGGGAGGGATGAGCAGCTGGGGAATGTATACATGGTACTGGAAGGGATCCTCCCAGATCTCCACCTGGTTCCCCGTGTTGGGATTGTCTATCCATTTGCTGAATGGCTTGCCGTCAATGTTCACGATGGAATCAATGTTGTAGTTTCCGTCCGGATTCCTTGGAAGGCGGATCTTGTATCCGCCGAGCCCTTTCGGGATATCATAGATAAAATCCCCGAATACCCCGTCCCCGAGCGGTTCAACCCCATCCATAAGTGCAGACGGGTCATTGTAATCCACATCATACCCCACGTTCCGGATCCAGTAATAGGTATATTCCGTAGATGCGTCCATGTCAAAGACAAGGTGTGCATCTCCATGTTCCGGCAGGTATTTTACGATATTGCCCAGGCTGTCATAGATGGTATAATTATTTGAAAGGTATTCGAATTGAAGCGGATTGGGCAGGGGGGCATAATAGGTATAGGTGGTCCGCACAGGCGTGACCCGCTGTTCATCAAAAATCGTGGTATAATCAACTTTTGAATACAGAGACTGGGTTGGTGTGGGGTTCCTCATATCGATCTCTTCCCCTCCCATGGATAGCACGGCGATAAATTCCTGGCAGGGTTGTGGGACCGTACCCCATACCGAATCAGTCGGCAGGGGTTTGTAGGAGCTGCTTGCCGTATCCATGAAGGCGAATCCCTCATAGTTATTGATTCTTTGCTGAACCAGCTGTTTCCAGATGATATCCCCGCCAGCGTCCCTCAGCATCCAGTGGGTCCATGACGTGTCATTCAGATCTGCAGCATTGATATCGGGGGTATTGGGATAAAACATGCCCGGATAGGGACCGGTGAGTGAACCGTGTGCATGTCCCACGCCGGCGGCCAGTGGTACCAGATCGGGCGGGTCGACCCAGATCTCATAGCTGCAATAGGGATCGTAATACTCATATCCTTCCATCCGGCCCACGTCCCAGGTCACCTTCCATACCCGGATCTTGTCCCCGGGTTCCTCAGTATCAATCTCACCGTCCCCGTCAGTGTCCACCGCCACCTGTCCGTCGCGGTCAATATCCTCGAACACAAAAGAGTCATCACCTGTCCTGAGGTGATTCCAGGGATTGGCCCAGTAAACCTCTTCCTCGACAAGGGTATATCCCTTCGGGAATATGGAGGCCGTATCCAGCCATGCATCGGGATGTCCGTCACTGTCCATATCGTAATCCGGGCTGCTCTCTACATTGCTTCCGCGGAGCAAATCCACAAATTTCCCTCCCGGTGTTTTCAGGATGGGGATATTGATGGAATGATCGACCCAGTAGAAGGGGACATCTTTCGGGATGTACTGGGTATATACCACATTTTCAGCAGGTGTCCTTTCCTTGTTTTCCATGATCATGAATACCTTGAAAGGCTGGTAATCGAGTCCCAAAAAATTCTTCCAGTTCACATCGGTATCTGCAAAGATCCTTGCCGAAAACAGCAGGTCGGCGTAATCCATGCTTTTTTGCTGGGTGATCAACCTGCCACCGATGATATAGGTACTGGTGCTGAAGGCAGGTGTGATATAAGTCCCTTCCGCAAGATATTCATCGACATCTTCATGGATCTCGCTGTCAGGCACCGGGGTGATCAGCTGGTAGACGATCTTCTGTTCACTGTTTGCAGGCAGGCTGGAGATATTGAAGGTAAGCAGGTTGCCCGTGATGGTATGTGCATCTCCGCTTAAGACCTTGAAGAACCTGAAATAAGGCTGTATTTTCTCTGCCAGCTCGATATTCTGGATGGTGGCATCTGACAGGTTTCGTACCAGGATTTCCACGGAAAAAGTATCTACCCGGTCATAGGATATGGCATTGGGTCCCGCAGAAAGATATCCGGCCAGCTCATTGCGGACCGAACGGGTGACATCCAGCGGCCTGGCAAAAGCACTCATGATGGCGTTCAGTGTCCACTGCAACTGGCGGTCCCCCGCCTCCAGGTCGGCCAGTCCCTTTACAACTGGTAACCCGAGATTGCAGAGAAGCGAACCTCCATTGGCCGCGGTCCCCTCCAGGCTGAAAACCACCGGCCTGCCGTCCTCTTCAAGTGTTACCAGGGCATTGACATTTGATGCATTCACCAGGGGGATGCGGTTCCCATATACCATGGATCCAGTCGGGTCCATGCTGAAACTGACCGGATGGTCAGGATCTGCAGGCTGGCATTTGAACAGATCGTTTACGGGGATTTTATAATTGGTATGATCTATCGTACCACTTTCCAGGTAACCGGTTTTTTCAAGGAAACTGGCGGCATTCCCTTCTGTGTATATCATCCCGCCCCCGGAAAGGAAGGCATCCAGTTTGGACTTGAAATCATATCCGAGTCCCACAATACTGTCAATATAATATGTATAGTTCTCTCCCTTAACCGTAAATGCAGGCATGATAAGTAATTCCGTGTTTTCATCGAGTCCCGTTTGAGCGAGCTCCTCTTCATCGATGGTGTAGCATATATCCTCGGGCAGATAGGATTCGAAGAGTTTGATAAATTGAAGGGACTGCCAGGAAATGGTAATGCTGTCAGCCCTGTAGGCACTCTTGAAGATGGCCACCTTATTCGGCTGCTTCTGGAAGTCAATGGAGAAATGTGGATTGTTCTGCCAGTTATAATTCTGGTAGGTACTTGATCTAACGTATTGAAATTCCTGGGGGATCTCATCAGGAAAGACAAAACCGCCCTGATGTTCTCCACTGCCTATCCAGTATATGGAATATTCCCCGTAATCAGGGAATAGTACTTTATCCATTGATGTGCCGGTGGAACGGTAATGTTCATCGGATGCTTCAAGGACAAGCTTGTAGGCCTTTGTGAATTTGCCCTGTGATGTACCCGTGGGGATAATATATCCCTGCTGGGCCTGTGTTTTTTGCTGGAAACTTGTAAGTAAGATGCTGATTATCAATATGAAAAGTCTGGGGGAAGTGCAATTGATGCTCATGATTTCAGATTTAGGAAGTGATAAGGCTTTATACGATAATACGTCCGGAGAGTTGGGAAAATTGTGTTTAAATTATCTTTAAATTAGACGGGAATAATCAATCCATCATAACCATGGCAAGGGAAGTAAAAACAGATCAGGACTATAAGACCAAATTATTAAAACTGATACCCTCTGAAATTGTCGCTGCCTATATCTTAATCGTGGGCATCATCCCTGCTGACTACAAATATTGGGGAACCCTGATAACCGCAGTCATCATGCTGGTTTTAATACCGTTTTACCTGAGGCGGTTGTATGATGTGAAACGGCTTGGACAAATTATTTACATCATGATCGCATTTATTATTTGGATCTATACGCTTGGAGAACCATTCCGGCAGTGGGGGATCTGGCAGGAATGGATCGGATCGGCATTACTGGTCCTTTATACACTGACCATTCCGCTTTTCTATCATCCCAGGGCCGAAACAGCATGGTAATGCCTGGGGTGAAATGAGAGACAGATCCGATGTCATAGCCGAGATCAGGGGGGTTAATGAACCGTGGGACATGCTTATCATCGGCGGCGGGGCAACAGGTATCGGGACGGCCCTTGATTCCGCTTCAAGAGGTTTCAGGACCCTGTTGCTTGAACAACATGATTTTGGGAAAGGGACATCCAGCAGGAGTACGAAGCTGGTGCATGGTGGCGTCAGGTACCTGCGGCAGGGGGATGTTTCCCTGGTGTTCGAGGCATTGAAGGAAAGGGGACTGATGCTCCAGAATGCTCCTCACCTGGTCAGGAACCAGTCTTTTGTGATTCCTGCCTATGACTGGTGGGAGGGTCCTTTCTATACTGTTGGATTGAAGGTTTATGATATGATGGCAGGGAAAATGGGACTTGGCCCCTCCAGGCTTATAAGCAGGGAAGAGACCATTGAACTGCTTCCCACCATCGAAAAAAAGGGATTGAAGGGAGGTATTATCTACCATGACGGGCAATTCGATGATGCACGCATGCTGATCAGCCTGGCCCAGACCTGCGAGGATCATAACGGCTTCCTGGTAAATTATTTCAGGGTGGTTGATCTGGTAAAGGAGAAAGGACTGGTATCCGGGGTGATGGCGGTGGATCAGGAGACCGGAGAGGAATTTCACATTGCAGCAAGAGCAATCATCAATGCAACAGGTGTGTTTGCGGATGATATTCTGAGGATGGATGATCCTGAAACAGGGAATATGATCAGGCCGAGCCAGGGCATTCACCTGGTACTGAACAATACCTTCCTCCAGGGAAGGTATGCCATCATGGTCCCACAGACCAGTGACGGACGCGTCATGTTTGCCGTACCCTGGTATGATAAGGTTGTTGTCGGGACCACCGATACCCTCGTAGACAATGCATCACTGGAACCAAAGCCACTCGTAGAAGAGATTGATTTCGTCCTGAGCACAACAGGTCAGTATCTTGTCAATGATCCGAACCGGGAAGATGTATTGAGCGTTTTTGCGGGATTACGCCCGCTGGCTGTTTCCGGGGATAACGATAAGTCCACCAAGGAAATATCCAGGCATCACAAGGTCATGGTTTCTGTAACGGGACTGATCTCTGTGATAGGGGGGAAATGGACCACCTACCGGAAAATGGCCGAGGATGCGGTTGATTATGCAATCATGGTAGGTGATCTGGCCGAGCGAAAATGCCTGACGCATCATTTGCCGGTTCATGGATATATGCGTACCACAAAAACACCAATAAGTCCCATGTCAGTATACGGGCAGGATAAGACGCTGATCGAGGATATAAGCCATGCATCATTTGGAAATGACCCTTATCTCAGTAAATCCCTTGGAATCTATAAGGCACAGGTCACCTGGGCGGTCAGGGAAGAAATGGCCAGGACCCTCGAAGATGTGCTTGCCCGGAGGACAAGGGCCCTGTTCCTGGATGCAAAGGAAAGCCTCCGGATCGCTCCGGAGGCTGCAAGATTTATGGCCACTGAATTAAACCAAGACCATCACTGGATAGCATCACAACTGAAGCATTTTAATCAGTTGGTGCAGAGCTATCTTATTGATCTGTCTTAATGATTGTATCAGACCATTTCAATATGCATAAACAATATGTCCACAAAAGGTACAATTGTACTCATTATTGGCTATTGAAAAAGAGCTATCCCCTGAATTCCAAAGTCCTATGGTAACATAATCTCCCGCGTCTAGTTTATAAGTAAAAGATGCATTTTGTGTTACCTCATGTAAAACAGTTGTTGGAGAATGATGAAGTTGTAACTTTACGTAGGTACCTGCATTCACACAGAAACCAAGAATGAGAGTTCCAATTTCGTTCCAGGTAGCATTGATTCCCACTTTGGCCGTAAAATGATAAACACCGTCGACCGGAGCAACAAACCGGTCAGTGACATTGTTGTAATTATTGCCGTCATCAAATATTTCGGTATCAAATTCTACGGTATGCCATGCAGCTGTCCCAGTAATTTCATCGGATGATGAATTGTAAGCATAGAAAGCAATCCTTGGAGTTGCATACCTGCTCTCTGCCTGAGCTAAGGTGACCAGGTCATTGGCTGAACTCTCATCCAGGTATCCTTCTGCCATCAGGTCGCCATAGGCAGAAAAATAGGCATTGTTTAACGGACCCGAATTAATGTTGGCGGCATCTGTATAATAACTTCCATCCTGGCCATCCAATAAATCTGCATCGAGCCCGGAACCAGCCCCATCACTTATTTTGTCAGAAGTAACGGCATCTGTAGCAATATCATTGGTTTTTACTTCACCGTCTATGATCATATCAGAAGTAATGGAATTATCGGCCAGACCACTTCCTGATTTTGCATAGAGTGCATAGGGCACACTCAATAGCTGGGTAGTCCCCATGGAAGTGAAGTCGGTACCATTATTGGGATCCACTTCGATTTTAATATAAAATTCGTGAGTACCCCAATCAATGGTATTAAATATACCGGACTGGACAGTACCTTTGCCCAGCTTAATGGCAATCAAACCATAATCATTGGTGGTTGGATTGAATCTCTCAACATATACAGCTGTACCTGATTCTGAATCCTGTAGTATACTGATTTGTACTGCGATCTGGGAATTGGTCAGAATATCCCCGGATGCATTACGTATTACTGCCTGGTAGTTAAAGGCTTCCGGAGCCTGTGAGTATCCCAGAAAGCCGACCAGCATTAAAAATATTATTGAAGAAACTGTTTTCATTTTGATTGGGTTTTTTAGCGTTTGATGATCTTAAATTCTTGTACCATGGTTTTCTCCTTGATTATCCTGAGGATGTATACGCCACTTTCGAAGGATGCAAAACTCAGTTCGGTCAGTTTTGCAGTAATGTTCCTGTTCTGAATTTCCCTTCCCTGGAGATCGTACAGATAATATTTACAGTTTTCGATATTATCCATGTCCAGGTTTAGAAAGACCTTATCTATCGTAGGATTCGGGTACACTGTTATGTGTGATGAAACAACAGTGTAATCAGGAAGATTTGTCCCGTGATCAAATGAGACTATCAGGTGTCCGATATCATAAGCACCCAGGACAAGATCTCCAATCACCCAGGACATTTTAATGGAACTTGATTCATAGAAACCGCCTGCCGGGGATATAATGTCCCGGTCAATGGATTGTGCTTTGCCTAAAGCACAACCAGCTAACATTAAACATGAAAAGAGAATGAATTTTTTCATAATCATTAGAATTAGTTATTGATATGTCTGAGACAATGAAAACCAGCTGGTGATAAAAATTTCACCAGGACCAGGGGAGGGACTAAAATCCAACAGAAAATATAAGATAATCAATATTTATGTGAATAACAAGTAGATCCGTAAGATTGCTTCTTTTCTGTTGATCCTCAA
>LJUP01000126.1 GCA_001303955.1 Bacteroides sp. SM23_62 | reverse complement strand
GAAGCAGACAGGCAGCTCACTTTGGCCAAACGGAATAGCGGATTGAGTGCCACACTCAGGGGAAGTTACGGGATGTCTAATGCTTCTTCAACGGTTTCAGGGATCTACCGGCAACCGGAGCAGCAGCAGCAGGTAAGGCTTTCCTTGTCCATACCGATACTGGACTGGGGAAGATCCACCTCCCGGATCAAGATGGCTGAATCCCAGCGTGAACTGGTGCTGTATGATGTGGCCAACGACAGGCGCAGTTTCGAGCGGTCAATCGTGGTACAGGTGGAACAGTTCAGCCTGCTCAAGGACCAGATGACCACCTCCAGGGAGGCCGACAAGGTGGCAGAGAACGGCTATGAGATTGCCCTGAAAAAGTTCCAGAACGGGGAGATCAGCATCACCGACCTGAATATTTCCCTGCAGGAGCGGGAAGCAGCAAAACGCGACTATATCAGCTCACTGGAGGACTACTGGGAGGCATATTACCGACTCCGGATCCTTACCCTGTATGATTTTGAGATGCAGGAAAAGATCTGGTACCCAAACCCCATGCTGAATGTGCCCGGCAATAACAAGGTTTCTGCAAACACGGAACCATAAAAGATCAGAACCCACACGAGATATAATTGTCATTTGTTTCATAATTATCTCATTGTCATTTAATTAAAGTACACAAGTTTTAACCTGTCCTTTGATACAAGGTGATTATTTCATAATTTTGATTTCAAATGGAAAAAGACCCAGATATTCAGATGCAGCTTTTTCAGAACATCAGGGATCAAATCCCTGATCATGTCTCTTTTGTAGACGAGATTGCTGAAATACTCGAAATAAGTAATGACAGTGCCTACCGCAGGATTCGAGGAGAGAAGGCCTTATCCTTATATGAAGTAAAGAAACTATGCCAGCGCTTCAACTTCTCTGTTGATGATCTTGCCGGGAGCAGCATCCAATCAGTTACTTTCAGGACCAATTTACTCAATGAACAAAGCTACTCCTTCCAGGAGTGGTTTAGATACCTTCTCGCCAATACTATTAATGTAGGAAAATCGGAACAGGCCGAGGTCATTTTCATCCTCAATGAGTTGAATATTTTCCACATGATCCAATTCCCTGAATTATGTGCTTTTAAATTGTTTTTCTGGCAAAAATCAAACCTTGATTTTCCAAAATACCGTGATAAATGTTTTTCGGTGAACGAGTTGGATGATGAATTCACCAGCCTCGCACCGGAGATCACTGACCACTACGTGAAAATAAATACCATTGAACTGATCACGGAAGAATGCCTGAACAGCTATCTGAAACAGATAATATATTATTACGAGGCCGGTTATTTCAATTCAAGAGGCGATGCCCTGAAACTTTGTGAACAACTGCTCAATCTGGTAGATCACCAACAAAGGCAGGCAGAGCTGGGGTTTAAATTCCCGTATGGAAAACATCCTGTCGGAGACAATGGAAATTTCCAGTTGTATCAAAATGAGATCATTCTGGCGGATAATACCATATTGATCAAGACAAAAGATACACAGATTATGTTCATAACAACTAATGCCATCAACATTATGCTAACGCATAACAAGGCGTTTTTTGAATATAATTATAAATGGGGCCGAAACCTTCTTTCAAAATCAATCCTTATCAGCGGATCCGCCGAAAAAGAAAGAAACAAGTTCTTCCTTATACTCCGGGAACAAATAAACAGGGTTGCCGATCATCTATAAAAACCACATACAGAATCGTCCTTTCGCAACCGATTATGCAACAGCGGGTATGGAAGGAGCATGAATCCGTTTTATCCTGTTGGTCATAGCATTAATACTCATATAGAAAAATCATGGTGAAGAATTCATATTTCAAAGAAAAAGGTCTTTCAGCCAGTGAAATGGCTGAATCACTGGAATTGCACAAGTCTGGGGATATCCGCTGGGATGAAGGGAAACTTTTTGGATTTGTATACCATCCGGGAACCCGGTACACAAAAATATCCGAAAATTATTACAAGGCTTTTTTTTATGAAAGCACCCTGAATCCATCCACCTTCCCGTCACTGAAAGAATTTGAGAAAGACATCATCCGCATGGCAGCAGATCTGTTGCACGGTGATGCAAAAGTCACCGGTAACGTAACCAGCGGCGGAACTGAAAGTATTTTCCTGGCACTTAAGGTTGCCAGGGATCTGGCAAGGGAAAAAGAAAAAGAAACGCAAGGTAATGATTTTGAAGTTATTCTCCCCGTCACGGCTCACCCGGCATTCCTGAAAGCCTGCCTGTATCTCGGTATCAAGCCTGTCATTATACCGGTAACCGAGGATAAAAGAGCGGATGTCAATGCGATAGAAGAGGCCATTACGGGCCGGACAATCCTCATTGCCTGTTCGGCACCCTGCTTCCCTTACGGGGTTGTGGATCCCGTCAACAAGATCGGCCGGATTGCCAGAAAAAATGATCTGCTCTGTCATGTGGATGCATGCATGGGAGGTTTCATGCTCCCTTTCATTGAAGAACTTGGTTATCCGGTTCCCGGATTTGATTTCAGGGTACCCGGAGTGACCTCCATCTCACTCGATGCACACAAATATGGTTATGCACCCAAGGGAGCTTCCATTATACTCTACCGGGACAGAAAACTCAGGAAGAAGCAATTTTTTATCCACACCGACTGGCCCGGGGGAATATTTGCATCCACTACATTCATGGGGACCAAAAGCGGAGGCCCGGTTGCCGGCTGCTGGGCCACAATGCGCCACCTCGGCAGGGAAGGATACAGGGAAATGGCCGGGGAAGTGATGCGGGCCACCCTGGCAATCCGCGATGGCATCCAGGAGATAGAAGGGCTGAAGATCGTGGGAGATCCCGATATGTCAGTACTGGCATTTACCTCAGAGAATACCGATATCTTCAGTATTGGTGATGCTCTCAGTGAAAGGGGCTGGCACCTTGACCGATTACAATTTCCAGATGGCCTTCACCTGACTGTCACGAAGCTGAATGTTGGAAAAGAAAAAACGTTCCTGAAAGATCTTCAGAAAGTCATGGACAACACTTCAGCATTAAATAAAGCATACAAAGCATCAAAAACGACTGCCAAAGTAGCCGATGGACTCCTGAGGGTACTGCCACCCTCTCTTTTCAAAAGTCTATCCCGATTGGCAGGATCAAATACTCACAATAGCGGCAAAAGGAGCAGTTACAAACAGGCAGCGTTATATGGTGTCAGTGCAACGCTGAGAAACAGGGAAAAAATGAAAAGATTTGTGGAAGATTTGCTTGATGATATGTATTAGATACCCAAATCACTGTCTTTCCGAGCATTTCTGGAAAGTTCGACAGCAAATAGAAGCCTATGTAATATCTCCGATCCTGATGGATTGGAATGCGAATATGTGATTAATTGTTTTTATCGGAAGTATTATTGTCCAATTAGTTGGTATCCCTTTTTAGATCACAGGAGGTGTCCGCAGATCCCAATTAAGTAAAACTCCGAATTATGATATTTTGAACTTGGAATCCCTGAATCTTTATCCTGAAATTGGTTTAAATCAATTCAACGGCACCCACTATTCAGGAATGAGTTTATCGTTGAATTTTTGATTTTTATGCAGAATCTCATAATAACAATAAACTACAAAATGTTTGGGGCATAAAAAGATCAGGCATGGATTGACCGATTCAGATGACTGTTTTTATTGTCTGACAAGCAGAATCCAGAGGTGGAGCCTGATGGTGATCCGGCTGGATTTTTCACTATAAAATTGAGATGGCAAATGAGCCGCTGGACCTAATACTCCTTGTAGTGATCCTCCATGATGTATCTCCACTTCTCCATCAGTTCCTTGTTCAGGTCGAGCGGCGGTGTGGCGTCATCCGGAAGGAAAGGTTTGTATGGATGTTCCTTTGAATACTGCTCGAATTCAGCCTTGATGCTGGCAAGTTCGTGAGGGAGTGTCAGGAGATCAATGGCAGAAGCTGCCATTGCCCTTGCTCCGGCATTCAGCCCTTTCCATGCGAGTGATCCGTAATTTCCGGCCACGGTAGACCAGTGGTGGCCAATGGATCCCGGTACGCCTCCCGGAAATACAATGGTGGCCGTGGGGGCGATCAAGGATACTTCGCCAACATCGGTGGATCCTCCTCCCACAAATTTACCGGATGGAGCCTTCAGTGAATCCACCTTTTCTGGCATGCCCTTTTCTTCTTCACCCAGTTCTTTTTGAAGGGCCCTGGCATACTGCTGCTCCTTTTCTGTCCACTCCGGCATGCCTGTCAGTTCTATATTCTTCTGGAAAAGTTCGGCCAATGCTTTATTGGAATGTTTCTGGTGTATGGCGGTCAGTATCCGGATATCGCTCAATTCGGTCCCGGTAGCCAGTGCCGCTCCCTTGGCACAATTGACCACCCGCTCATACATTTCTTCCACCCTTTCATCGGTGTTCCTGACATAATACCAGACGCTTGCCTTATCAGGCACGACGTTTGGTGCTTCCCCTCCCTCGAGTATGATATAATGCAGGCGATGGGTATAGAATAAATGTTCCCTGAGGTAATTGGTGGCAATATTCATAAGCTCGACGGCATCCAGTGCACTTCTTCCACTCCATGGTGCCCCGGCACTGTGTGCCGTTTTACCCTTGAAGGTAAAGATGACCGAAAAAACGGCGTTTCCATCCACACCATATGAGGTACCAAACCTACTGCTGTGGTGGTTGTCGATGACGGCATCGATCCCTTCGAACAAACCGGCACGGATCATATAGGGCCGGCTGATTATGGTTTCTTCTGCAGGCGAACCAAAAAATTTAATGGTGCCCTTTAAATCATATTCATCCATTGCATTTTTCACGGCTATGGCTGCAGCGATGCCGGCCGTACCCATGGTATTGTGGCCGCAACCGTGTCCGGGAGCTCCCTCGACCAGCGGGTCCTGTTTCGGCACCAGCGCTTTTTGTGATATCATCGGCAAGGCATCATACTCTCCGAGAATCCCGATTACGGGCTGGCCGGATCCGTAAGTGGCCACGAAACAGGTCGGCATGCCTGCCAGTCCCATTTCCACCTTAAATCCCTCCTCTTCGAGCGTCTCTGACAGTAAGGCTGAAGATTTATATTCCTGGAGTCCAAGTTCGGCATAGGACCAGATCGCATCGGATATCCGTCCGAATTTCTCAAACATTTCGGGCCTGCTGATGTAATCCAGTGCAAACTGTTTTTCCGGAGGGATAAGCAGCGTATCGGATGGTTGGGAAAATACCGAAACAGGAAAAAGGATCATGTAAGCGAGCATCTTCTGTATATACATCATGGATCAATAGATTAGATTAATTATTATTAAGCAAATTGAAATCATCCCCGTAAGCCCAGTATTTCTGTCCCGATTCAGTGTATTTTGCCAGGTCCTGATCCACCCAATCCCATATAAAAGCCCCCTGCATCCTGGGATGTGCATGGATCACATCCCAGTAATCCTGCAATCCGCCTATACTGTTCCCCATGGCGTGGGCATATTCACAGAGGATCACCGGCCGGGTCGGGTCATTCTCATGATATTTCTTCATGGTTTCAGGGGAGGCGTACATATCGGAAATGATATCAAATCTGGAAGGCTTGCCCTCCGGTCCATAGCGGTCAAGATGATCCTCATAGTGAATGGGGCGGGAGGGATCCCTTTGTCTGATCATGGATTCCAGGGCATAGTGGTTCTCTCCGAGTCCGGTTTCATTGCCGAGGGACCAGACAATCACCGAAGGATGGTTCTTGTCCCTCTCTACCATCCGCCTTCCCCTGTCAAGGTATGCTTCCCGCCATTCAGGATCATTTGCCAGGATATTCTCCTGCCGCAGTTCATGGCTTTCGATATTGGCCTCGTCCCACAGGTAAATACCATAGATATCACAGAGCTCATACCAAAGCGGAGTGTTGGGATAATGGGAGGTTCTGACGGCATTGATATTATGCTGTTTCATCAGGGTAATGTCCTGAACCATCAGTTCCCGGCTCATGATCCTGCCATTTCCGGGATGGATCTCGTGGCGGTTGGTGCTTTTGAGGTCAATTGCTACCCCGTTCACCAGCAGTTGTCCACCGGTAATTTCCACCTTACGGAATCTCACCCTGGAGGAGATGACCTCTTCTGTTCTTCCCTGCTCATCCTGCAGCTCAAGGATCAGGGTGTAGAGGTTCGGGTGTTCGTCACTCCGGAGCCTTGGCCTGGTCACCTCCTGCTGGAACTGCAGGTTCAATTCCTGCTGGTAGTTCAATGATTGGTTGATAACCAGCTGATGGCTGAGGACCTCCCTTTCTTTTTCCTTCAGGGTAACATTTAATTTTTTCGGATTACTGCGTTCCATCCCCGCATTCCTGACGCTCACCCTCAGGTCGAGGACTGCATTGGTATAATCCTGGTCCAGGTCAGTGGTCACAAAGAAATCACGCATGTGCAAGGCTGGTCTTGCCATCAGGTAAACATCCCTGTAAATACCGCTCAGCCGCCAGAAGTCCTGATCCTCCAGGTAGGAACCATCCGACCAGCGGTAAACCTCAACAGCAAGTGTATTCTGGCCTTCCTGAAGGAACGGGGTCAGGTCAAATTCAGCAGCTGCCATACTTCCCTGGCTGTAACCCACCTTCATTCCGTTTAACCATAAATAGAAAGCTGACTGTACTCCCTCGAAATGGATGTATACCAGCTTTCCATCCCAGTCTTCGGGGATCTCAAACCAGGTACGATAGGATCCTGTGGGATTGTCGCGTTTGATATACGGAGGTTCAGCCGGAAAGGGATGTTTGACATTGGTGTATATAGGTGTGCCGTATCCTTTCAGCTGCCAGTTGGATGGGACATCCATGTCATCCCATCCAATGTCATTGTATCCCGGGAGATAGAAATCCAACGGCCGTTCTTTTGCATCTGCCGACCAGTAAAATTTCCATGAACCGTTCAACATCATGATATTTTTCGAGGATGCCTTGTCCAATTGCGAAGCTGATTCAACATCCGGGCATGGGATCATGGTGGCATACGGATCTTGCTGTGCATGAGTAAGTCCGGTGACCGCCATGGAGGTGATGAACAGGCAAAGCAGCCCGTATCCGTTCAATGCAATACCATTCATGTCTGTCAGTTTCTTTTGGGGTAAGCCTCAATCGCCTTCCGGAGATCCTTTTTCATTCTATCGGCATCGATCTTTGTATAAACATGCACTTTTCGCTGGACATTTTCCGGCGGTGTGATAACCTGTTTCTGGGATGACATCTCAGGATGCAGGATGGCTTCAATCAGGGCAAGGCTCCCCATTGGAATGGAATCATTCTGCAGGTCAAGGGCCTTCCACCTGCCTGTCACATAATCGAACAGGCTGTCTTTCGGGGGAAACATGCCCAGGGACTGGCTCCTGTCGAGTACAAGGTCCTGCGCTATGGTGGCAGGCATGATATACAAATCAAGGTCTTTTGTATCCAGCAGGATATCCATGGCATCCAGGTCATTCTTGGTATTCCACTCATTTTTATTCCAGACCCTGCGGGACGGTTCATACCAGGGACCCATGATATAGCAATTGATCTTTGGGGCGATATCAGGCACGGTAATGAGGGCAGTTGCCAGATTGGTAACAGGACCCAGGCATACCAGGTTCAGTTTTTCACCGGCAGGTGTTTCCGAGGCTTTTTTAATGATAAAAGAGGATGCACCGAAGGATGGCCTCCCCTGGTCTTTTTTACTCATCACCGGCAATGATGCCCCTGGAAGGTTGGGTATATTGGTCCGGTTAAAATGTTTTAGGATATACTGGTTTACAGCCTGGTTCATCTCGACCGTACTGTCGTTGTCCAGGTCGGCCAACCGCCACTGTGCCGACAGGAGTCCCTCTAACGGTACCTCATCTTCCAGGAAAACCCGGATAATGGCCATCAGGTCATCCTGTCCATGGGCCGAATCTGTATCTATGATCAGGCTCAGCTTTTCCCGCCTGGTCAATTCCCGGAAGAAGCTTATATTGCTTACCACCAGGTAAATCAGGAAGGCTATTACGATGAATAAAAATATCCTTTTCAGGATCTTTTTCAGAGCAGTTTTCATGAATACCCTGTATTTGTGGTTTTAGATGGTTTCTCTGCGAAGTTTCAACGAATTGATATAATTGATTAATTTCCTGAACAGATCGAGCAGCAGCGTGATATATACGATAAACGAAAACCCCCAAAGGATCATCAGATTGAACCATTTGGTATCGGTTAGCTGATCGTTGAATTTTTTATAGGGAGCATAGAAATGTGCACGGCCAATGTTGGATTCCGGTATCAGGTAAATCGGATCATCCTTCTGGATTAATTTGCCATCTACCTCCAGAATCTGTAACACCTCCAGACGATTGGTGACCTGTTCAAGCAGGTGGTTATTCTGGAAATCCTGCCTGAGCTTGAAAACTGCTTCAGAACCCAGGGAATCTGCCAGCTTTGTATAAACTTTGTCTCTCTGGCTTATCGCTTCTCTCGATATATCCTTAAAAAACAGGCTTATATAGGTTAGCCAGTCCTCCAGGCTTGCAGAATATTCCTCGTCAAAATCATTCATGTTCAGGTGGTCCTCATGTTCGAAGGGGAAGAGTCCCGGATATTCACCCAGTTTCTCGACCTCACGATGCAGCAATGCAAGGTTGGCTTCCAGGATCTGCCGGTCCCCGCCGACATCCAGGTTCCGGTTGCATTCATCCAGCTTGTTTAAAAGGCGCGGGATCAGGTAGGATATTTTAAACTGGGCCATGCTGATCTGCTGGTCATAGGCATAAAAATTCCTGTCGAAGCGATTGTTCTTAGCCTGTTCCACTGCGAGTGCCTCGTATGCCCACCTTGATGCCATCATATCTCCGATCACAGGTACATGGACCTTGGATGTGATGCTCTTGTGAAGATCATCAAATTTTACAGTAACCCCGCTGAGCAACAGCTGGGGGATCAGGATCAGGGGGATGAGTATGTAAATGTTTACAATTGAATTCATACCGGCTGAAATATTCAATCCCAGCATATTGGCAGCGAAGGCCGTACTGAAAAGAATCAGCCAGTAACTGAACGTCATTCCCTTGATTTCAAGGATCCAGTTTCCTACGAGCACATATAGCAGCATTTGAACGGCACTCAATGCAAACAGATACAGGATCTTGGAATTGATATAACTGAACCAGCTCAGGTTGAGAAATGCCTCCCGGTGCAGGATCTTCCTGTCGCGGATGATTTCCTCGGCACTGACGATAAGTCCCATAAATATCGCGACAATCACAGACATAAAAAGGTAAGCCGGCAGGTTCTTGTTTTCACTGAAAATATAATGCTCCCCTGGCGCATACTTGGTAAAATAGGCCAGGATGAATGCCAGTAGTGGCGCTTCAATCAGGTTGAGCAGGACGTACTGCCGGTTGGTCAGTTTGGAGAGCAGGTTGCGCAGGAAAAATACCTTGAATTGTACATTGATGTCCGGTATCCTGAAGGAGGTGGCAGGAAGTATTTTTTTTGGCTCCTTGAAAACAACATCTTTGGCGATATTTTCCTGGTAATGCTCGTACCAGGTTTCAGGTAATATTTTCCTTTCCTGGGAGTATTTTCCCTTTTCGTCAACCAGTTTGGCTTCCACAATCTGCAGGATCTGTTCAGGATTGACAGTCCCGCAACTGGGGCATTCTGCTTCAGAGATTTCGGCAAAGCTGCTCAGTTTTTTAAAGTAAACAATGGCATCCACTGGATTTCCCGAATAAATGGGGAAACCACCTTTATCGAGCACCCAGAGCTTATCAAACATTTTGAAAATATTTGAACTGGGCTGGTGGATGTTGGCAATTACAAGTTTTCCCTTAATGGTCTGTTCCTTGAGCAATCGAATGACATTTTCGGCATCCATGGAGGACAATCCGGATGTCGGTTCATCGATGAACAGAACCGAGGGTTCCCTCATTAGTTCCAGGCCGATGTTCAATCGTTTCCGTTGTCCACCGCTGATGAACTTGTTCAGGGGGGAGCCTACTCTAAGGTTCTTTATTTCAGCAAGATCCAATTCGGTTATTATATTGCTGACAGTTTCCAGCAGTTGTCTCTCGGAGTAATTCCCGAAACACAATTTTGCATTGTAGTACAGATTCTGGTAGACCGTAAGCTCTTCGAACAACAGGTCGTCCTGTGGGACGAAACCGATGATCCCTTTGATCTTGAAACGGTCCCTGTGCAAGTCATAACTATTGATGGTAATCTGTCCGTTGGCCAGGGGCAGCTGACCGCTCAACAGGTAAAGGAGGGTTGATTTCCCGACACCAGATCCACCCATGATCCCTATCATTTGGCCGGAATCTTCTGAAAAGGAAAACCTGCGGATACCGTTTTCGCTATTCTTGAAGCGAAACTCAATGTCTACCGCATTCATGGTGATCCGGATCTCCTGTGAGGATTGAAGCAGCAAGCTGGCAATTTCTGAATAATAGATTGACCCGAATCCGCTTCCACGGATGATGGAACCGTTGTCAAAAAGGTGTACCTTTCCGGTATCCAGCAGGTTTCCGTCTACTGTCAGTGTATCGGGACCAAGGTATTTCAGCACAAAAATATTCAGGCTTCTAAAATGCAGGAAGATGATCTTTCCATCGATCCCCGGTTTGATGATCTTGTTATCCTGTATCTCATTGACCGGCCTGTTCCTCTCGATCCAGTCCCCTTCCAGCTCATCCAGTGATCCGGGGCGTTCGGCCTGAACATAGATGGTATATTCATCCGGGATCTGCTCATCTTTTTCTTCTTCCAGAAAAAGGATGGCATTGTTGAGTTCTGCCCCCGTTATCGAAAATGTTTCTGCTACCAGGGTTACAAATTCCCTTTCCAGCTCTGAGACGAATTTATCTTCCAGGATGAATTCAATCAAACGGAGCAGTACTATGATCCTTTCATTGCGGTTCAATTCTTTCCTGATCTGCGTGCAGATCCTGGTCAGGTTTTCCGTATCCAGAGCAGCTGTTTGAAATCCTGTATCCTCCTGTGGAATGGCGAGGTCACGCTGATAGAAATCCTGGTAGTTCTCAAACAGGTGAAGGTATTCCTCTATGACTTCCTTCTTATTCAGGTACCTCAAAAGATAGGATTGAACGATACTCCTGCCCGCTTCTGAGCTACCTTCCTGTCTCACTGTGGCAAAGACAGCAAAAAGATGCATCAGTGCATTGAGAATGGATTCGCTCATAGCAATACTTCTTAGGCAAGGTAAATTTAGTGATTTTAAAAAAAATGCCCATCAGGTTCTCAACATGAGAAAGTCTGACGGGCAGAAATGATTGCCAGGCTCCTCTGTGCTAGGTAATGATCATGTTCCGGATTTCTTCCGTTTTTTCGATTAATTCATCCAGCTGTTTCGGAGAGAAATCGGTGCCGGCCCGCTGGTAAATCTCCTGAAGTCCCGTTAGGGCCTCGTATATATCAGCACCTGTATCTATGACCCTGATGGGAGCCATGACTTCCAACAGCTTATCAAGTGATGAACTTTGATTTGAAATGATATCGATGATCTCTGAATTATCCCTGCTGATCAGGCTTATCTGGGTAGTGATGTACAGGGCCTCGACCCAGCTCCCTGCCATCACCAGGATGGACATATCATCCTGCTCGTTGGATGCAAGGTACTCATAAGTATTAATAAAGGAATTAGAAATAATGAGGATCAGAGAATCCACATTGTCAATGTTGCGTTCGATACTTGAAACCAGCTCATCATTGAATCCTGCTTCAATTTCCAGGTCCTCTACAAGCTCACGGGAAACATCCAGGTACTGCATGGTTTCCTGGGCCTGGTTATAGGTGGCCGCATAACTGAGATCCGCGCCATATACACCCAGGTTGAGGGCCTTGCTTTTCAAACTGATATACCTGTTTACATTATTCACAGGATTACAGAGATTGAGTATATAGCTCGCACCTGCCTCGACCAGTAGTCTGGTGACATCGAACGAAGTGGGAAGCGGGTATTCCGAAATCTCCTTGATAACTTCTGCCTTCTGATCGTAGGCTTCCTCGGTTCCGGCATCGGCGGTTTTATCCTTATCAGAAGCTTTCTGGTTCCTGCATGAGGTAAATGAGACCATCAGGAATGCAGCCAGAAGGATGGGTAGAATTCCGTTGCCTTGGGTTTTTGTTTTTTTCATTTTGGTGAAGTTAGCTGAGTTGTATAATTATTGGGACCAAAAATATAAATTTTATCAAGATATTTCGTGAATTGTATGATTACTTATTCAAATTACTATTTTTGTCACATTACATCCCCAAAACCAGATCCATGAAAGTCTTACGGGAAATTTTCGGCCCTATACCGGGCATAGGTGATGCAAGCCTTTATACCATAACCAATTCCAATGGCATAACCCTGAAAGTTTCAGATTATGGCTGTACCATTCAATCTTTACTGGTACCGGACAAAAACGGCAAACCGGGCGATGTGGTACTCGGTTTCGACAAACTGGAAGGTTATTTGCAGGATCATCCTTATATCGGTACCATTGTCGGGCGGTATGCCAACAGGATCTCAAATGCAAGGTTCATGCTGGATGGCACTGAATACAGGCTGGTGCAGAACCATGGCAAGAACCATCTTCACGGTGGAGCGGTTGGATTCGACAAAGTCCTCTGGCAGGCCTCAGAGTTTGCCGACAAGAAAGGGGCCGGGGTCTCCCTGGAATATGTGAGCCATGACATGGAAGAAGGCTATCCCGGTTTTCTCCGGGTAAGTGTTACCTACACACTGGATGATGAGAATCAGGTTTGCATTGATTACCAGGCTACTACAGACAAACCCACACATCTCAACCTGACCAATCATTCCTACTTCAATCTGAATGAAGCGGCAGAAGAGGTATATGATCATGAATTGATGATCGCTTCCTCAAGATATGTTGTCACAGGCAGGGATCTCATACCGACCGGCGAGATCAGGTCTGTGGAAGGAAGCCCCCTTGATTTCAGGATCCCCAAACCCATCGGGAAAGATATCCATGAAGTTGAAGGTGGTTTTGACCTTTGTTATGTACTCGAGGGGGACGGGAAAACAACCGTACTGGCTGCCAGGGTGGTAGATCCTGAAAGCGGAAGGTGTATGGAGACATTGACCACCGAACCAGGCATACAGTTTTACAGCTCAAATTTTCTGGCCGGCATCACGGGAAAAGGGGGAATCCCTTACCGGAAGCACCTTGCCCTTTGCCTGGAAGCACAGCATTTCCCCGATACTCCCAATCAACCGGATTTTCCTTCCACGCTGCTGCACCCAGGTGAGACTTACAACCAGCGCACCATATATAAATTTTCCAATACCCAGGACAGCCCGTAGAACAATTTGTAATGTATAACAGAAGAAAATTCCTGCTCTCCTCTCTGGCCGCATCGATAGGCATAAGTCTGCCTTTGGGGGGTAGGCCAATAGCAGCCAGTCACAGGAGGGGAGAAACTTTTTCCGGACCCGCCATTATCTCCACCTGGAAACATGGCATGGCAGCCAATGCTGCAGCCTGGGAACATCTTGATGCAGGCGGATCTGTACTTGATGCAGTGGAAGCTGGTGTCAAGGTATGCGAAGCTGATCCGAATGTGAGCAGCGTTGGTCTTGGAGGGTTCCCGGACAGCAGTGGAGAGGTTACCCTCGATGCCTGTATTATGGGGCCTGATGGTGATGCCGGTGCCGTAGCCTGCCTGAAAAATATACTGCATCCCGTTTCTGTGGCCCGGCTTGTCATGGAGGAAACCCCGCATGTCATGCTGGTCGGGGAGGGGGCTCTGGAATTTGCCCTGAACAGGGGATTTCAGAAAACCAACCTGCTTACGCCTGAAGCAAAGAAGGCATGGGAGAAATGGAAAAAGAACCGGGAGACAGGTGATACGCTTGGTACCGGGCACGATACCATCGGGATGGTTGCCCTGGATGCAGGGGGTGACTTGGCCGGGGCCTGTACCACCAGCGGGCTGAGCTATAAATTACCCGGAAGGGTAGGGGATTCACCCATTGTTGGAGCGGGACTCTATGTAGATAATGAAGTAGGAGCGGCCGCCGCAACAGGACTCGGGGAACTGGTGATGAAA
>LJUP01000125.1 GCA_001303955.1 Bacteroides sp. SM23_62 | reverse complement strand
CTGAAACCAGCAGTAATGCTGCTACTGTTACCATCATGGCATGAAGTACTGCGATTTTCCGCGAGTAAAAAAACAGGCAGATCAGTATGGCTGCAAGATACAAAAGGACAACCTGGACTGGGATCAGGGTAATATTTTCACTGAAGGCACCGGGAATCCTCCCCATCAGTCGGGTAATCCCTCCGAGAAGGAAGGTAAGCCATTCCAGCACCCCTGACAATGGGTACAGACCGAGGGAAGATAAAAGAATGAAGGCAAACCCCACGTAAAGGATCACTGTAGCCAGCGGGATCACCGCGAGGTTGGACAGTACAAAGACATGTGAGAATTGATGGAAATAAAACAGGGACAGGGGCGCTGTCGCCAGCTGTGCAGCAAGGGAAAGGGTTACAAGTTGCCATGTTCTCCTGGCCAGCCAGCCTTTTACAGGTATCATCATGAACAATGGTTTCTGAAAACCGGCTATGCCTGCCACTGCTGCAAAAGACAGCTGAAAACCAGCCTCAAAAATGATCGCCGGCCGGGAAACGATCATGATGAATGCCGTCAGGGACAGTACATGAAAAATGCCGGTCTTCCTGCCCATCAATATGCCCATCCTGTGCACGCTGCACATGGTAACGGCCCGTACTACGGAGGGCGATAACCCGGTCAGCAGGGCATAAAACCACAGCAACGCCAACACAACCAGGGCAGCCGTCAGCCGGCCAGTAATGGATCCGCGGATCTTTCCTATCAGGAAGGCCGGAAGGAGATACAGGATCCCTACATGCAGTCCACTTACAGCCAGGATATGCATGGATCCTGACCGGATAAATTGCTGTTTTACCTCGGGTTCAAGATCTTCCCGGTATCCCAGCAGGAGGGAATACAGGATAGCCCTCTCATGGCTGCCCCTGATGTTCCGCTCGATCCGCTCCATGAGCACACGGCGAAGCAGTTTTGATCTGATTTTCAATCCCCCGGCTGCATACCCCGGACAGGGCATCCACGAGGAGCTTTCAAGATAAAGGTGATAGAAAATCCCTTTCCCGCGCTGGCAGGCACCATAATTGAATTCAAAGGGATTCATCGGATCTTCATAAAGCGACATGCTTCCCGATGCACTGATAAAAGATCCGGGGAGCAGTTCCTCGCAACGATCCTCTCCCTCGAGGTAAACCTGCACCCTGCCTTGCAGACGGGTCCATTCTTCCCCGGACCTGTAATAAACCTTGTCCAGCCTGGTCCTATATGTTCTCTCTCCCGCCACGATTTCATCACAGATCCTTCCCTGTATCATTGTCTCCGGGATCCGGGCAACTTCATCTTCCCTGCCCATCATTAGTCCCATGCATAAAAACAAGCCCTGGAACATCGCCGCCTGTAAACCACCGCGCGGGCCTGATAATCGGGGTACAGTTATGGAAGTCCAGTCAGAAACAATTATAGGGAGTATTATAAACAGCATGAGTGAACCGGTCAGTATCCAGACGATAAAGGCGGGCAGGGCAAGATGCCTGGCCATTATGATACCCCCTGACAGGGGGATCAAGACCCGCATAAAGGGGGCTTTTCTGAACTGCTTGTCAAACATGGACCGGTAAAGGAAATTGGGTCATCTTTAATGAAAAAAAGGGGCCTTTATCGGGCTGGAATTTTAATAATTTGTCTATTTTTAGGGTCTTATAAAAAAGATACCATGACCAATTTGAAAACCAATTACATGGGCCTGGAACTTAAAAATCCGATCGTTGTGGGCGCCAATAATCTCGTTACCAATGTCACCAGTCTGAAAAAAATGGAAGAGGCCGGAGCAGCTGCGGTGGTCTTTAAATCGCTGTTCGAAGAACAGATCCAGCTGGAAACTGCGCAGATGGATGATGAGATGGATGAATATGCGGAAAGGCATGCAGAAATGACCAGTCTTTTTCCGAACCTGGAACATGCAGGACCGCGTGAACACCTGATGAATGTGCAGCATGCCAGGGAAGCTTTATCCATTCCACTGATTGCGAGTCTGAATGCCATCTATGATGAAACCTGGCTGGAATATGCCAAATTACTGGAAGACAAAGGCGTGGATGGCCTCGAGCTCAATTTCTATTCCGTTCCCAGGGATCCCGTGGTAAGTGGTGAAGATATTATCAATAACCAGCTTGAGATCCTGAAAAAGGTAAAAGGCAGTATATCCATTCCGGTCAGTGTAAAATTAAGCCCCTTTTACGCCAATCCGCTGAACGTGATCGACCGGATGGACAAGGCAGGCGTGGATGCATTTGTGTTGTTCAACCGGATCTTCCAGAATGAGATCGACCTTGACAATGAAAAATTTGTGGTTGATTTCCCGCTGAGTGAAGCCTCCGAGAACAAATTGCCGCTCAGGTATGCCGGCCTTTTGTACGGCCGGATCAAGGCCGGTATTATCAGCAATACCGGGATACAGCAGGGTGCCGACGTGGTGAAGATGATCCTGGCAGGAGCAGATGCCGTGCAGGTTGTCGGTACACTTTACAAAAACAAGGTACAGCATATCAGCAAGATGCTGAAGGATATGGAAGCCTGGATGGAGACGAAGGCATACAAATCCCTGAAAGATTTCCGCGGGAAGTTGTCCAACAAGCAGATCAACGATCCCTTCATTTACAAGCGTGCACAGTACGTAGACCTTCTCCTGAAATCTGATGAGCTCTTCAAAAAGGAAGGCTTAATTTAGTCTCACCCGACCAATATATAATTGTCGGAAGGCCGTCCCGGGTTATGGGACGGCCTTTTGTTTCGGGAACCTGATCTTGTATTTGGCGTCGGTATTGCCTTTGGAGATGGCTTTTAATCTGGTGTTCAGCAGGCGCTTGCGGATCGGTGATATGCGGTCCGTGAAAAGGATCCCGTTCACATGGTCCATCTCGTGCTGGAGGATTCTGGCCTTCACCCCGGTGAACACTTCATCATGCGGTTTGAAATTCTCGTCCAGGTATTCCAGGCGAAGATTGGGTCTGCGCTTCACGTCTTCCCGGACATTGGGAATGCTCAGGCAACCCTCGTTGAATTCCCACACCTCCCCTTCTTCGGAAACGATACGGGGATTGATAAGGATCATTTTAAAGTCTTGCAGTTCAGACCTTTCCTCATCGTCTTCCTCCACCCGGGTGCCGTCGATCACGATCAGCCGGATGGATTTCCCGATCTGGGGAGCGGCCAGGCCGATCCCGTCGGCCTGGTACATGGTCTCGTACATATCATCTATCAGCTCATCCAGGCCTTCGTAGTCCTCGTCTATGTCCTGGGCAACTTTGCGAAGGACCGGCATACCATAAACATATATAGGATAAATCATTTCCGGTTCTTTTCAGCATCAATGAATGACTGCAAGATCAATGCGGCGCTTACCTGGTCCACCAGGGACTTGTCCCGGCGGGCCATCTTCGGTATCCCGGCCTCGATCAACGACCGCTCGGCCATCTTCGATGTGAAGCGCTCGTCGTACCTGATCACCGGGATATCCGGGAATTGCTTCCGGAACCATTTCAGGAACGGATCGATGTACCGTACGGCTTCCGACGGCTCATTTCTCATTGTCTTCGGATAACCCACCACCAGTGCATCCAGCTCCAGTGCACCCAGCAATTTTACCAGGTGTTCCCTGATGTCATGAGCCGGGACCGTTTCCACCCCGCGGGCGATTATCCGGAGGGGGTCCGTCATCGCGATCCCGACCCGCTTCTTCCCGTAATCAAGGCAAAGCAGCCTTCCCAAAATTAATAATTTAAAATCTTTCTAAATTACAAAAGTAATAAAAATAAACCGCAAAGAATGGACATCCCTGCGGTTTAAATATATTCTCAAACAGCATCATTTATTCCTTGGCGGTATATTCAAGAGCTGCCATGCGCTGGTAACTCTCGTACCTCCACCTGGCATTGTCCTCGGCCGCTTTAAACAGAGTGGCTGCCTCCTCAGGGAAGGATTTCTTCAGGGAAGTGTACCTTACCTCCGAGTTCAGGAAGCCCTGGAACAATGACCAATCCGGTTCTTTGGAATCCAGCAGGAAGGGATTTTTGCCTTCTTTTTCAAGCAGCGGATTGTAGCGGTACAGATGCCAGAAGCCACATTCTACTGCGTTCTTCATCTGTTCCTGGGACTTGTTCATACCGGCCCTGAGTCCATGGTTGATACAGGTCGAGTAGGCAATGATCAGCGAGGGACCCGGATAGGCTTCCGCTTCCCTTATGGCCCTGAACAACTGGGACTGGCTGGCGCCCATGGCCACCTGTGCAACATATACGTATCCGTAGCTGAGGGCCATCATCCCGAGGTCCTTTTTCCTGACTTTCTTACCGGAAGCCGCAAACTTGGCCACGGCACCGATAGGGGTGGACTTGGATGACTGTCCCCCTGTATTGGAATAAACTTCCGTATCGAGTACCAGCATATTCACATCCTCGCCGGTAGCCAGTACATGGTCCAGTCCCCCGTACCCTATATCATACGCCCAGCCGTCGCCTCCGAGTACCCAGACAGATTTCTTGATCAGGTATTGTTCAAGTGCCTGTATATCCCTGGCAACCGGATCTTTTTCCTTCCTGAGGGCTGCTATGACTTTGGCAGCTGCTGCCCTGGACCCTTCCGCATCATTCATGTTTTCGATCCACTCTGAAAATGCTTCCCGCGTGGCAGGTGCCAGACCGTTCTGCAGGGCAGCTTCCATACGCATGGCGATCCGTTTACGGAGCTTGCCCACCCCCAGGGCCATTCCGAATCCATACTCTGCATTGTCCTCGAACAGGGAGTTTGCCCAGGCGGGACCCTTGCCCTCCGCATTCACCGTATAGGGTGTTGACGGTGCGGATCCCCCGTAGATGGACGAACAACCTGTGGCATTGGCGATCATCATGCGGTCCCCGAACAACTGGGTGATCAGTTTCACATAGGGTGTTTCACCACATCCTGCACAGGCCCCGGAGAATTCAAACAGGGGCTGTGAGAACTGGCTGTTCTTGACAGACTTGTACTTGTCAACAACGGTATCCTTGTAGCCGACATGCCTGACCAGGTGATCCCAGTGCTCAGCCTCTTTCATTTGTGTGCCGAGCGGCTTCATGATCAATGCCTTCTCCTTGGAAGGACAGATATCCGCACAATTGCCGCATCCGGTACAGTCAAGTACAGAGACCTGGATCCTGTAGTCATACCCTTCAAAAACCTTCCCCTTCATGGCCACGGTGGTCATATCCCCGGGCTTGTTCTTCAGGTCCCTCTCATCGAACAGGAAGGGACGGATGGATGCATGCGGACAAACATAGGAACACTGGTTACACTGGGTACATGCTTCGGGTTGCCATTCCGGCACGTTTACGGCAATCCCCCGCTTTTCATATTCCGTGGTCCCGGGAGGAAATGTACCGTCTTCCCTTCCAAGGAACGCACTCACAGGCAGGTCATCTCCCTTGAGGTGGTTGATCGGATGTGCCACGTTCCTTACAAAATCAGGCATGTTGGTCCCGATCTCGGCTTTCTCGGGAGTGAGTTTAGCCCAGGCCGGGGCTACCTTGATCTCATGCACTTCTCCTCCCCTGTCAACAGCCGCAAAGTTCATATTCACGACATCTTCACCCTTGCGCCCGTAACTCTTGACGATGAACTTGCGCATTTCCTCCACGGACTGCTTGTACGGGACCACCTCGGAGATCTTGAAGAAGGCGGACTGCATGATCGTATTGGTCCTGGTTCCCAGGCCGATCTCTTCGGCAATTCTGGTAGCATTGATCGCAAAGAAACGGATATTATTCTCTACCAGGTATTTTTTCATGCTGTTGGGAAGGCGTTTGATGGTTTCCTCGTCATCCCAGATGGTATTCAGCAGGAAGGTCCCACCTTTTTTAAGTCCCTTCAGCATATCGTACTTGTCCAGGTAGGATGGCACATGGCAGGCCACAAAATCCGGCGTAACTACCAGGTAGGTCGACCGGATAGGTTTGTCCCCGAAACGCAGGTGAGAAGTTGTGATCCCTCCCGATTTCTTGGAATCATAGGCAAAATAAGCCTGGCAATACTTGTCCGTGGATTCGCCGATGATCATGATACTGTTCTTGTTGGCCCCAACGGTCCCGTCCGCACCGATCCCGTAGAACTTCGCCTCGTATGTACCCTTTGGCACGGCACTGACCTCCGGAAGCAGGGGGAGGGAAAGGTTGGTAACATCGTCTGTGATCCCGACCGTGAAACGGTTCTTCGGCTCCTTTGCAGCCAGGTTGTCATAGACGGATATCATCATGGCCGGTGTGGTATCCTTCGAACTCAGTCCGTACCTTCCGCCGATGACCATCGGGGCATTCTGCTCACCGTAAAAAAGATCCCTTACATCCAGGTAGAGGGGCTCGCCATTGGCACCAAGTTCCTTGGTCCGGTCCAGGATGGCTATGCGCTTCACAGATCTGGGCAGCGTTTTGAAAAAATATTTGGCACTGAAGGGACGGTACAGGTGTACGGTCATCATCCCTACTTTCCGGCCCTGTCTGTTAAGATAATCAACCGTCTCCCTGAGGGTTTCCGTGATGGAGCCCATGGCCATGACAATCTGTTCGGCTTCCGGGTCACCGTAATAGGTGAAGGGATGGTACTCACGTCCCGTCATCTTTGTAATCTCCTGCATGTATTCTTCCACGATATCGGGCACAACCTCATAGAACCGGTTGATGGCTTCCCTTGTCTGAAAATAAATATCCGGGTTCTGGGCCGTCCCCCTTGTCACCGGGTGCTCCGGATTGAGTGCGTTGTCGCGGAAACGCTGCAGCGCCTCATAATCGATGAGCCTGGCCATGTCTTCATTGGCCGGGGCCTCCACCTTCTGTACCTCGTGCGAAGTCCTGAAACCATCGAAAAAATGCAGGAATGGAATGCGGGATTTGATGGCTGCCAGGTGGGCAATCCCGCCAATATCCATGATTTCCTGGACAGATCCGGTGGCGAGCATGGCAAACCCGGTTTGGCGTGTACTCATTACATCGCTGTGATCACCGAAGATGGACAGGGCCTGCGCTGCCAGGCTCCTTGCAGAAACATGAAAAACGCCCGGCAACAATTCACCGGATATCTTGTACATATTGGGGATCATCAGCAACAGGCCCTGGGAGGCGGTGAATGTGGATGTCAGGGCGCCTGCCTGGAGGGAACCGTGCACGGCTCCCGATGCTCCGCCTTCAGATTGCATTTCCACGACCTGGACTGTTTCACCGAATATATTCTTCCTGCCAAATGCAGCCCACTCATCAATATTCTCCGCCATGTTGGATGAGGGGGTGATCGGATAGATCGCCGCTACCTCGCTGAACATATAGGCCACATGAGAGGCTGCATGGTTTCCATCGCAGGTCATAAAATTTTTCTTATTAGCCATTTCTATTGGTTTAAGTATTTAATTAGCAATAATTTATATGATTTTTTATGAAGATTACAAAATTAGCATTATTGATGGATAAAATATATGAGTTTTATTATGTTTTCATTAATTCATACCTATTAAAAATAAAAAAAACCGGGACCCAGACCCCGGTAAATTTTTCAGCTTTTCAGCGTCCACATGCGCCGTTATTCAGCATTCATGGAGATCAGGAATTCTTCGTTCGATTCCGTCTTGCTCAGGCGGTCGATCAGGAATTCCATAGCCTCGATGGAGGTCATGTCCGAGAGGTAATTACGGAGTATCCACAGCTTGTTGAGCATCTCCTTCTCAAGCAGCAGGTCTTCGCGGCGCGTGCTCGAAGGGTTGAGGTCCACCGAAGGAAAGATCCGCTTGTTGGACAGCTTGCGGTCAAGCTGCAATTCCATGTTGCCCGTACCCTTGAATTCTTCGAAGATCACGTCATCCATCTTGGAACCGGTCTCGGTGAGTGCAGTGGCCAGAATGGTAAGCGATCCACCGTTCTCGATATTCCTGGCAGCACCGAAAAACCGCTTGGGCTTCTGGAGCGCGTTGGAATCCACCCCTCCTGAGAGCACCTTGCCGGAGGCCGGTGCGACGGTATTATAAGCCCTCGCCAGGCGGGTGATGGAATCAAGCAGGATCACGACATCGTGCCCGCACTCGACCATACGCTTGGCCTTCTCGATGACGATATTGGATACCCTCACATGTCGTTCCGCAGGCTCATCGAAAGTGGATGCGATCACCTCGCCATTCACATTCCGCTGCATATCCGTTACTTCTTCGGGCCGTTCGTCGATCAGCAGGATGATCAGGTATACTTCCGGGTGGCTGTCCGCTATGGCATTGGCGATCTCCTGCAGCAATATGGTCTTGCCCGTTTTCGGCTGGGCGACGATCAGTCCCCTTTGTCCCTTCCCTATGGGGGTGAACATATCAACCACCCGGCATGAGATACTGCCCCTTTTACCCGGCTGCAGGAGCATGAATTTTTCATTCGGGAAGAGCGGGGTGAGGAAATCAAAGGGAACCCTGTCGCGTATGAAATCCGGGCTCCGCCCGTTGATCTCTTCCACCTTTATCAGGGGAAAGTATTTCTCCCCTTCCTTGGGCGGACGGATGGTCCCAGAGACGCTGTCACCTGTTTTCAGTCCGAACAGCTTGATCTGGGACTGCGATACATATATATCATCCGGGGAGTTGAGATAATTGTAATCCGAGGAACGCAGGAAGCCATATCCGTCAGGCATGATCTCCAGGACCCCGGAGGCAGAAATGATCCCTTCAAATTCAAGGGCCTTTTCCTGCTGCCTTCTTTCCTGCCGCTTGAAATCGCGTTCGGCCTGGGTTTCCCTGGTATCCGTATCGGCATCCCTTTGGTAATTGTTACCTCTTCGGTCCCTGTAAGCATTATCTTTCTCCCTGGCAAATTCCTTATCCTTGCCAAAGTCCTTATCCTTACGGTCTTTCATATCTTTGCGGTCCCTGATATCCGTACGGCCTTCATCCCGCCTGTCCTCCGGCTTGTCTACCAGCTCCAGCTCGGTGGTTTTATCCTCTTTTTGCTGGGCAGGTTTTCTCCCCCTGCGGTGAGTGGTTTTCTCCTTGGCTTTAGGGACCGGTTGTTCTTTTTGTTTTTCTTTGGATCGGGATTGAACATCCGAGGCGACAATGGCCTGCTGATCCAGGATCTTATAGATCAGGTCCTGTTTCTTAAAAGCTTCAACCCTTTTTATTTTTAATTCTTTGGCGATTTCTCGCAGATCGGAAACGAGCTTCTTGTTAAGCTCAAGAATGTCATACATGTGATTATGAATAATGAAAATTAACTTTTATGTGGATTATGGTCAGAAATATTGTTGAATTGGAGTCAGATATCCGGGTGAAAAAACGGGTATCACTGGAAATTCATTGCAAGTATAAGCAAATCCTTAGAATTACCAAAAAAATGATTTGAAATTTTTTCACCGCCTGACCCTGTATTTTCCATCTATTCTGCTTATTTAGAATAAATCCAAAATAAACCGCAGATCCTGCACTATCCCATTGATATTCTATACTTTGCCGGGGATGGGGCCATGCTGTTATTTAAACTTTTTCTTGAATCAAACGGAAATCTCGGAAAAAAAGCGAATTTTTAATAAATTCCCGCTGCGAAAATGTAACTTGTGTTGATTTTTTACGTATAACGGTCATCCCATAAATTCTCACCCTTATGAGACAGCTCAAGATCATCAAACAGGTTACCAACAGGGAAACCCCTTCCCTGGATAAATACCTGCATGAAATCGGCAAGGTTGACCTGATCACTGCCGAGGAAGAGGTTGAGCTGGCCCGAAGGATCCGCAAGGGGGACCGGGATGCCCTGGAGAAACTGATCAAGGCCAACCTGCGCTTTGTTGTGTCGGTATCCAAACAGTACCAGAACCAGGGATTGAGCCTGCCGGATCTGATCAATGAAGGGAACCTCGGATTGATCAAAGCCGCCCAGCGGTTTGATGAGACCAGGGGATTCAAGTTTATTTCCTATGCCGTATGGTGGATCAGGCAATCCATCCTCCAGGCCCTGGCCGAGCAGGCCCGGATTGTAAGGCTGCCCCTGAACAAGATCGGGTCCATCAACAAGATCAACAAAACATTTGCCGTACTTGAGCAACAGCATGAAAGGGAGCCATCCATCCTGGAACTGGCACAGGCCCTTGAACTGGCACCCGAGGATGTAAAGGAAGCCATCCGCAGTTCCGGCCGGCATGTATCCATGGATGCCCCCCTGACCGAAGGGGAAGAAGGCAATATGTATGATGTAATGCTGAGCACGGATGCACCCAGTCCCGACCGGGGCTTGTTGAACGAATCCCTGCGGAAGGAGATTGAAAGGGCCCTGTCGACCCTTACGCATCGAGAAGCGAGCATCATTAAATTGTATTTCGGACTGAACGGGAAACATCCCCATACCCTGGAGGAAATAGGTGAGCAGTTCAACCTGACCCGTGAGCGGGTAAGACAGATCAAGGAAAAAGCCATCAAAAGGCTGAAGCACACCACCCGGAGCAGGATCCTCAAAACCTACCTTGGATAACAAGCAGAAGATGTCACATTTGATCGCACCCTCTATCCTGACGGCGAATTTTCTGGACCTGCGGACGGAAATTGAAATGGTCAACAGCAGCCAGGCCGACTGGCTGCACCTGGATATTATGGACGGGGTCTTTGTGCCCAACATGACCTTTGGCTTCCCTGTCATCAGGCAGATCAGGGAACTCAGCACCAAACCGCTGGACACACACCTGATGATCGTTGAACCGGACAGGCATCTGGAAAGGTTCCTGGCCGCCGGGGCGGATATACTGACCGTCCATTATGAAGCCTGTACGCACCTGGACCGCACCATCGATACCATCAAATCCCTCGGCATGAAAGCCGGCGTGGCCATCAACCCCCATACCTCTGTCCGCTTGCTGGAGAACATCTTACCGGATCTTGACCTGGTGCTGAATATGACGGTTAACCCGGGGTACGGGGCACAATCCCTCATCGAGTACAGCTACAGGAAGATCAGGCAATTGCGCGAACTGATCGAGAAAACCGGGTCCGGGGCCCTGATCCAGATCGACGGTGGTGTGGGACTCGACAACCTGGCCCGCCTGAAGGAGGCCGGTGTGGATGTTTTTGTGGTCGGGAACACGGTCTTCGCCTCCGATGATCCCGCGGAGACCATCAGGCAGTTAAAGGAGATCTAGCATTTGTTCCGGGCCGGGAACGAAATTCATAATGATTTTAAATAAAGGGAGTTAGCAATAGTATAGTGACCAATGTTTCTATCTTTTAATATCTTTAGGCAACTTTACCGGATATCTTAAATATTATGAAACTTCCTTCCTCAGTGTACAACTGGACATCGGTGATCGGTGCCGTTATTGCCATCATAAGTCTTTTTATGATCGTATTTCTCATTGTTGTATCCTTTTTTATCGAGGTGACCAGTTCCTATCTTGGCATTGTCATATACATTATATTGCCCATCTTTCTCATCCTGGGACTGATCCTTATCCCCATCGGGATGGTCAGGAAAAGACGCCGGATGAGGAGACAGGAAGAGGCCGGTCTGCCGAGATGGCCCAGGGTTGACCTGAACTTGAAACAACACAGGAATGCCTTTTCGGTTTTCGTGATCTCATCGACGGCTTTCCTGTTTCTCTCGGCAGTCGGCACTTACGAAGCGTTTCATTTCACCGAATCGGTTGAATTCTGCGGCAATATCTGCCATAATGTGATGCATCCTGAATACATTACCTATCAGAACTCCGCCCACGCCAGGGTGCCTTGTGTTGACTGCCATGTAGGCTCGGGAGCGGACTGGTATGTCCGGTCCAAGCTTTCCGGACTGTACCAGGTTTATTCTGTCCTTTTCAAAAAATACCCCAAACCTATTCCTACACCCATTACAGATCTGAGACCGGCCCAGGAGACCTGTGAGAGATGCCACTGGCCCGAACAGTTTTACGCCCCTAAACTCCGGACGGAAAAACATTACCTGGCGGATGAAAATAATACCGAATGGGATATCATTCTCAAGATGAAGATTGGATCAGAATATCATGCATTGGGACTGGAAGAAGGGATCCACTGGCATATCAATCCCAACGTAAAAATCGAATATGCCGCTGATCCTGATGACCGTGAAATCATTCCCTGGGTGAGATATACGAACCTGGAGACAGGGGAAGTACATACCTATATGGATGAAGAGAATATGCCTGATTCAGCCATGATCGCCGGTGAGAAATTCCGGCACATGGATTGCATAGATTGTCATAACCGGCCTTCCCATGAATATTACTCACCTCCTTTCTTCACGGACAATTCACTGACCAGGGGGGATATCCCCAGGGAACTTCCCGACATCAAACAGGTGGCCATGGGCCTGCTCTATGCAGGGTATGAGGGTACCGACTCTGCCCTGGCAACCATTGAAAAGGATATCAGGGAATACTATGAACTGATGTATCCCGAGATCTACCAGGACCAGTTTCCCCTCATCCAGCAAGCCATCACCGGTATACAGGAAGACTTCACGCAGAACATGTTCCCGGAAATGAAGGCCCAGTGGGACGTATATCCCAACCATATCGGGCATATCAATTCGGAAGGCTGTTACAGGTGCCACAACGACCGTCATAAATCAGCATCCGGCAGGGTGATCAGCAAGGACTGCAATCTCTGCCATGACATCCTTGCCCAGGGCAACCCGGATCGGTTAAATATGGCTGGTGTAAGGGATTCGCTGGAATTTATCCATCCCATTGACATTGGGGAAGCCTGGAAGGAATTTCATTGTGTGGATTGCCACCGCTACCTTTATTAACAGCAATCAAAATTAGCCGGGTCGCTCAGGCCTTATCCCTTCAGGGAGATATCATTTAGCTGATCTGCATCCAGGATGGAGATCTTGCTTCCCTGCAATCTGATGATCCCGTCCCTTTCAAAATCCTTTAAGATCCGTATGGCGCTGTCCTTTGACATGGCCGTAATGTCTGCTATTTCCTGACGGGACAGATGCATATCAAAGGATTCACTGTCATAAAAGTCTTTGGACAGGTAAAGCAGCCCGTCTGCCATACGGCCGTGCATCTGCTTCTGTGTAAGGCTGACCATCTTGTCGAATAAAATCACAGACTGACTGCTGATGTGCCCGATCAATTGATTGGCAAAACGGCAATTTATATGCATCACCTTATTGAAATTCTCTATATCTATGAAACATATGGACACACCTGTCAGGGCGGCAACTGAATAGTGAATTTTCCGGTCGGTATGTACACCCGGTCCTCCGAGCAGTGCCCAGGGTTTCTGGAGGCTTAACAAAAGGTTCTTGTCACCAATCCCTTCTATATATATTTTTACAATCCCGTCTATCAGTGATAATACATGCGTGGCCGAAGTTCCCTGTTTCAGGATCATCTCTCCCGCCTTATACCTGAGAGAATAACGATCCCTGTTGATCACCTCAAGTTCCTGGGGAGAAAGGATCTGGAAATAAGGAGCCCGGTTCATGCATTCCCGGCAATCTTCGCAACCATCTAACTGTTTCCTGGAAATCATCTCGGTCCTTGCTGTTATTGACGCGATAAAAATAGGAAAAAAAAATGATGAATGTCGGTCATCGGGGTGATATAAATCAGCCCAGCTTTTTTTAAATCTCGGTAATTTGCGTTCGTGCTGGTCGGGTTATTTAAGCTAATTTTGACGCGTAACAAGAAACCTTCAGTCTAAATAATAATTTATATAATATTTATATAATAGCAGCTCAAATGAAAAGATTGTTTTATCTATTGTTCGCAGGGATATTTGCAGGTATCCTTTTGTTTGGATCATGTGAGAAGGTGGTGTACCCTCCAGTGGTAATAGAGCCTCCCGACACTGCTGTGAGTTATTCGCTGGATATCCAGCCGATATGGAATGACAAATGTGTAAACTGCCATGGCGGATCGCGTGATCCGGACCTCAGACAGGAGAATTCATATGATGCCCTGACCAATGGAGGATACATCAATACCAGTGAACCGGAAGAAAGTGAATTGATGAAAAAGCTATACGGCTCCCATGATTCCAGGGCCCTTGAAGCCGAAAAACAGCTGATCCTCCTGTGGATAGAGGAAGGAGCCAAAAATAACTAATAAGCATATT
>LJUP01000402.1 GCA_001303955.1 Bacteroides sp. SM23_62 | reverse complement strand
ACTGAGGAGGATAATTTCATGATATCCCCCTTAAGTGTATCCTATGCCCTGGGGATGACCATGAACGGAGCCGCCGGGACCACGCTGGATGCTTTTTATGAGGTGCTGCATTTCGGTGACCTGACCAATGCGGAGGTGAATGAGAGTTACAGGGACCTGATGGACCAGCTGGTCCGGCTGGATGACAAGGTAGAGTTTTCGATCGCCAACAGCATCTGGTATAAACTCGGTTACCACGTGCTGGCTGAGTTCATTTCCACGAACCAGACCTACTTCGATGCGGCGGTCAGGGAACTTGATTTCTCCGATCCGCAGGCGGTCGACATCATCAACGGATGGATCGAGGACAAGACCAATGACAAGATCAAGGATATGCTGGACTATATTCCATCGGATGCCGTGATGTACCTGATCAATGCGATCTATTTCAATGCCACCTGGAAATACGAGTTTGACAAAAGCCAGACCGCGGAGGGATCGTTTTACCTGGACGGCGGGGGCTCCCACCCTGCCGATTTCATGAAGGTCAAGGGGGCATTCAATTACACGGTCACCGAAGATTTTTCAGCCGTGGAAATGCCCTATGGCGACAGTACCTTCAGCATGGTTGTTATGCTCCCTTCCGGGGAAAGGACCACGGAAGATCTTATCGATCAGATGGATCTTTCCAGCTGGGATACCTGGTTCAAAAACCCCACGGTCCGGAATGTCCAGATCGAGCTTCCCAAATTCAAATACGGGTTCAAGTCCCTTCTGAACGATCATTTGATTGACCTGGGACTCGGCATCGCCTTCTCGGGCGGCGCCGATTTCTCAAGGATCACACCGGGGGCGGATCTTTACATCTCAAGGGTCATCCACCAGGCATTCATCGATGTACAGGAAGAGGGCACCGAAGCCGCCGCGGCCACCATAGTGGAACTGCGATATACCTCCGCCGGTGGAGACTCCACCCCCATCTTCAGGGTGGACAAACCTCATCTTCAGGGTGGACAAACCTTTCCTCTACATCATCAAGGAAAACTCCACCGGAGCCATCCTTTTCATGGGAAAAGTCGGGAAACCGGTCTACCAGGAATAACTCTTATATTCCCCACTTCCAGAACTTGCTACTTATGCATGAAGCAGTACATAAGGCTGAACCACAAAGGATTTTATGATAATCAGAATTTACAAGGATTGTCTAAAAGTTCACTGTTCGAAAAAGGGTAAGTCTTCAATTACGGGTGAAGTCCCGGTATTTGGATCTTCTAGTTGCGGTAACAGGTTTTTCCCGTCCAGGCGGAAAGGTTTTTCAAATCCTGTCAGATCAACCAGGGTTGGATAGAGGTCTATTAAGCTTACCACGTGTTCTCGTTAAGTACCCGCATTACAAATCAGTTACCGTCTTATTCATCCGGATAAGGTGGTTTTATTATGAGAGCCCGCCAGGTGATGCTCCATTATTTAATTCCTGCATTATGATAAATCCAGTACTGATCCATTAATAGTATGAATAAAATATCCGCAACTGATTATCAATCTTTTATACAGGAGATCAATGAAAAAATCCATCAGGTACAGCTCAAAGCTTTGCAGTCCGTAAATCGAGAGTTAATAAAAGCCTATCTACGAAATACAAACATCAGGCAAAACTGGCAGTAAAAGACAGTTACAACGTTGCATTTTAAAAAAGCAATTAGTCGACGTGATATCAGGTTTTGGTTAACTTTACAATTATCCGATTCTTTATCTGTACTGAATGGATTTAATTTTCAGTGTCTTTATTATAAATGCCCAATCAGTAAATACTTAAAAAATGAAAAAATTGCATTTCACATTCATCCTTGTGTCTGCATTAATAATGCATACTGCATTTAGTCAGAATCAGGAAACTCCTCCCGTACGACTTGAGAAGATTTCAGGCAATCTTTATGAAATCCTGGATGGACGGGGATCTAATGGTGGCGCATATATTGGAGATAATGGTATACTGGTTATCGATGCCAAAATGGATATGGAATCCGTAGATCAAACCATCTCTGAATTAAAAAAGATCACGGATAAGCCTATATTATATCTTGTAAACACTCACAGCGACGGGGACCATATAGACGGGAATCGTTTTTTCCCTGAATCCGTTACCATTATCGCTCATGAAAACTGCCGGAATGATTTTTTCAGGCCAAAACGTGATGGATCGCCTTCAGATTGGAACGATCCGGAACTAGCTCCTTTCACTCCCGAGCTGACATTCTCAGAAAAGATGGATATATATCTTGGATTTAAAAAGGTGGAGCTCCGGTATTTTGGTACAGGTCACACGACAGGTGATCTTGTTGTTTATATTCCGGAAGAAAAAACTGTATTCCTGGGTGACCAGTTATTTCTTACAAGACCTCAGCTGATTCACTCTTATAAAGGAGGTAATTCTTTTGAACACGTAGCTACACTTAACAGGATGCTTGAAACGCTGGATGCTGAGAAGTTCGCCAGCGGACATAGTGAAATCTGCAGCCGGGAAGACATTCATCAACATCTTATTCAAATCCAGGAACTACAAAAGAAGGTGATGATAATGGTTGAACAAAATAAAAGCCTGGATGAGGTTAAAGGTAACTTTGAAGAAAATGAAGCCAGGCTGGTTACATCAGTATATAATGAGGTAAAGGAAATCGAAGATTAAGTAAATTACCATTTCATCCAGGCTTGGGAAAAATTATATGTGCTATATCAAAATATGCGAAATTAATCTCTTACTGATTCTATGACGGAGAAAATAATTATGGATTTGGTAATTCGAGTTAAAGAAATTAAGGGCCATTGTCCTGTTTATGAAATAAATATCCGAAAAATGCTGGAGAAAAGGCCCTCCGATTATCATGCTATATCACTAATATCCAGATCAATAGAATTATATTTTTCACTGGGGAACGTAACGGGTTACCAGAACCTCCAGGTTCTATCTGCTCATGGTTGTTAAAAGGTATTGACATCAATAAACTTCTGGAAAAATCCAATAGCTCTTCTCAACGCAGATGGACATAGTAATAACCCTTCCCGTCACATTCAGGACAATTTTCTATCCTTCCCCGGCATTTGCAGTCTATCATTATTTCAGTTGAGGCTGGAGGAGCGGATTCCGAATGCATTTCCTTCCCTGTTCCCAGCCAATCTTCCCATCCCATCCAGCCCTCATCCCTGAAAGCCAATTCAGGATAGGTAAATATGGAATCAGTTTTTCTGGGTTTATGGGTAAGACGGCCCTGGCAGTAATCGCCCCAGTCCTTTTGTGTTCGAAGCTTGAGGGAATGCACAAATTTCCTGGTGGAGATATAATCATGGTAGTTGATATCAGTCCCAAGCCAGTCTTCCCAGCTGATCCAGCCTGATCCTTTGTACTCAAGGTGGGGTCGTACTGGCAATACCATCTGATATTCCTGTATCAGCCCGGCGCTATCCTTTAAAAACCCACGCCAGGATCCCTTGTCAGGAATTCTGCAGGACCTGACAAATTCACGTGCTTTGTTTAGCCTGGTATATTCAACCTGCCTTTCAGGCTGGATGAGCCAATCTTTCCAGCCCATCCATCCTACATGCCGGTATACCTGGTCTGGGTTCACGGGAATATTGCCGGGCAATTCTTCTCTATCCGGGAATTTACCCTCTGCAAACAACCGCCACTCCTCTTCGTATTCAAATCCATGCTCCCTTACAATTTGGCGCGCCTCATGGAAGTTCATCCATTTTGAGGGTCCGGGATCTGACCATAATCCATCCTCACTATTCTTGCTAAAAAGTTCTTTGAGAGTTTTCTCTTCCTTATGTGCGGGTTGTTCAATGCCCAGCCAGTCATACCATCCATTCCAGCCCAGATGTTGATATACTTTATCGGGATTTTCAGGAATTTTGCTGTCTTTAAGATTTCCTTCCCTGACAAATTTTTCCCAGCCTGCATAATCTGGCAAACCTATGGAGTGGATATATTCCCTCGCAACTTTAAAGTCCTCCCATTGAAAATCCTGCTTTGTACTCCATAAATCAAGTTGTGAATGATCAGCACCATCAGGATTTCTCTTTTTACCTGGCATATAGATTAGATTTCCTGCTTGAAATTACTAAGATCTTTTACACTGTCAAAACTATCACTGCGTACATTACCATCTGTATCAATCGAATAGCCATCCGGGGTTCCTTCCCTCCAGGTCAGCTGAGGCAATATATCCTGCAGGACTTTCCGGTGTTCATCAATGATCCCTTGATTCCCTTTTTTATAAGCTATATTATCCCATTCATTCGGATCATTCTCGTGGTCGTAGAGTTCTTCCAGGTTGATCTCTGGATAATAAATATACCGGTATCGCATACTTCTTACTGCGTGTCCTATGATCCGTTGTTCCGGGTAGGTAAACCTGTAACTGGATATTACTGGTGAAGTCTCGGTTTTTGGATCTCTGATCTGCGGTAACAGGCTGTTCCCGTCCAGGTGGGAAGGTTTTTCAAATCCAGTCAGATCTACCAGGGTTGGATAGAGATCCATCAGGCTTACAGGTTGTTCGCATATAGTACCCGTATGAACCATACCGGGAACAGAAATGATCAAAGGCACCCGGGTAGATCTTTCCCAGAGGGTGAATTTTTCAATATTTTCCTTCTCTCCCATATGCATGCCATGATCAGCCCAGAAGACGACAATCGTATTATTTACATATTCAGATTTCTCAAAGGCAACCAGCAATCGTCCGACCATCGCATCGGAAAAGGTAATGGCGGCTGCATATGACTGGATCATTTTTTCCCAGGTCGTCCTTCTTACAATCTGGCAGGACGATATTTTCAAGCGGATACATATCGAAATACTTCTGGGGCACTTCCCAGGGATCATGCGGTTTCCACATCCCCACGGCCAGGAAAAAGGGTTTATCATGTTGCTGGGAAAGCTGGTAACTTGCCCAATCAGCTACATGGTAGTCCGCCATTTTCTCATCAGGAACCGGGATGGGTCCCCAGGTCCACCATCCTTTATCTCCTCCTGGCCGGCTCTTATTATCAACATCCTCCGGATATCTTACATCCTCCGGCGCTCGGATCTGGTAAGGATGCTGAATGTAGGCACTCGGGTAGTAAAAATCCCAGTTGGCAGGTTCTACCTGGCTTGTGGGTGTCCATGGCGGCGCCTGGCTATGGTAGATCTTACCGGCCCCCAGGGTTTTATAACCCTGTTGTTTAAAAAACTGCTCCAGCGTTACCACATCTTTTAAGGCATCAAATTTCCGCCACTTCGGCCCGTCTCCCCAGTAAACGTTCTCTGCCCCTGAACGGGCGTGATGCACTCCCGTAAGGATGGCTGTCCTTGCCGGGGCACAGGCCGGAGCCGGTGTGTGTGCATTGCTGAAGATCATTGAGGAAGCTGCGAGGCGATCTATATTTGGTGTATGGATTTTCATGCCTGTGTGCCCGGATAAAAAACCGGCCCAGTCATTCATATCGTCGACAGCTATAATAAGAATATTTTGTTTCTCGTCTATATTCTTTTTCCGGGTATTACAACCATTGAAGATCAGCAAACCCAGGGCCATTACAATAAGCTGGCATTTTAGATGTAGATTACTCATAGGTGTAGTTATTCAATTTTTTCAATTGCATCAAGTAAAGATAAAAACCAATTTCCATATAAGCAGCAGCATTTATTATTCAAGTTGATAATATCAAGCTATCACTCAACTTGTTTCTGTTAGATTGTGATATGGGCTCTAAGGTCGTAAATTACCTCCCAAAAGAATATCATATCTTGATAAAGAAAAGAAATTATTCAGGGGGAGGAAGGGGTCAGCACTGTACTGAAAGAAATACACAGTTTCGATGATCATGAATTCAAATTCTACCGAATTCAATGCTGATATTCAAATTTGAATATTTTGATGCAACAGGATCATGAGAAACCAGCATAACCGTTCCCCCATTTTTGTGATACTCACCGATAAGAGACATTAAGATCCCACTGTTCCGGGGATCGAGATTTCCTGTAGGCTCATCGGCAAGCAGTAATTCAGGATCTGAAATGATTGCGCGTATAAACGCTGCCCTTTGCTTCTCTCCAACACTCAGGTCCGAAGGATATTTATTCTTTACTTCCACAAGGGAAAATTTTTCCAGATAGTCACTAATCGCGGTACCATGGGATTTCTCAAAACAGCTCAGCCTGATATTTTCAATTACCGTCAGGTAAGGCATTAAATGAAACTGCTGAAACATAAATCCCACAGCTCTTTTACGGTAAACGTTCAGGTATTTCCCGTTTTGATCATAAATGCTTTCACCCTGGTATAATATTTTACCTGAATCTGGATGAATCAACCCGCCAATTACGTTAAGCAACGTTGACTTCCCTGACCCGCTCGGCCCTGTAACAGACACATAATCGCCTTTGTTAATCTTAAGGGTAACATCGTTCAGCGCAACAAATTCTTCAGAACCTCTTTTAAATGTTTTTGAAACATTATTTATTTCAAGCATTGCTTTTGTGCCTACCATGTAAAATTACTCCTCACTTAAGATTTTTGCAGCATCAATCCTGGTTGCCAGCAGGGCAGGTATCCAGCTGCTAAGCATCCA
>LJUP01000124.1 GCA_001303955.1 Bacteroides sp. SM23_62 | reverse complement strand
TTACCTTCAGGGACAGGGTTATCCGCGATGGCAGATACAAGGTTTATATTGACACCCTGAAAAAGATACACAGGATCTATGATCTGGAGAAGGATCCCTATGGAACCATCAACCTTATTGAAGATCTGCAGTTGGATCAGCCGCTTATGGAGAAATTCAGGTCCGTTTTGGATGGCCTGCCCCAGGAAGACCCTCATCCCCGTTATGAAAGGCTGAATAAACGTATTTACGATATTCCCCCGGAAGATCTAAACAGCTTGTCCCGAAGAATCCATCGTAGCTACCAGAACATGCTCTGGCTTGCAACGAGCCAGGAATATGTTGATTTACAGGAATGAGCAGTACATCATCTAATCTGGATCGATACTGGGCCTTCCGGTCAGATAGCCCAGGGATATAAGGAATTTGTCAGTTTCCAGTACCGTTTTATTATAATACTCCCTGTTCCTGAAATTAAAAAATCCATGTGGCTGATCTTCATAAAGAAATAAATCACACCTGCTGCCAACCTTAACCATGGCTGCTTGATAATATCTGGCTGTTGCTACGGGTATAAGATGATCATTTGTGCCCAGGAAAAAAATGGTGGGAGGTACACCTTCACTGATATTATGCAAGGGTGAGAAATGCTTGTATGCTTTTCCAATTCTCTCGTAACCATAGCCTGCGGGACCATTATCTATGACCGGATTGAAAAGTACCAGGGCATTGGGTACACAGCTGACAGACAAATCCTCACCTGCTTCATTAAATTCACTGACCAAAGCTGTGGCGGCCGCCAGATGCCCTCCTGCTGAACCCCCGGAGGCAATAATTTTACCCCTGTCAATTTGAAACCGGGTAGCATTTTTCCGGATAAACCGGATGGCTGATTTTGCATCCTTGAGTGATTCGAAGGGACTTGTTCTTTGTCTTGATTCTACCCTGTAATCAGCCAGTGCACAGACAATACCCCTGTTGGAAAAATACCGGGCATGTGGTTCAAATTGTTTCACAGAACCCCCTTTCCAGCCACCTCCAAAAAAGAAGATCATAACAGGATAGGAGGCGGTCTTATCCATATCCGGAGGATAATAGATATCCATGGACAGTGAGACAGTGTCGATCTGCTTATAGACAACCTGTATGATATCATATTCATTGCCCTGCGCGGAAACGGATTGTCCCGCAGAAAATAGAATCAGCAGTATGAGCATATGTGCTTTCATTTTCTAGTTTCCTTCAAGATATCCCTTAAAGTCATTCGGCAGGGTATTGGATTTACGGTATGTAAAAGGCGGCGGATCCAGCCACTCGACAATCCTGGGTTTAATACTGAAGGCGAAAAAATGATTTCCCTTGGGATTATAGTGCCCGATAAAATACCGTTGGTAATATTCCTCCTGGCTCAGCTTGAAGCCCTTATAATCCTCAGCATGTACCTGGTTCATATCGAAATAATTAAAATTGTTTTTCTCCAGGAAGTCCACGATCTCCTGATCAACACGAGGCTCACCATCCAGCAGTTGCCTGGTGGATCCATAAGGATCGAACAGGATGATCATTAACTTTTTATCATTAATCCGGGCGAATTCCTTGCTCTTTTTCAGTATATATTTGGTGGCGGCATATGCATACTTGAACAGCAATTGCCTGATTTCCTGGCGCATATCCTCTGCATCTGGATTAAACTCGGTATTCAGGTATCCTGCCAGTTTCTGCATCTGCTTTGTATCAATGTCAATAATACGACCCTTCTCATACAGGTACATCTGCAGGGCCAGGTCATCTATCAGGTTCTCATGCATCCAGTCCGGATCAGTCATCTGGTACAGCTTCTCAGGTGATCTGATACGGCTTTCATGCTCCTCAAGCATCCCGGTTTCCATGTTCATTTCAATATTGCACCAGAAGTTCCCGTGAAACATGATCCCCACGCCCTCCTTTTTATCCTGCTCGTGCCGCCAGCTCCTTGTTAGTGCATACCTGCAGCGCAACAGGGTCCGTATGTGATCGTCTCCCCAGATATACAACATGAGGTACTCTGCACCTTTTTCCGTGCTTTCTTCCCTGAGCATCCTGCGATAAGCCTGGTATACACCGAATCCGCCCATCCCATAATTCCGGATGGGTTCACCCAGGTGGCCGGCCAGGTACTCCTGCCAGGTTTCTGCATCGCTGACCTGGTGGCATTGTGTAAAACTGTTCCCATAAGTATTGATCCTGCAAGGCCGGTATGTGTATACAAATGAGGTGCGGGCGCCATCCTGCCGGACCGTGGAGATGGTTTTACTGCCATCCACCCCGTCATGCGGAGAATAATTGCCCAGGATATAGCCCACATCAGGATCAAATTGGGCCCAGGAGGACTCATTCAGGAATACATCAATTTCTTCTTTCAAGGCAGCAGCCTCCCGGATATACTCTTCATAGGTCATTGCTCTGGGCTGACTTAAAACAATTACAGGTAAAAAATGAAAGGCAGCACATAAGATGCTGGAAATAAAAACATGACTGGTTTTCATGATGATGACAGTGATTAAAGTTATGAAAAATGCCTACATGAAGTAGGGTTGGTTTTCCCCCATTTCTTTTATTGTATGCTCCAGGCCTGTTAGATAGGATGGATATTCAGGATGCCATCCCAGGATGCTTTTGGCTTTTTTATTGGAGACCATGCAATTCATACTGATAACCTCATAAATATCTTTCCCCAGTGCCATTTTAACGATGGTTCCCGGAATACTTCCAGGCCGTTTTGAATCCATTAAATCAGCCATATAATTCGTGAAATCCCTTAGTTTTACCGGGGCGTCGTCAGCAATGATAAATTTTTCCCCGAATGGCTTTTTTTCAATTGATTTTATGATAGCATTGGCCGCATCCCTGGCATGGATAACCGGTATATAATTTTCTCCTTTTCCAATGATTTTATACCTGTTTTTCTTCAACATTTCATACTGAGACCGGAATAATCCGCCATTCCCATAAATTCTCCCGTAGATTAACTGGATGATTTTAGGTTTGCCAGTGCTGACAGCCCGGTTGACCATTTCATCTGTTTCACTACCCACTTGTGTCAGGCCAGCTCTCCTGATGGGCCAGGTTTCATCTGCTGTTTCGCCATGCTCAGTTTGATAACTCGTTCCGGAAGGTAATATGATGGGGGCATTGAATTGAATTGCCAGGTCCATCGAATTCCTGAAGAATCCAATTGTTTCCGCCTTCAATGCTGCTTTGCGTTTTTTGCTGATCCTTTTGCCGGGGGTAATACCAGGCATTGCCAGCAAAATGATAAAGTCAGGTTTTTCATCCAGTTCCCCAATAAATGCCTGAGGTTCGAGGATATCTCCCAGGATACCATGGGCACCTATGTCCCTTATTTTGTCAATTTTGGATGCCCCCCGCGTCAGCGCATAAACTTCATGTCCTTCCTTTACCAGTTGTGGAAGCAGATAACTTCCCACCAGTCCGGTTCCCCCGATTAGAAGAATATTCATAATACCAGCTGTAATTTCGCAGTAAAAAGTGACTTTTCCACACGGCAATGTTAATTAAATGTCAATTAAATATTAAATAAATGTTAACCTTATGTTAAATTTTCCGTATATTTATGGAAAGAAGGGAAGTTTATCATGATTCATTCTGCTGAAAACAACGGAATTGTCAACGAAAAGCTTGAAACAGCCATCAATATTGGTTGTACGATGATTTCAAGGTCAAAGAAAGTGCGAAAGAAACTCAACTCGTCTACAGACAATAATGAATCTTTGAAAAAATCCTTGAAGGAACTGGACAGGATGTCTAATGAATTGATTGATAAGCTCTTTGAGATCAATGCGAGAATAGACCTGCCTGCTGAAAAGAAAGACGTGGCGAGCCCAAAATACAACAAGGTTCGTTCGTTTCTGAACAGGATTTTGAGTAGATCCCTTAAAAGAATTGAAAAAATGAGACTTACATACCAGGACATGTATAGTCTTTAACCCTCTTACAGGCTTTAAATAGTTGAATCCATCTTCCTGACCGGACCTTTTCAGTCCGGTTTTTTTATTCAAGACTTGAAAATTATAATCATTTGTTTTAATTTAGTCTAATTAAAATTAACATTAAATGAGACACTACCGAATTTTCACAGGATTGGTCCTGATACTGTTAACCGGGCAACATACTACTGCCCAGTCATTCTTAAAAAAGCTTAAGCAGAGAGCTGAAGATGAAATAATCAATGATGTGTTCGGGGAAGATAAGAAAACTGAAAGTGCCAGTTTTCAGCAAACCAGTTCAGCCTCCGGTACTGAAAATACGCGCGGAGGAGGACTTACACATACTGCCCCGGATGTAGTCGACAACATCAATGATGCAGCATCCGCTTTTAAACAGGGCGGTTATACAGAGGCCCGTTATGCTGTTCGTCAGGCCATTCTGGGTATAGAAATGGAGATCGGGCAGAATATCCTTGAGGGATTTCCGGAAACTGTTAACGGGCTCAAAATGGTTCCTGAAAATGATAATGTGGCAAGCATGAGCATTGGGTTCGTAGGCTTGATCATTGAGCGTGTATATAGTGGCAATGACCAGCAACTTAAGATTACTGTTGGTAATGATGCAGCCATGCTTTCCTCCGTGAACATTTACCTGACCAGTGGCGCATATGCCTCAACTGCTGAAGATCAGGACCACAAACAGGTTAAGTTCAAGGAGTACCGGGGAGTGCTTGCTTATGATGATTATTCCGGATATACCCTCAGCGTGCCATTCGGTCAGTCGTCAATCTTTGTTGCTGAAGGTGTTAATTTTGAAAGTGAGCAGGAAATCATGGCTGCCGCAAATGAATTTGATATTGAGAAAATTAAAAATGAATTTGGAGAACAATGAAAAAGATACAGATCCTTATAACAGTCACTGTGTTGGCTATTCCAGGTGCCTTCATAAATGCCCAGGAAGTAACAGCAAGCCTGGATGAGGCCCTTTCATCTTACCAATCTGACAATCTCGAGGATGCCCGATTTGCCTTGCAGGGGGCTTTAACTGGAATAAACCAGGCCATTGGCAGGGAAATCCTTGCCCTCCTGCCCGATGAGATGAATGGCATGTCCAAGATTGAAGCAGGAGATGATGTAACAGGTGTAAACACTGGTTTTACCGGACTATTCATCAGCCGTTCCTATACTGCTGAAGACAGGAACGCATCCATTGAGATCGTCAGTGATTCACCGCTATTGGCTGGTATCAATACCATACTTGCCATGCCGGGCTTCATGACATCGGACGAAAACCAGAAGCGGATCAAGATTGAAGGTTACAAGGCCCTGCTTACCAGAAATACAGATAGCGAGGGGATTGTTTCCTATGATATCCAGATGCCTTTCAGCGGGTCACTGCTGACCTTTCAGTGCTCCGGCATCGATGATGAAAATGAGGTCATTGGTATGGCAAACAGGATACCGGTTGATGGTATTGTGGCCATTGTGCGTTAACTCCATATCCAGACAGGGGCAAGGCTGGCTCCTCCATAAACAATGATATCAAAAAGGGCATGGGCAATGACCGGAGGGATAACGCTCCCGGAAACCTCTCTCATAATTCCGAAAACGATCCCTACCAGGAATGTCAATGTAACAAGGGAAGGGATATCTGTATTGAGATCGATAGGCACTGTGCTGATCACGAGAAATTTATAGAGTGTATGTCCGGAGCTTGCCAGTAAAATTGATAACAGGGCACCGGCTGAAGCCGACCTGTACTGCACGAAACCCCTGAAAACCAGTTCCTCTGTTATTCCGATCAGGGCAGCGGTGATGGCGAAGGTTGTCAGGTTTTGGGGAAACAGCCAGTCTGTTTTAATGGAATTATACGCAACTCCCAGGAAGATCCCAAATATGATCCCCCCAAAGCTGTAATAAATCACTTTGCGGGTGAATGGGACAATGCCAAGCACAGTCAGCAAGGATTTAACATCCCGCACTGGAAGGCTGATAGTTATGGCAGTAAGTGCCAGGCCGGCAAAGGAAATAATGCGCCACCAGGAGTCTGCATGAATGAACGATCCAAAAATGCATATTCCCGCGATTACAAGGATAGCAGAAGGGATTGCTTTAAATTCTGTTTGAAATATCCTTTTGAAATACCTCATCGGTTGACCTTGGCAGGACGCAATCCGGTGAATCTCTTCCTTACAATGATCAGGATAATGACTGCCGGGACCAGCAGCAGGATCCATCCGGAGCCCAGGCAGAAACCTCCTCCGGCAATAACCCTGGTGCCAGGCATGGCCTGTTGAATTTCAGCCATGGCGAGAGAATCTTCGAATAATTCCTCTGGCAGTACAAGCAGCTCCAGTCCAATTAATTGATAGACAGGTCTGAGATCGGGTATATTGAAATCCAATGTAAGGGCCTTGAGTCCTGAATATCCCTCCAAGGGTGATAGATCTGTTATGCTGTCACTGCCAACCATCTCCAGCACCTGGAGTGCATCATGCCTGGAAATGATGTCAGCAAACTCCAATTGGGAGGTATTCCCGGGAATGGACAGGCGGGTCAGCGAAGGCATCTGCAAAATTGTAGGGATATCAATGATATGCTGGCAACCGGTCAGTTCCAGGCAAGCTATGCTGGCCAGATCAGCTATGGGTCCAATCTCATTAAGTGTTTCACAGTGGACCAGGCTCAAATTTTTAATTTTAGATGATGCAGCAATGGGAGCGAGATCGTGTATATCGGATTCCATGATGGAGAGGGATTCGAGACTTTTCAATTTTTCAAATTGAAGATCAGTTATATCACTTGAATCCCAGTATTCAATGATCAGGGAATTCAATGCCGGGAGACCGTAGAGAAAATCAGGATCCAAGTGATAAGCACCTGAATGCCACAGTAGCTCCAGGTGCTTTAAATTAGCTTTTATATCATCAGAGATTGTGCTGAAATTCAGATCCTCCGCAATAAGCCACTCAGGCTTAATTACAGAGAGTACTTCCTCAAGCAGGCTGTCCCCCTCAATAAACAAACCGGGATTTGAAATTACCCCGGATATCATCTCCAGTGCATTCATTTCGGTTTCCGACAGGGGCAGAGAAATAAAGAGGGACCGAATACCAGTCAGAACTTGTTCATCAGCCCCTGCGAGCCAGTCCCATGCTGCTGATCCTTCCGATAAACTGACCGAAATAAGCTCGTTATTCAGGTAAAAACTGTCGTAGGTTGAATCAAATCTCAGAGAGAGATTTTGGCCATCAGCTGGATTGTATCTGTAACACAAGATTTCATCTCCCATGAACTGGAAGTACATCAGATCACCAGCAGCCACGGCTACCCTGACCGTATCGTTCTCTTCACTGGCATAATGACCGGCGAAAGTATATGATTTTGAACAATTGAGTACAGCCGGGGTGCCGGTAACATCGATTATATAATGCTCGGGGTTCTCCGATCCGGGTGTCGATCCACAACCTGCTAACGCTAGCATTATCAGGAGGATGGCATTCCTGGAAAGTAAAGTTTGTTTTTGCATGGCATTGTTTTTATAAAGTTAATCCAAGCTCCTGTTAAAGTCAAATTATATATTGCATTAATGATTGGTATTCGGGCAACTATTCCATAAATTCACATACCCCAATTCGCAGGATCATTGCTCCGGCTTATTTTGAAAAAAACATGGAACAAACAAATGAAACAGTCAAATACATATCAAGAGGTAAAAACCACACCCTTTTTCATACACCGAAGGAAGCAGTGCTCAGCCTGTCCCGGGTCAAAAAAGAAAAGGATTTTACTGCAATAGTAAGACCAGAATGGATTCCGTCTCAGGATTTAATCCATCTTAGCTTTCAACTTGTTGGATCTGATGCGGGAAGTAAAATGGAAGGGATCAATGAATCCCCAGGAAGAAGCACTTACCTGATCGGCAATGATCCGTCGGGGTGGCAGAAAAATATTCCCCATTATGGTATGGTTAAATACCATAGTGTGTATGCAGGTATCGATCTGGTATTAGCGACTGACCTTGGAGATATTATGATCAAGGTTCCTGAGACATACCAGGAAGTTGATGGAAATAAGGAATTGATAGCATCTGATTCCGAGATCAATGAAAGAGGACAGATCACTTTCCAGATAGACCTCTACGATGAATCCATACCCGCTATCTTCAACCGGATCAAAAACAATGATGCTGTATAGATAGGGGTTTAAATATCATTTCAGTAACTTGTAACCTTGTTGAAATCCTTATTGACGATGTATCCAGTCATAGATAAATCATCCTTCGGGTCTATCACCGTGGATGGGGTACATTATGATCACGACATCATAATTACCCTGGAGGGAAAGGTTAAAAAGAGGAAAAAGAAACTGTCGAAAGCGGTTTATGGGACCTCCCATACCATTTCCCTCGATGAAGCCGAATATGTCTACCAGAAAGGTGCTGATGGGATCATTATTGGTTCCGGCCAGTATGGAGTCGCAGAACTTTCCCGGGAAGCCTCCGGTTTTCTCAAGCAAAAGCAATGTAAAGTGCATCTCTTGCCCACGCCTGATGCCCTCCGGGAATGGAACAGGGCTGAAGGAAAATGGATAGCATTGTTCCATATTACATGCTGAATATTTTGTATCTTATTCAAAAATAAATTCCCATGAAACATACTGGTTTATTATGCCTGGTCTTAATATTGCTGTCTGCCACCTTGACGGGACAGCAAAATGACCCTTTCCGGGGGATTAGCGATGAGAAGGTACTGCCCATGTTAAAACACCTGCCTTACCGGCATGGCGGCATGAATGTTCCTGCCGAAGATGGCCGGCTGTTGTATGATATCATCTTGGAGAATGGTTATCAGAGGGGACTTGAAATAGGAACATCCAACGGATATTCTGCACTTTGGCTCGGACTGGCGTTCAAAGAAACCGGGGGCAGATTGATCACCCTGGAGATAGAACCACAGCGGGCAAGGGAAGCCCAGGAGAATTTCGAACACGCGGAACTGGATGACATCATTGAATCACGAATCAATGATGCATTAAAGGAAATCCCTGTATTGGAAGGTAAATTTGATTTTGTATTCATCGATGCCTGGAAGCCCGATTATGATAAATACCTCGAACTGATCCTTCCAAAGATGAAACCCGGTGGTGTTATTACCGCTCACAATGTAACCAGCCAGGGCAGCTCCGTACGGGATTTTTTGGAAGAAATTCAGAATAATCCAAAACTCACCACTACCATAAACCGTAGCAGCCGGGCTGGTGTTTCAATCAGTTATGTGAAATAATAGCGTGTACCCGTCAACTTTGCCTATAACTTCATGTGTCCGTTGTTGATCTCATCGACCATGATCCTGATACCATCTTCATTCAGGTCAAGATCATCAATAAAATCAACATAATTGGTCCACTGCTCCGGAGATAAATTGTGTTTTTGAAGGGCTTCTTGTGGCGGGTTTCCGGAGCCATTCTTCTTGCTCTGTTTGTATAATTCAATAAATAATTCTGATGATAGTAACATGTTTTATCTTTGAATTAATCTTAACTTCACTAGTCGAAAGGTAAGAAATTTTAGGTTTAATCAGTGCTTTATAGACAACAAAATCAAGGGTCTGGTTGCCTCAAAACTCCCCTTTTTTACGAATATCACACTGGATTACACGAATGCCCTGAAATAAACCATGAATTTTTATGCAATTTCTACTCAATATTCGCCTGGACGAAGAGTTGCATGGTGTCTATATCCAGTCCAACCAAATATCCCATATCTGAATAATCTGTATATACGCATCCTGCATCCAGGTTTACCAGGGTACGTTCAGGGCTGAATAATGTAACCCTTATGGAGTCCAGGGAGGTCGGAGTATGCCCATGTATAACAGGTTTTCCCTTGGCTTTGTAACGGTCATAATCCATGTTCCGGCTCCAGATCATGGCATCCATATCATGGAATGGATTATCATCGTGAAAGTTAAATCCGGCATGGACGATAAAACATTTATCGAGTTCTATGTAATAGGTTGTGTGACTCAGAAACTCCATATATTTGGCTGGTAATTTCTCATCTCCGTGTAATTTGAGATAATCTTCCTGGCTCAGGCCGAAAGACTTCAGGGTTTCACCTCCGCCGTTATATATCCATGGACGGAAGTAGGCATTACTCGATAGGGATTCAATCAGCATTTCCTCATGGTTACCACGGATGAATACGGTTTGGTATCCATTCTCCTTCAGGCTGATCAGATAGTCAAGGACGCCTTTGCTATCCGGACCACGGTCTATGTAATCTCCCAGGAAAAAAAGCTGGTCCTCCCTGGATATTTTTATCTTTTTGTCTAGCAGTCCCTGGAGGGTTTTATTGCAGCCATGGATATCACCGATAACAAGTCTTCTTGCCATGCAAATTTTTTTCAGGAGGTTGTAAAACTAAGAAAAAGTGCGGATTAAGTTGGTTAATTGAACCCTGTTTTTAACGCCTGTTTTCAGATATATCCGATGAATATGGTCCTTCACTGTTTGAAGTGAAATAAACAATGAATCACTGATATCCTGGTTGCTCTTTCCCTTACAGATCAGTTGGACGATCTCGCTTTCCCGCTTTGAAATCTGGTATGCTTCAATGAAATCTGCCAGGCTTTTATAAAAATCATGCTTTGCCGCCGGTTCAACAAAATTCTTGTCGAGGTAAAGGCTCAGAAAGAAGATCGGGAGAAGGTGGATCGCAAACAATACGATGATGAAGCCAAAACCATAGACAGGTCCCCGGTATGACAGGTTGATCATGGTTATGGTACTCAGTACATATATGATGTAAAACATTCCAAAGAGGCGGATATTCTGCCTGTCCTTGTTGTCAAGAAACCTTCGTGACTGGAGGAAAAGCTGGGTGAGTGAGTAGGCATACACAATCAGGCTGACAATGGTAAACCCCATCAGCATGCTGGAGCGTATCAGCTCATGCCTGTTCTCCCCGAGCAGGTCCCGTTTTAAAAGCAGCACACCATAACCCATGAATCCCAGTGCAAGGGGAAGGAAATACACCAGGTTGAATATGGAACTGACTTTCTTATTGACCATTTCTCTTGCAAGCCGGATAAACATGTACCATGACAAGATGAGAAAAGGAATTCCCAGATAGAAAAAGAAGGAAACGATGGATGCAATTGCCTGTTCATCCAAATCCTGTTTCACCAGGAAGACCCTGATCAGCCGGGATCCGATGATACCGTATATGCCGAATACGAATAAAAATATCAAGTAATAAAAATAGGAGGAAAGCCAGGGCAACCTGTATTTTCTTACCAGCTGATTGCTGAACATGATAACGATAATACCTGTGATCAATGAACCTGTGAGGAGGGTTATTTGTAGCGTTTCATTCATGTAAAATGAGAATCTGTGACGAATTTATACAAATTCTGTAAATGCATCCCCTACCAAAGTAGTGTTTTTTAAAATCCTACTTTGGTCGCTAAAATAGCCTGCAGCGCAGCTATATATTTGACTTGTGAAAACCAAATAATTCGTACAGATATGGAAACAATTGAATCTAACAACGCATTTGTATCTGACACTTCTACAGGTGACAGCTACAGTAAAGGGTGGAAATTGATCTTCACCACCTTTATAGAATTACTTGTCGTAACACTTGTTTATGGAGTAATTCAGATCCCTACCAACGGCTTTCAGTTCAGACCTGATCATTTTGAATGGTTTCTCGTCCCCATTGTCCTGCTGGCCATTGGATACGGTATCTTTATCGCGGGACCGATAGGCTATAGTGTAAAATGGGTTTTTTTGAAAGCCGTCCGCCGCGAAAAGATCGAGATCAAAGACATGTTCGCTGTTTTTGAACGGAATTACTGGAATGCCGTGATCGCCGGATTGGTTGTTGCGATCATTGTTGTAATTGGTTTATTTATGCTGATCGTACCAGGGATCATCTTTGCCTGCCGTCTGGCATTTGTACCATACCTGGTCATCGATCAGAAAATGGAAGCCATGGAGGCCCTTAAAGCCAGCTGGGCAATGACCAGGGGGCATGGATGGACCATCTTTTTCATGGGACTGCTTGCCTTCTTTATTGTCATAGCCGGTTTGATAGTGTTGATATTCGGGGTCCTTATTTCAGCCATGTGGATATCTGCTGCATTTGCCATACTCTACCATTCGGTTTATCTGAAACAGGGTATACCAGCAACCAATGGGACCGTCGTACAAGAGGTTGACTAGCCTTTAGCATTCCTATATTATAAAACCATCCGGAACCTGTCAGCATGCTGACAAGGACAGCCGGATGGTTTTTTAAAGGGTAAGAGATGCGTTCTGATTATGGAGCCGTGAATTTTTCCACCTTGTTGGAGAGGGGCTTAACCGTTTGCATGTAGGCGTATATGGCCCTCAGGTCTTTTTCTGTCATCCGTCCATAAAGGCTCCAGGCCATGGGCGTATTCAAGTCACCTTCCCTGACCTCGTGCAATACCATGGAACTGTCTGCATAAATCTTGAAACGCAGCAAAAAAGCTTCTTCTGTCCATTTCCCGATACCTGTTTCATCATCGGGTGTAAGATTGGCTGACCTGACAATCCCTCCTGTAGGAAGCGGAAATTCATTTCCTCCCGCCAACAGAAGTTCCGGTATTATCATGCCCCGGTCATCCTGGGTAGTATGGCATTGTATGCACCCGGCGGCATTGGCCACATACTGTCCGTAGGCAACCTGGTCTGAAGGATCAGGCATGTCTGGCAATTCGGGTTCTGCTGGCATCATATTCACAATCAGACCAAGCGGGAAGTCCAGTTCACGTTCGGGGATCTGGGATTCAATGGGTTCAAGTGTCCGGATATAGGCGATGATGGCATAGATATCCTCCCTGTCCATTTTGGCATAATCATGATAGGGCATTATCGGGAATATTGCATTGCCTACATTATCAACTCCGGCAGTAATGGCCCGGAAAATCTCCCCGTCGGTCCAGTCCCCCAACCCGGCGGGTGTAATATTCGGGGAATAGATCACGCCCGGGAATCCCATTTCATGGGAGAATCGAAAACCACCCGCACCTTCCCTGCCGGGCATAAGGGGCATGGAATAGACGGATGGGTCACGGAGGGTGTGACAGTCCAGGCAACCGGCACCATACCAGGCAAGGTATTCCCCCCTTTCCAGGCGTTCCGGGGTGATCTCTACCTGCAGATCAGGCGGGTCACCCACTTTTGGCAAACCGAATTTCACATATGACACAAGTACCACGGTAACGACAATGATAAGTGCCAAAAGGCCCAGTAAGATCTTTACAATTGTTTTCATGGCAGATATTTATGAAGATTTCGGGCATTAAAACTATAATAATAAATTAAGATCTCAAAATCCTTAACAGGAATTTTTATATTTTATTCTCCAATTCCTGTTAAAAGTCCGTAAACAACAGTTAGTCAGCATAAATCAAAATTTAAACCGGCTCATTCCTTCTTTCGGATAAATGCGGGGCAGGGCTGAAATACAATAATAAATATCTTTGCACCGGGACGATGGATGGCAATCCATACAAAAACATCCTATGGAGCTGGTATTAATATTGCTGGGTGCAGGTTTGCTGTTATTTCTGCTGTCGGCCGGCATCACTTCGATGATGGAGAAGGAAAGACGGGCGGCCTGCATATCGTTTATCTCCGGGATCCTTCTGTCGTTTCCTTACTTACTCCCCGTGCTAAAGGACGTAACATACCCGGACTGGATATCCGCAGGGATGATATCGCTTGCAGGAGGCTGTCTGGCCATTTCCCTGATCCCTTTCAGGGGGCGTATCCAGTACACGTACCAGCGGCCCCGAAACAGGTTCGATGAACGGGATACCATGTTCTCAAGGCAAAAACTGGTTCCGGGCAGCAAAAAATTTGAGGTTTATTACAGGCTTCGGCCTCAGCACAGACCCCTTGATAATGCATTCCGCCGCAGGCCTGGATGGCTCAAACCTGGCTCTAAATATTACGACCCCCTCTTGTTTGCCAAAACCCGGTCCATTTTCGATGAGGTGGAAGCACTGCATCCAAGGGTGGATGGTGAACCGGCCCCTGCAAAAGCTGGCATCGATCCAGCGGTTTTTTCAGATACTGTTCTGGCTATGGCCCGGAGGTTAGGGGCTCATTCG
>LJUP01000123.1 GCA_001303955.1 Bacteroides sp. SM23_62 | reverse complement strand
ATAAAGACAAGAGTATGATCGGGAGTTCAAATAAAAAGCTTTAGAGCTTTCCTTTGCACAAATCCCAAACAAGCCTTATTTTGCCAAAGATTTTTTACTTAACTGAACAAGTCATGATCAAATTCTTCACCATTATTTCATTTTTATTGCTGGCCGCTTGTAATCCTCCTTCTGGTAAAAAGAGTGATTCACAAGATCAGGCGAAAACCAAAGCCCTGTCAGATATAAAAGTCCCTGTTTATGCCTGGATGACAGGACCCAGAAGCGCTACCGACAAAGAGATCAAAGCGAACTTCATGGACCTGAAAAACAAGGGCATTATTGGTCTCATGTACAATGGAGGCCATGATCCGGAAACCTACAAACGGGTTGGCGGGATTGCCAAAGAAGCAGGATTGGAATTCCATGCCTGGATCCCCACCATGATCCAGGCTAAAAACCCAAAACTAGATCCGGAACTATATGCAATCAACGGGTTGGGTGAATCCGCTTTTACAAAACCTGCCTATGTAGATTATTATAAATTTCTCTGCCCCAACCGCGAGGAAGTATACCAGTTTCTCGCCGAATTGTATGGCAGCATTGCAGATCTTCCGGAAGTTGACGGAATTCATCTCGATTATATCCGATACCCTGATGTGATCCTGGCTGAAGGGCTCTGGGCGAAATACAACCTCGTGATGGACCGCGAATATCCCCAATTCGATTATTGTTACTGTGACCATTGCGTGAATGGATTCAAAGAAAAGACAGGGATGGATATCAAATCCGTGGATGATCCTTCACAGATAGAGGAATGGAAACAATACCGCTATGATCTGATCACCAAGATCGCAAACCGATTAGCGGATATGGTCCACGCCAAAGGCAAAGAGATAAACGCCGCCGTGTTCCCCGGTCCTAACTCCATTGCCAGGAAAATCGTGCGACAGGAATGGGACAAGTGGAACCTGGATGCATTCTATCCGATGAACTACAACGATTTTTATCTGAAAGGTACAAAATGGATTGGCGAGGTCAGTAAAGAAGGAGTGACTGCCCTCAACAACCGGAAACCTTTGTACAGTGGTCTGTTTATCTGTCCAAGACCTGAGCGTAAGACCGACGAACCAGATCCTGAAGGCCATGGTCTGCTTCCTGAAGAACTGGAAGACGCCATCCGTGAATCCATGGAAAATGGCACAGCCGGGGTATGTTTGTTCACTCCAGGCAGGATGACGGATGAACATTGGAAAGTATTTGAAACCGCAATCCGGAAGGACTTTACCAAAAAGTAGCAGATCTATAAGACAGGGATGTTTGTAAATCACGAAAACATCTGACCGACAAGTAGTTATGCATTAAGTAATTTTATAAAAATTACTAATTCAGCTTACGGGCAAGAAATCAGTTCGTCCCTTGCAGACGGTTTCAATATCGTTTTACATCCTACTGGGAATGAATTTTGGATGAACTGAATCCTTTAACTATAAGCCGATTCAAGCCGAAAATATCTAACATGACATTGATTAATACCAATGGGGCTCCTATAAGACCCCAGACTGATAGAAATCGTGGAATGAGTTTTAATAGATACAATAAATAATAAAAAATCATTGCACCCAGGCCATACGCAATAAATACCATCTGATTGGCCCAGAATCGCTGGGCTTGCAATAAAGTGCCTATAGCTTGAAAGGAAGAAGCATCCGTCGCTTCTGCGGTTACAAACTCCTGACTTAATGTGGTTAGCATTAGTGGGCTGATGTCACTGACAATTTGCATTGCGAACTCAATGATTCTGAAGCCAAAGTAACCAAGAGCCATACTCTCACTGAGTTGTTTTAAGATGGGAAATACCAGGATTGCAATACCAATATATGCAATGCCATTCATTAACTCAAGGAGCACTCCTGTTATCACTTGGGGCTTATTTGCAGAAACCTTAACAAGATAGTCTGGAGCATTTAGAATAGGCTCTACAAATACAAAAGCACCGAGCGTATAGGTAACCATCACAGTTAAAAAAAGTGCTCCCACAATTCTTGCGGTCGTTTTGTTTGAGTTCATTTGTTATTTTTTAACTACACAGTTATTACAACATTTCCCTTCTTGTGTCCTTTGTCGACATACCGGTGAGCCTCGACCATCTGTCCCAAGGGATAGCTTCTATCAATGACCGGTTTTAGATGCCCCGATTCAACCAGTTCCTTGAGTAAAATTAAATTTTCAACAGGTGCCTTTGGACTACCATCATCAACTGATATGTATTTCCCGTTCGGGGTCAGTGCATTCTTGCACTGTAATTTTAATTTCGAGCTTTTGCTTTTTCTAACGGCATCAAGGATATAGTCATAAAGCTCTCCTTTGTTCGTAATATCCTCCTTTGTGTAATCAATTACTCTATCGGCTCCCAGGGACCTGACTAATTCTAAATTCTTGGTACTGCATACGCCGGTAACTTCCGCCCCATAGTATTTGGCAAGCTGTACGGCAGAAGAACCGATCGATCCGGAAGCCCAATAAATAAGCACTTTTTGTCCGCTGTGGATAATTCCTTTTTTCAGAAAATGCAATGCCAAAAGCCCCCCATATGGAACAGCTGCGGCTTCCTCATAAGTTGCATTGGACGGTTTTAATGCTATCACGCTGTTTTCCGGCAAGCATTTGTACTCGGCATATGTACCAAATCGTATTTTAATGGGGGACTTGATGGTCCATCCATAAACCTGGTCACCTTTTTTAAATGATTTTACATCTATTCCTGCAGATTCAACTTCTCCAGCCAATACCATTCCGAGTATGGGATTTCTCGGTTTTCTAAAACCTAACACCAGTCCCATCATTAGTCCCATCGGGTGCCAAACAGGAAGTTTAAAACCCCTGACTATACAGTCACTTGCTGTTACTGATGTCGCAAAGATTTTAATACAAACTTCATTTTTCCTGGGAACAGGTTTTTCCACCTCCTTGAGCTGAAGGACATCCGGCGGTCCATATTTGGTGCATACAATGGCTTTCATTAACATTTCTTCTGACGGCCAAACCCAGCAAAAGCAATGAAGTGCAGCGCAGCAGCAGCAGGTGTAGCGCTTTGCAAGGTTTTGTCGTTATTTATCATAGTTATGATCAAATTCCCCTTTTTATGCCAGTTTATTGCATCAACCTACTTAGAAGGTACTTTCCCTCCTTTAAGCAAAAGCCACACGGCGAGTCCCATTTCCCCTGCAATCGCAGGCACCATAACAATAACCATAAATATGGTTTTGTAATTTAAGTAGTCGGGCAAAAGAAGATTTGCTAGATTATCTGATAGATAGCCCACAGATGCAATGATTAACAAGATGCCTAAAATTCTGGGAACGTAGCCTGACCTGAAAATCAAATAACCAAGAAAAAATACATGAAGGCTGAAAAACATGTATCCAATAGCCCATCCATCACCAAACGCAGTGAGTGATAGCATCATTTGATCATGCAACTGATCTGTTCCAGATACTGTCAGGAAGTCAGCACCACTTATCAGGCGCAGGATACTTACAAGATTAAGCAGAGCGGCTCCAAAAACTGCCGTGTAGACTAGTCTGAACCATGCCGTTAGTAACGAGAGACTCTTGTTTACCTTTATGAGAAAAACATAAAACGCCCAGGCCAAAACCACATCCAGTATAAGAATGATCAGATAGCTAAATATACCGGCACGGAACAGGGTCTCATGAGTCATGATTTTCTGCGCTGTTTCTGCTGCATTACCTGGCACTACAAGTCCCTGACGGGCAAGAAATTCAGCGACGATTGCGGCGAAAAACATGATTAGAGATCCGATCCCTGCTACTAATGCAGCCGTGCGTTGGGATATATCGGCAATACCCTTTGTTATTTTTTTTGAATTCATTTTTTGATTTTTTAATGGCAGCTAACCTCTAAGGATTCTATGTTATATTTCCTCACAGTTATGTAATCAAAGTTACTAGAATTGGATTTTTAGCCAAATCCCATTTCCGTGAATGTCGACTGATTTATGGCAATTTCCTTTCATGGTTAATATGCAGAAATTCGTACGACTTGTTGGGGAAGGTATATGGCTTTCTCATTATTTATTTATTCATCATTTCTATTTTACAGTAACTATATCATGTTACGACCGTATAAGCTTTCAAATCAAGTCTTTAAGCCAACTTTTAATTAAGTTGCATTAAGAAAAATCTACAATCATGAAGAAAGCATTATTCGTTATAGCATTAGTCATCCCACTTGCGTCGAATGCACAGGTCTTTTTCAAGTTGGATGCTGGTTTAGGTGGCGCCTTGACATTTGGTGATTTAAAGTCATATGGAATAATGGCTCATGTTGAACCTAAAGTTTTTATATTACCCAGCGTAAGTGCAGGAATGAGGTTTGAAGAAAATGCCCTTTTCGGAGGGTCCATTTCTGATGCGGAAACTGATCTTGATGTGGGAATTTCATCTCGCGGTGCAATTTTATTAAAGGGTGAATATTATCTCTCAGATAATAAAACCCGTCCATTTCTGGGCCTTGGTCTTGGAATGTATACCATAGCTAATACTGCTGCATCAGGGACCGGTTCGGCTTCCATAGAAGCAGGAAATCATTTTGGAGTTGCACCTGAAATTGGGGTTACTTTTGGTAATTTCCGATTATCCGCGATGTATCATATATTAACCGGTAATAATCTGGTTGAAATGTCCGCAGGAGCTCCGGCTGAGATCAGTATGAACTACCTGGTAATTCAGATCGGATTCAAAATTTTCTCAGTTGGAGAAAACTAATAAAAAATCAGGATTTCGTGCTGATCAATTAATTCCTGACAGAAAAGAATGCAGGAATCGTCTAAAGTTGCAGCTTAATCTAATTATTGGCGGGGGGTTACAGGTTCCTGAGAAATATTGGCAATGATTTTTCAATTTAAGTGCAGGTTATTGATGATCAGGGAGTTGCGATAGCAGACATGAAAAGATATATATGATGCTGAAATCTATTCAATACTTATTTACTGCCTTTAAAACATCCTCTCCGAACCGTGTGATTACGTTTGGATAGGATTGATTACAAAGTATCACCACACCTGTCAGCGCAGTCAGATCGAAAGCCATGTAGGCCATATATCCGTTTGTTCTTCCGCCATGCCAATGGAAGGTATATCCCTCCGGCAAGACATCAATATGCCATGCTAAACCTATGGAAAGGTTATAATACCCTTCGCGGTCATTATAGGTTACACCACCAACATCAAAATAGGGTTGCTGGGTCAATTTCATAGCTTCTCCCAGGGAAGTCTCTATTAATCCCATCTGGGCCTTCAGAAAGATCAGCATATCATTGAGTGAGGATTTTATGAACCCGGCACCCTGGAAAATATCATTTGCATTATAATTTTTAACGCTGTCAAGAGATTCATTATGACCAGGAGCAAGACTGAATATCTTATTATCAATAAACAATGAGGTCTCATTCAGGCCAAGTGATTCAAATATTTCCCGGGTAACCAGTTCTTCATATGTGGTGCCATCAATCAATCCCAGGATATGACCAACAAGTCCCATTCCGGTATTTGAATAAAAATATTGGGTGCCTGGTTCAAATTGCAGATCGCAATAAGACGTTAAATACTCGTAAACATATTCAGCAGTATAGGCTGCGTAAGGATCATATGGATCATATCCGGATGGTAATGGCTGGTCTGAATCCTGAGGTTTTTTGGGAAGCCCGGAACTATGAGTGGCAAGATGTTCAATGGTAATTGTGATGTTGTTCCAATCCGGTAAAGTTACTACACCCTCGGGCAAATGGGATTCAGCCTCGTCCTTCAGGCTGATTTTTCCATTCAGGATCATCTGTGCAAGTAATGTTGTAGTGAAAGTTTTGGTGATGGATCCTATTTCAAAGATGGAATGTCTGTCGGGGGAGTTGCTATTATCCTTGGATATAGTACCATAGTAAAATTCCTGTACATCCTGCTGTCTGTCAATTATCCCAATCGCAGCCCCCATCCTGACATACTTTTCCACGTAGTATTCGACTTCCTCCTCAAGGTTGTTAAATTGAAGTTCAGCGCTATCATCTTTTTTGCATCCTGCCAGCATCAGTAGGCAAATAATAACAAATGGAAGAATCAAACAACGGGATTGGTTCATTATGTTAAGGAGTTTTAAAATCAAGTTTTTCATTCATGCCTTATTGCATTCACTGGATTTGCGGTTGAAGCCTTGATCAGTTCGTAACTAACGGTCATGATGGTGATACCAAACACGATTCCGATTCCTGAGAAGTTACCTTGTTAAGTTTTATTATTTTGTTCTACAGTTATTACTACATTTCCCTTTTTGTGCCCTTTTTCAACATAGCTATGAGCCTCGGCAATTTGCTCCAACGGATAGCTTCTATCAATGACCGATCTTATCTTTCCCGCCTCGATAAGCCCTTTGAGGAATATCAAATCTTCTTTACGCTCGGCTGCTATCCCCCCTATTACTTTCTTGCTGCTTGTAATGGTTGCCCATAGTCCTCGAAAAACCGGTGATAGCGCCATATGAACAGCCCTAAGATAGAATCCTTTTTGCTTAAGTGATTTAATACACCATGAAAACGGACTCTTGCCTACGGTGTCAAAAATAATATCATAGGTCTCACCTGTTTTGGTAAAATCGGCTGCAGTGTAATCAATTACCTTATCAGCTCCCAGGGATTTCACCAATTCCAGATTCGTGGTACTGCATACCCCGGTAACTTCTGCCCCGAAGTACCTGGCAAGCTGTACCGCAGCAGTACCTAAACTTCCGGAAGCTCCATAGACAAGGACTTTCTGTCCGCTCTGGATATTCCCTTTTCTAAGAAAATGCAATGCTGTCAATGTCCCGAAAGGAATGGCGGCGGCTTCCTCATAGCTCATATTGTCCGGTTTTATTGCCACCGCCCCTTCTTCAGGCAGACATATGTATTCGGCATTAGCACCACATACTACACCCGTAGAACCATAAACCTGGTCACCTTTCCTGAATAATTTTACATCCTTGCCTATCGATTCAATTTCCCCGGCTAGCTCAGCCCCTGGTGTGGTTATCCTTTTAGGCCTTAAGAGACCATTGAAAAATCTGGCAATAAAAGGCTCAGCCTTACGCATGCGCCAGTCCCCTGACGTTACTGTTGTCGCATAGACCCTTATCAGTACCTCATTGTCCCCGGGAGCAGGCTTTTCTACCTCCTTAAGCTGGAGAACATCCGGGGGTCCGTATTTTGTGAATACAATGGCTTTCATTTTGTTTTGTTTGAGTTCATCATTTTATTTTTTATTTGCAGATAATCAAGGATTTGACTTTTCATCGCAAACAGGTCTGTTTACCGTAGCTCATAGAGATTAGCAGAACCTTCAATCCAGGAAGCGTACATGTTTCAGCCAAGATACTTAATTCTGTAGAGATAATCAATAGTAAATCAGCTAATTACTGAGCTTGAGGGGGATTCAAATCTAAAGAAGGTAAGAATGGTGTTGACTGCTTGCACCAAACGTCTTGCCACCGGTATCCTGATTATGATTCAAACAAATCCGCTACATGTTGCAGTTCTATTTGTATGGGAATATGTTGTGGACATTTTTCTTCACATTGTCCACATTGTATACAACTGGAAGCTCTTTCTGGATCTGTAAGGATCACCCTGTATCTATAACTGGCATTTTGATCATTAAATATGTGATGATCATTGGATAGAGCTAGGTTGCGTGGAATATTGACCCCTTCTGGACAGGGCATACAATAACCGCAGGTTGTACAGTTTACCCTCTGCAACTGATTAATGATTCGTCTTGCCTTCTTTATGGCATCTTCGTCTTTTTCAGTCCATGGGGCTTCTGAGACATTCTCTGCCAATTCCAGATTTTCTGTTACCTGCTCCAGCTTTGTCATGCCGCTTAGTACGACCGATATACCTGGTTGATTCCATAACCAGCGTAATGCCCATTCCACTTCTGATCTTTCAGGAGCCGTTTCTCTAAATATCTGCCTGGCCTCACCAGGCAGATTGTTGACCAGCGATCCTCCCCGAAGCGGTTCCATAATTACGACCGCAAGATCCCGTTCTGCTGCATACTCCAATCCCTCTCTGCCGGCCTGAAAGTGCTCATCAAAATAATTGTATTGGATTTGGCAAAAAGTCCAGTTGTAAGCATCCACAACCTCTTTAAACAGCGTGACGTCATCGTGGAAGGAAAAGCCGGCATAACGAATTATTCCGGCCCTGATGGCACTGTCCAGAAACTCAAAAACATCATGCCTGACCAGTTTGTCCCACTCCGAACGCTTCAGTCCATGAAGGAGATAAAAATCAATATATCCTGTATCCAGCCTTTTCAATTGTTCATCTATATATCTGTCCATGTCTTTTCGTGACTGGATAAGCCAGGACGGAAGCTTGGTTGCGATATGGATATTTCCACGATAACCATTTTTTAGAGCTTTGGCTAAAAAAGGTTCGCTGGAACCTCCTTTGGAAAAGTCCATGGTGTGATAAGGATAGGCGGTATCGAAATAATTAACACCGTTGTCAATAGCAAGATGTACCATTTCCATCGCCTTTTTTTCATCTATTTGGGAGGTATCCTTCCCGATAATGGGAAGCCGCATACACCCGAATCCCAGGGCAGAGATCTGTAATCCTGTTTTTCCAAATATTCTGTATTTCATATTTTATCTCCTTTGTCAGTTTATGAAGTTTTTTCCTTTGACAAGACCAATCGGTCTTTTGGGTGTTGAATTTTAAGGAAGATTACAGCAGTGCGGGTAAATTGCGTAAATTTATGTAATACCATTATTTTTTCTGCTTGAAAATTTCAGATTTGTCTGAAGAAGTACATTTTGTTGTTTTCTTTCTAAAGTATGAATTCTAAATTTTCTACCTATGAAAAAAAAGAAAAAAGACCGCAGGCAATTTATGCGGGATACAGGTTTAGGTTTATTGGGTGCTGGTTTATTGCATCACGAAAGTGTGTCTTCCTGTAATGATTACCTGAAGAATGATCCGCCGAAGATAAAAAACTACAGAAGACTTGGCAGAACGGGTGCCATGGTGTCGGATATCGGATCAGGCATACCCAGCAATGGTTCCATCCTGAAAGCCGTACTTGAATCAGGGGTAAATTTTATCGAAACTTCAGAAAGCTACAGTAATGGCAGGAATGAAGTCCTTATCGGGAATGTTATAAAAAACTTTGAAAGAGAGAAGCTCTTCATTGCTACCAAAGCATTTCCTGCCATGAAGTTGTTTAAATCCCCGGATGATGTCCTTCAGCGGGCTGAAGGCAGCCTCAGGAGGTTACAAACGCATTATATTGATCTGTATATGGTTCACCAGGCCCAGAATATATTCAGAGTGAAAGATGATTATTTCCATAAAGCAGCAGAGATACTCAAAAAGGAAGGAAAGATCCGTTTCACAGGTTTATCATGCCACGGGCCTGAATGGGGACCGGAATCCAGTGAGAACCTGGAAGATATTCTGATGGCTGCCATCGATGACGGACGATTTGACGTACTTCTTCTTCCATACAACTTCCTTGCTCCTGAAATGGGTGAAAGGATACTCAAAGCCTGTAACGAAAATGACATAGGCACAATGATTATGAAGTCCAACCCGATCCTTGCCTATGAAAACTATGCCTCCTTGATGGAAAGTGGCCGTGAACTGGACAGGACGGAACAAAAGTATTATGAGGGGTTACTTGAAGCAATGCAGAAAGCCGACAGTTTTTTCAAGAAGTATAATATGAACGACATGGAACAGCTAAAGGATGGTTCCATACAGTTCATCCTTACAAATCCTGATGTACACACCATATGCTGCCGCTTCCGCACCTTTTCTGATATACAAAAATATGTAAGTCTTTCCGGAACCACACTGGATAACCGGATTGCACAGATAATGAATGACTTCAAAGACAGCCTGGGATTTCTCAACTGCCGCATCGGTTGCAATATATGCGAAAAGGAATGTCCTCATAAAGTCCCAGTAAATACCATCATGAGGTATAATTATTATTTTCATTCCCTTGGGATGGAAAAAAGTGCCATGCAGTACTATCGGGATATGCAAGGGGAGCGGGCCGGAAACTGCAGGGATTGTGAAGGATACTGCGAGAAAGCCTGTCCTCACGGTGTCCGATCCAGGTTCTTGCTTGCCCGGGTCCATGAGGATCTGAGCTTTGACGGGCAGGACATGAAATCCTGACTGATTGCAGTACCGGCTGACCTTTAATATGTATCTTTAAAACCATTGAATCATAAACGGAGGAATAAATTATGCGTACGATTATGAATATTTTGGCCATATTGATTCTATTATCACATTATTCTTTTGGGCAAGATAAACTGACTGATTATGAAATGAATTGGCCTGAATGGCGGGGACCGTATGGCACCGGAATAGCCCCGGTGGGCGATCCGCCTGTTGAATGGAACGAGAACATGAATGTTAAGTGGAAAGTTGAGATTCCCGGCAGAGGTCATGCAACGCCTGTCATCTGGGGAGATCAAATTATTCTATTATCGGCAGTGCAATCAGACAAAAAGTTGGCGACTGAACAGCCAGAAGAGGAACCATTGCAGAACCAGTGGATGTCACCCACAGAAACCGATTATATTCACGAGTATGCAGTTCTATCTGTCGATCGGAATAATGGCAAAATACGCTGGCAGACAACGGTCCGTGAAGAACTTCCCCACAGTCATACTCATGAATTTGGCAGCTGGGCTTCGAATTCACCTGTCACGGATGGTATGAACATTTACGCTTATTTCGGATCTCACGGCTTGTACTGCCTGGACAAGGAGGGCCATATTAAATGGGAACGTGATCTGGTCCGGATGGAAAAATTAATGAGCTTCGGTGAAGGAAGCTCTCCCATTTTACATGGAGAAAAATTAATTGTTCTTCGGGATCAAGAAGGCCAGTCCTTTCTTCATGTGCTTAATAAACATACCGGTGAGGATATCTTGAAAATCGAGAGGGATGAACAGAGTTCGTGGTCAACCCCTTTTATTGTGGAATATGAAGGGAACACCCAGATTATTACCAGTGCCACCAACAAGGTGCGAAGTTATGACTTTGTCACAGGTGAAGTGATATGGGAATGCAGTGGAATGACCCGTAATGTGATTCCATCGCCGGTAGGAGCTGATGGGATGGTTTATTTGATAAGTGGTTTCAGGGGGAGTGCCCTGCTGGCTGTAAATCTCTCAAAAGCAAAGGGAAATATCACAGATACTGATGCCATTGCCTGGAAATATGATCACGACACTCCTTATACACCTTCACCGCTTCTTATGGATGACAAAATATACTTCCTGAAGGTCAACAATGGATTTTTATCCTGTCTTGATGCCGCGGATGGTAAAATATATTACAGCAGCGAGAAGCTGGAAGGAATCCAGAATATCTTCGCTTCACCGGTTGGTGTTGAAGACCGGATTTACATCACCGGTGCAAACGGAACCATCTATGTAGTTAAACATGGTCCTGATTTTGAAGTATTATCGCAAAATATACTCGAAGACAATTTTCATGCTTCACCTGCAGTGATCGGGGACAACCTGTATTTGAGAGGATTCAAATATTTGTACTGTATCTCTGAGGAATAACAGTTATTTACCAAGATACATAATCCACTCGCCAAGTCCGGGAATTTTCTCCCCTTTCCAGGTCCCGGCAGGTTTGGAACAGGCGCCCCAAGGGATGAACCTGCCAAATTTCAGATCATTTATGAAACTCATACAGTGCATCTTTGGAGGCATTCATTCTTTTCCACTCCTGATAACATTCACTGTTTTCCTGAGAAAACAGCTGAGAAGTCAATAGCAATACTGCGGGACTGATTTTAATTTTTTTCATTAACATCTGATTTAAGCATAAGTTTTCTTCTTATCTGCTTTTTACTATTTATACGCCCATGGCGGCAATGTTTGCCGGATGCAAACGAAATTCTCACAATACTTGCATACCTGTCCTAACCAAGATACATGTTGTTGACTTCCTGTATTTTACATTGTATATTTGACAGATAGCTGCCATTGCACACAACATATTACTTATGCCGGTACATAAAGTTCTGTACATTAGCGGTTCCATCGGATTGGGTCATGTCATCAAAGACCTGGCGATTGCCAATAAGCTAAGGGCAATCAACCGGGATGCAGAAATTACCTGGATCGCAACAAATCCGGCGACCGATTATCTGGTAGCAAAAGGTGAATCGATCCATGTGCTTTCCCATAAATTTTCAAGTTACAGTGCATTTGCTGAAAAATCAGCAGCCAGGGCTAAGCTCAATCTGGTAAAATATGTTCTAGCTTCCCTGAAGGGTTGGTACAGGAATGTGATCACCTTCCGTGACATCATCAGGCAGGAGCATTATGATGTGATTGTTGGAAATGAGACATATGAAATACTCATTGGACTGATATTCAGACTTATCAGATTTAAAACTCCCTTTATAATAATCTATGATTTTCTCGGCATGGATTCGATGACAAAGAATCCGTTCGAGAGGATGGTGAATTATATACTGAACTGGATCTGGTCGAGGGACCATACAGTTATGTCCTCCGCCGACCGGAAATCAATCTTTATTGGTGAACCGGAAGATATTCCTGACAAGAAATTTGGTTTCTTGTTACCCAATCGAAGGGAATATGCCAAAACTTATTTCACCTTTATCGGATACATCATAAGATTCAATCCTGAGGATTACGCTGATAGAAAGGCCATTAGAGAAGAACTGGGGTATGAAGGGAACCCTCTGATAATATGTTCAATTGGCGGAACATCAATCGGTAAAAGTTTACTCGAGCTATGTAACAGTGCTTATCCAATACTTAAATCAAAAATTCCCCGGTTGTATATGGTACTGGTAACCGGCCCGCGCCTGGCACCAGCCAGTATTAAGGCATCACCAGGTATTGAAGTAAAAGGATTCGTCCCTGATTTATATCGTCACTACGCTGCCTGCGATCTGGCGATAGTCCAGGGAGGCTTTTCATCTACCCTTGAATTGACTGCCCTGAAACGTCCCTTTATTTATTTTCCCATTGAAGGGCATAGCGAACAGGAGTATGTATCAAAACGGTTAAGCCGGCACAATGCAGGGTTCAGGATGGATGAGTCCAGAACGACTCCAGCCCTTCTTGCCGAAAAAGTACTGAAACATCTAAATGAAAGTGTATCAAGCAAAACACTCAATACGGACGGGGCAAAGAATGCAGCTGAAATTATTGATCAATTTCTAATCGACCCGGGTAAGGAAATTTGAGTGGATTGGTGTCGGAACCTGTTGATCAAAAAGGTCGAATTCAGGCCATCTCCTGACAGTATTAACCGCCCTGAACATGGTCCTTGAAGTTTCCCTGTGTATCTTTGATTTTTTCCAGGTGGTGGTATTCATCATAATGATCCAGTTTATGCCATTGCTTTGCCTGACCATCAGGGCAGATGAACCGGTCAGGGTTCCTGTCCGCCACCAGGTTCCCCTGCCGTCTGTACCCTTCCAACCTATCACATTATGTCTGCTGCGGCCACTTCTGGTCATCTTTTCAATGGTCTCCGGTATGAGGATATCGGGACTTGAATTAAATCCGTCAATGGCAACGGTGAGCTTTAATACTTCAGCAGGTGACGCTATCCACCCCCCGGCTGCACCCAGCAGGGAAATGTCATTTCCTCCGTATACACGCGATCCATAGGAATCATAACTATCAAATGCGAGCACTTTTTGTTCACCGACTACTTCATAATATTTCACCTCGTTCGCAGCCTTCTCTTCGTAATAACCTTTGCCTATCTGCATATCCCAAATCCCAAGTGGATTCAATAATGAGAATTTCACATAATCTTCATACCCCATGCCTGTAATTTTCTCTATGACTTCCCCCAGCAACATGTATCCCAGATTTGAATAACTGTAACGTGTTCCGGGTGTATAACTCAGTTTACGTGTCAGTGTATACCTGATCACATCTTCACTGCTTACCGGCAGGGAAACTTTCATTTTTCTTGCCACCACATGCGGCATGAAGATGGGATCACCATAATATTTTGACCATCCGCCTTTATGTTCCAGCAGATGTTGTATGGTTATGTTCTCCACCCTTCGATCCTTGTAATCAGAATATTTATCGTCATTAAGAATACCCTCAGATCCAAATACCCTGGAATCAAGTGCTAGTTTACCTTCTTCAATGAGATGCATGATGGCCACAGCTGTAATTAATTTCGAAATACTGGCAATCCTGAATACATGCCCGGGTTCTACTTCTTCAGCCTCCTCTTCATTGGCATATCCGAATCCTTTGGCGTAAACCAGCCTCCCGTCCTTTGTCACTGCAACAGATGCTCCTTTGACTTTGTATCGTTTTACAAAACTGGAAATGATCTTGTCCATTTGTTTTGTTTCTTCAAATGAGGACATGTGATTATTAATCCTTCTGGATATGGATGCCGGTTCGCCCGACTGTACAGGATGTGTTCCTTTCCTGTCGGAAAAGATCGAGCCGATATCCCAGAAAAACAGAACCAGGATAAGCATAACTTGCACAGAGATGAACTTCACTTTCTTCATTCTTATTTAGACTAACTAAAAATAGTGGAAAAAATTCTACGCAAATATATGTCCTTTTCTCAATTTACTAAATATCTATGTAAAAAACATAATTAACACAAACCTGTTGAAAAGCTAAAAGAGGCTGTTTATCATTGTATTACCAGTATTTACAGGCAACTGCGAAGGTATGTCACAAACACCCCTGAAAAGACCTTCGCATCGCAAAATCCATACTTGATCAAGCTGGAATTTACGGCTGCCTAAAAAATTTGCGGATTGGTCAAATAAATGCCAGAAAAACCGGTTAATTGTGGGGACAATCCTTAATAAATGCCTCCCGGATGAGTTTCCTGTTTCCGGTTATGATGAAGAAAAGATGCAGATCCTGGATGTTTCTTGATTTCTTTTCGTTCTCAAGATATGGAAATTCGACATAAAGTTCGAAAACCTCGAGTCTCTTCATTTGCATTTTTTCCAGGATTTTTTCCAGTTCTTTCATGCGGAGGCAGGGTCCCTTATATATTCTTTCTGGTGATCCGGATAAATAGGCCACGTATGGAGAGTCATACGGGATATTGATCAGGCCTGACCAGTCAAAATCATAAGGCACCGGCAGGGGTGGTTCAAAGTAGTTTCTTGATACCAGGACCACATTATGCATGATGGGAATTGAGTAATCCGTATTGATGATCATATAATTAAACATGGTCATCAAAGCCAGCTGATCCTGATCCAGTTTATCCGGTGGTGCCGATTCAAATTCAAGCAATTCCCCATTGTTTCGGCGGGCCATATCTTCCGGATTTTCAAGGAAAAATGCAAAACGGCTCAGGGTATCCGCTGGCGAATAGATATCCAGGTAATGTATCCTGGCCAGTCTCACCTTAAAACTAACCTGGGTATATATGTTATAAGTCTTGTATATCAGGTATTCCTGCAAGACATATTGTTCATAATCAGGGGATTCATTCTGGCAGTGGGTTACCATTTTAATATCTTTTAATCCATCGAAAACGGTACCTGCCACCGTTTCCTTCCTGAATTTCAATTTGAGTGGTGGAAAA
>LJUP01000122.1 GCA_001303955.1 Bacteroides sp. SM23_62 | reverse complement strand
TGGCCAGCACATCTGCCCTTTCCAGGCCGTCCCGCCGCATTATCCGTTCGATCCTTGTTTCAACGTCAGCATCAATAAGGATATTGAAATCCAGCTCCTTCCAGGCACCAGTTTCAAACAGCAGGGCAGCTTCTTCGATCACATATGGAGTCACGCCCTGGTTTTGAACCCAACCGGCAAAATCAGCCCTCACTGCAGGATGTACAAGGGAATTGACAAATAGGCGGGCATCCGGATCTGAAAATATTCTGTCAGCCAGATATTTACGATTCAGCTTCTCATCCTGGAAAACCGTTTCGCCAAAGTACGCCACTAAGCCGGTCCGGATACTCTGGTTCTCGCCCATAAGCCGTCTTGCCTCATTATCTGCCTGATAAACAGGTATACCAAGATTGTGAAAAACATTACAAATAATGGTCTTACCGCTGCCGATCCCGCCTGTGACACCCACCTTTAACATCAGCGCTCAACGATATATTCTACACTCTTGGGAGTGAAATTAACAGACTGGATATATACCGGCATCTTGATCATCTTGACCTGGAGTTTGTTCCCAAGCATATTGCCCACTTCTGCATAGTCGATCACAGCCCGGAACAGATGTTCATTCAATGTTTCATAAGCACTCAAACCAATCTGGCAGCTGACGGTCACTGCCGGCGGAAATGCCCGGAGGATTAATGAATCCGGCATATTGATCACTTCGATCTGGACCTTCAGGCTTGCTTCGGTGAATTTCTCTACCGGAACCTGTATCCAAACCTCGAGCGGATCGTATTCGACTTTATGCAGAGGCTGCATCTCCAGTTCCATATCGAAACTCCTGTTGACATCTGACATGATGACCGGCACCGTGCAGACCATCTCGATGGTGTCAATCATTAATTCCGGTCCGGATATGGTGACACTGTCAGGTTCCACCAGGTAAGGACCAACCTGCATATACTGCTTTTCAAAGCTGATATCCAGGCTGGGCTTAACCGGGATCTTCTTACTCACCTTGTCAGCAAACTGGAAGAAGAGTGAATCGGGACTGATACCCAGGATCTCTATCTCTGATGATAATTGTTTGGCAATCCTGTCCTTTGCATAACTGGTCAGGATATACAGGGTGGCAGGATCACCAAGAACGGTGTTCAGTGAGAAGGAATTCACATCAAATATGATGGGGTTAATGCGGGACTGAAGCTGGTATCTGAGCAGGGTATAACCGCCGGCATTCACTGTCAGTTCCAGCCTGTCGGGGATGTCATTGACGAGCACCTTCTTCTCCGGAAACCTGATATAGCGGACCGGGTAAGAGATGGAAGTCATGTAATCCTTATTCATCGCAGTCAGGAACCAGAACAGGATAGAGAGCAGGAGGAAAAAGAAAAAGATCAGGACCCTCCTGTTAAGGGTTATTTTTTTCCTTCGTGGTCTCCTGGTCATGCTCAGAAGATCTACTAAAATTCTATTGCCCGGGGCTTGTTCCTGCATTCATCAGCATTTGGACAGGTTAAAACGGTTTCCCCACCAGGGGAACGGACCTACTTCTGGGCAGCCAGATCTGTATTGTCCTTCAGGATTGCGTTTTTATCGATCTTGATCCTGACATTCTCCGCTATTTCAACGGTTACTGTCTGATCTTTTATATCCAGAACTTTACCGTATATACCACCTGTGGTTACGATTTTATCACCCTTGTTCAGGTTTGCCCGGTAACTTTTCAGGTCCTTTTGCCTTTTCATCTGGGGCCTGATCATAAAGAAATAGAATACAACAATGATCAGCAGAAGAAAAACAAAAGATGGGACCGGACTTTGATCCGGGGACTGGGGCATAAGGAAAATCAACATAAAATTACTCATCACGATTTCGATTTATGTAAATATTAAGATTCTTTTCTAATGATGTCTGCTTTAATGGTAAGATATACAACCTGGACCTTCCCATTGGTTTTAAGGGTAACCGTTTTGCTCTGCTGGCCCATCCTGCCGGATGAATCGAATACTACTTCGACAGACCCTTTATCGCCAGGGGCTATGGGTTCCTTGCTGTATTTTGGAACAGTACATCCACAACTCGCACTGGCATCCAGGATGACCAGTGAGGCATCTCCAACATTGGTGAATATGAAATTATAACCCACCTTCTCACCCTGCAGTATCCTTCCCAGGTCATGCTCGGTTTTCTCAAACCTGATCTCCGGTGTCAATCCGGTTTGGGTTTCAACCTTCCCGGAAATCTCGGTGGATTTTTGATTCTTGCAGGCAGCTCCGGAAAGGAGTAAAATCAACAGTCCGGTAATATGTAATAACCTCATAAACGATTCAGAAAGTGCAAAGTAACAATAATTTTAATTCTGGCGCAATAGCTTATCTTCAGACTTCACCGATCAATCCTCGCCCCATCTTTTTGATCCTCCCGTCCTTTTTCAATCCGGCGAATATGTTATCGAGTATACCATTGATGAACTGGCTGCTCTTATGTGTACTGTATAGCTTGGCTATTTCCAGGAATTCATTGATGGTAACCTTGGTGGGAATGGTTGAAAATTCTATGGCCTCAGATATGGCAAGCTGCAGGATCAAACTGTCGGTAAATGCGATCCTTTCCAATTCCCAGTTATTGGCAGATGCCCTGATCATCTCCAGGTATGGCTTTTCATTCTTGATGGTTTTGCGCAGCAGGGTCCTGGCATAGTCCTCGTCCTCTTTATCCTTGAACATAGGCATCAGGGATCCCCCGTCAGCTTGATCTGCTGTGAATTTCTTCAATGTCTTAACGATCATTTTGATGACGAAATCCACATCATCAATCCAGTATATACTCTGCTCTTCAAGGTTTATATACAGATCCTCATAATTCATCACGATATCGATATAGAATCTCTCCACCAGCTTTTTATCCTGCTTATATGTCCGGTCCGGTTCCTCCATGTATGCAAGATAGAGGTCAGAATCGGTAAACAGGAGGAAGAGGTTTTTGATGATCTCGGGATACTGCACCCAGCTCACGGAATGTTTTTCAAGGTACCTCCGAAGATCCCTGTTGTTTCTCAACTGGGTGGCAAGCTGGTTATCGATAAAACGGGTGTTGGGATGCAGATCTGCCTCAGATGGCACTTTTTTCTGTTTTGCCAGTTCAATTTTTGATTCGGCATAGTCGATCACATCCAGGATCAGCAAGAGAAGCAGGTGATAAAGCTCATAGGATTTTCCAATGCTATGCAGGAGTTCCTTCTCGGTACTTGCATAGGTCTTACCTTCCACTTTATGGTATGCATATAATGTCTGGAAAACCTTGATCCTTAACAACCTTCTGCTAAACATCCTGCAAAAAAGAACCTTTAGAAATGAAACGGAGGCAAAATAAGCGAATAATCTCCTCATACACAATCAATCAATTGATTATTTGCATATTTCTAAAATTATTTTCTATTTTTGACAAGCTAACCCAATTTCGTAACTAAATTTAACACTGATGGCAGACGGAACCGAAAAAAATGATGAAGTTGTCAAGACTGAGAGGGAAGAGATTTTTTCGAAGTCGGTAAGAGCTGGAAAAAGGACATATTTCTTTGATGTCAAAACAACCAGAAGGAATGATTATTACCTGACGCTTACAGAGAGCAAGAAAAGGTTCAACAGGGACGGCAGGTTCTATTTTGAGAAGCACAAGATCTTTCTTTACAAGGAGGATTTTGAAAAATTCACAGACGGCCTGGCCGAGGCAATCGAATACATCAAGGAGAATGCCCCGGAAATCCTTGAAAGTGAAGAAATCGAAAGCAATGACATGGAAACAAGCGAGCCTTTGGCTGAAGAGGTCATTGAGCAGGAATCCGTAAATGAGGAAACAGAGAGTGAAGCAACTGAACCGGTTGCATCGGCTGAATCAGCTGAAACGACTGAATCTTCCGTGGTTTTGGATTTTCAGGTTCACCAGGACTTGATCAGCACCATTATCCAGACATACCTGCTGGCATTCTTTAACAATCTCCATCAACCTGTCATATTCTCCCTCCATGACTGTTTCAAAGGGGCAGACACGGTATTTGATCCCGGCGGACTGAATCACCTGGATGGCCAGGTCCACTAGATCGTACAGCTCCTTCTCCCGGGAAAGAGGAATGACCTGGATGGCTATGTTTACAATGGCTGACATGATTCGGGTGTGATTCACCTGGGTTTGCCTGAATTATTTGTCGTCAGAAGGATTGGCCTGTTGCTGTTTTTTCATAAAATCCTTGATCTCGGTAAGGTTTAATTCCTTTACATTGGTGATGATGAAATTGGACTTCAGGAAATCCCCGTACTGATTACATTCAATTATAGCGGACCGGAATACATCTTTGAGGGCTACCTTCAGTGGGACCATCACAACAAGTGTGGCAAAATGTCCCAGGAATTCCACTTTCTCGATCTCGGCATCACATTTTGCCAGGGTATCTTCAAACTCGTTCTTTATGATTTTCTTCTGTAAATCACTAAAGCCAGTCTTCTCCTTGCCTATCAGCACAACAAAGTACCTGAGCTTTGATCCCTTGCCTCCCAGTCCGGTTGAAATAAATACCTGGTTCTCCTCCAGCAGCTTGCTCTCAAGCAGCATCCTGCTTTCCTGAAGGGCCAGTATGGCCCAGTTCCGCAGTTCCAGGTGTCCTTCCTTCAGGTATTTTTCAATGGTCCTGTATGCCGAAACATCTTCCAGAGAAGCGAGCATGGCAAACAGGGATTTGCGGTCCCCCGCGTCCCGGGCGAAATCAAAGATCTGATCTCTCCGCTTTATGACCGCCCCCTCATCCAGATCTTTTTTAATGTGCCTGGAAAACTCAAAATATTCCATCTGTAAATCAATATCAATCTTTTCCTCCAGGATGCTGAACGTTCCCGGAACCTCCCCGAAGATTTCCTGGATCTTATCGTATATGTTTTCGCCTTCCATGGAATAATTAAATTTATGAAAAGTTAAGCCTCAAGTCAATCTCTGTTCATCAAAACATTAAATCAAATGAATTATTGCGGGTCATTTGGGAATATATGAAGGGAGTTTAGTATTTTTAAACAAAAACTACCATGGAAGTTGTCAGTAAAATCAAAGAGAAAGCAGAGCACCTGATCCAACAGGGCTACCAGACAGATGCCGGGGGTTATATCCGGAGGGGCTGGGAAATTTTCCAGGAAAACATGGGCCTATTCATAGCCTATACCATCCTTGTGATCCTGATTTCTGTTGCCGCGGCTTTCATTCCTTTTGGATCACTCCTTGTTTCCGGTCCCCTTATGGCAGGTTTTTACATTGTTGCCAACAAAATCAGCAAGGGAGAGCCTTATGAATTCGGAACCTTTTTCAAGGGTTTTGATTTTTTTGTCCCCCTCCTGCTGTATACACTGATCGGCGGTATTTTTATTGCACTGGGACTGGTGGCCCTTATTGTTCCCGGAATCTACCTGGCCGTAGCCTATACTTTTGCACCACTTTTCATCGTTTTTGCCAAAATGGAGTTCTGGGACGGCATGGAATACAGCCGGAAACTGATCACCAAAAAATGGTGGAATTTATTCGGGCTTGTCCTGCTCCTGATGCTGATAAATATGGCGGGGACGCTGGCATTTCTAGTGGGACTCCTCTTCACAATCCCACTCAGCTATTGTGCCATATATGCCGCCTTTGAAGATATTGTTGGAACAGAATAATATTTAAACACATGCGAAAACTATTCTATTTACTTGCTGTCATCCTGCTGAGTGTGTCCTGCTCATCGGGAACCAAAAAGGGCGAAGCCACATCTGAAGTTCAGACCATTTCAGCGGAACATCTCACCCTGGTAAAATTCGATGTCAGGGGCATGACCTGCGAGGGATGTGAGAATGCCATCATGAACAGTATCAAAAAGCTGGAGGGGATACAGGAAGTAACCGCTTCACATACTGCCGGAGAATCGGTGGTAAAGTTTGACTCAACCCTTGTCAATCCCCAGTTGATCTCAGAGGCCATTTCGGCTGCCGGGTATGAGGTTACAGGTTTCGAATAAGGGAACATGGGAGATATTTTACTTACAGCAGGTGGTTGTGCCCTTATGATTTTGGGCATTGTAGGCTGTGTCCTGCCCGTTATTCCGGGTCCCCCGCTCAGTTTTGTAGGCCTTCTGCTGCTGCACTTTTCCAGTTATGCGGAGTTCAGTTTCGAATTCCTGCTGGTGATGGGGGCCATTGCTGTGATTGTCACCATTATGGATTATATCGTTCCCGTCTGGGGTACTAAAAAATTCGGGGGAAGCAAGGCAGGCATGTGGGGGGCTGCCATTGGCCTCGTACTGGGCCTGATCTTTTTCCCTCCGCTCGGGATCATAATCGGCCCTTTTGCAGGCGCTGTAATTGGCGAAGCCCTGACCGGGAAGGATGCTGCCAATTCTTTCAAAGCGGGACTCGGATCATTACTGGGACTAATGATAGGAATCGGGCTAAAATTAGCTGCTTCAATAGCAATGACGTACTATTTCATAAAAGAACTCGTCGTATAAGATCCCGGGTTAGCCTCTTTCATTATAACCCTTTCGGGAATGGGCTTTGGCCACAACCAGGTTCCTCTCATGTATTTCTCTCCGGTTGCATTCCTTGACCGCTGTCTCTTCCTGGTCGTCATTCTCCATTTCTATGAACCCAAAGCCTTTTGATCGTCCGGTGTACTTGTCCGTGATGATCTTGATACTTACCACTGTTCCGTACTCCTGAAAAATCTCCTTTAGCTCTTCTTCTTTTACAGCATATGGAATATTACCAACATAAAGTGTCATTGTTGAAAATGTTGGTTTGTAATTGTTATACAAGTTAACAATTATCTACCCACAAAGTCAAGGGCAAATCGGACAATTTACAAGTTTTCAGGATTATATCATCCGAGTGTAGCTACCATCAAGGCTTTGATGGTATGCACACGGTTCTCCGCTTCATCAAACACGATCGACGCTGCTGATTCAAACACCTCATCAGTCACTTCCATGGCAGGTATGCCAAATTTTTGGTTTATCTCTTCACCAACAGTTGTTTCCAGATTATGAAAAGAGGGTAGGCAATGCAGGAATTTTACGTTTTCGTTGCCGCTCATTTCCAGCACCTTCTGATTGACCTGGTAAGGTTTGAGAAGGTTAATCCGTTCCTCCCAGACCTCCTTAGCTTCTCCCATTGACACCCAGACATCCGTGTAAAGAAAATCAGCATCCCTGACCGCTTCCTCCAGGTTATCGGTGATTTTGATGCTGGCGCCTGTAGTGAGGGCAATCTCCCGGGCCTGCTTCACCAATCCTCCATCAGGCTGGCAGGAGAGCGGAGCGGCTGCCCTAAAGTCCATTCCCAACTTTGCAGCACCAATCAACAGGGAATTTCCCATATTGTTCCGGGCATCGCCCAGATAACAGAGACTCATTTCATTCAATGGCTTTGCCAGGTGTTCCTGCATGGTCAGGAAATCAGCGAGTACCTGGGTGGGATGGAACTCATCTGTGAGGCCATTCCAGACAGGGACGCCGGAATATTCAGCCAGCGTCTCAACCCTTTCCTGGCCAAAACCACGGTATTCTATGCCGTCATACATCCTGCCCAGCACACGGGCTGTATCTTTCATCGATTCTTTGGCACCCATCTGGGAACCTGTGGGTCCCAGGTAGGTAACATTTGCACCCTGATCATAGGCGGCTACTTCAAATGCACACCTGGTCCGGGTCGATGATTTTTCAAATACCAAGGCAATATTCTTGCCTCTCAGCCGCTGTTGCTCTGTACCGGCATATTTGGCCTTTTTAAGGTCAGCAGAAAGATCCAGTAGGTAGCGGATCTCGCCGGGTGTAAAGTCAAGCAATTTCAGGAAGTTCCTGTTTCTGAGATTAAAGGACATAAGTCTGATGTTTTATTGATTTACAAAGAGGGATTAAAGGTATTGTTTTCCATGGAAAATCAATCTTCGTATTCCATGGTAATTTTGGTACCGTATTTCCTGTCTTCCAGTTTGGTGGCTTCGGTGATGACACTCTTCTTCCCGCCCTGCTCGATGAACTGCAGACAGGCCCTGATCTTGGGTGCCATGCTTCCCCTGGCAAACTGGCCATCCTCAAGGTATTTTACCGTATCCTTATGGTCCAGGAACTCCACCAATCGTTCATTTTCCTTCCGGTAATTCAGGTAAACGTAGGGTACATCTGTCAGGATATAGAATTCATCGGCTCCTATACGGGCTGCCAGCAGACTGGAAGCCAGATCCTTATCAATCACTACTTCAGCCGGCCTGACATCATTCTTTTCATCGATATAAACAGGGATCCCGCCACCTCCGGCAGCGATCACGATAGTACCCTGCCTGGCCAGTGTTTCAATCACTTTTTCATTGCTTATCCTGACCGGTTTGGGGGAGGGTACCACCCTCCTCCAGCCACCCTGCTGTTTTTCTGATTCCTCAAATATCCAGCCCTTGTCTGTCTTCAGCTTGTCAGCTTCTTTCCGGGTATAGATCTGACCGATCCGCTTCTGCGGATCCGTGAATGCAGGATCATCTTTGTCCACCTCTACCATGGTCACCAGGGTAACCACCTCCTTTTCAATGCCATGTCTGTTGAGTACATTCCTCAGCATCCTTTCAACCATATAGCCTATTCCACCCTGTGAATCGGCAACGCATATATCCACCGGCATCTGCGGGATACCGTATACCTGTTCACCTGCATCATTTCTCAGCAGGATGTTACCTACCTGGGGACCGTTCCCATGGGTGATCACCAGGTCGTATCCTTCCCTGAGCAGAAATACCAGGTTTTCCAGGGTTTCTGTTGTATTTTGTTCCTGTTCTTCTATGGTTCCCTCCTGGTTTCCCCTCAGCAATGCATTCCCCCCGAGGGCAATAACAGCCAGCTTTTTCATGACCCGCCTTTTAAACGTGTATCCAAAGACACAAATCTATGAAATTAGGTTTGGAACTGAAAGTGCGGAATTTTCGACCAGTATCCCCTGGTTAAGAACTTAGCGCCCTAAACTTAGAAATAATTAGTATTTTTAAACGTTCTTGTTCTCAAGGCTCTGATACTGTGTCAAAATCTATCCTTAAATACCTGACCCTTACCCTGCTGGCAATAATGTTTGTGGATTGTAGCAGGAAGAAAGGGCCAGGATTGACAGAGGGCAGAATTGAATTCCAGATCACCTATGAGCAGCAGGAAATTGGGGGCTATTCGGCCAGCCTTCTTCCTGCGAAGATGACCATGGAGTTCAGGGATAACATGGTGAAAAATACGATACAGGGGGGCATGGGATTTTTTAACCTGGTAAATGTATCCGATCTGAATAATTACCAGTTTATTACATACCTGAAATTTATTGACAAGAAATATATTTTCGAAGGGGATAAAAATGAACCCCCATGTTGTTTTGGCCTGATGGATGGGATGAACATTGAGTTTACCGGACAGACAAAGGAGATCATCGGTTTTGAATGCAAAAATGCCATTGCCAGTTTTCCTGACGGTGGTATTGAATCATTCGATATTTGGTACACGGATGAGCTACAGCTTGATAAACCCAATGGTAACAGTCCTTTCCAGAAAATTCCGGGGGTACTCCTTGAATTCAATACGATCATGGGGAATGCCAATATGCATATGGTAGCAAAGGGCTTCGATGTCACAAGGGTCCCGGCAAGGATTTTTGATCTTCCTAAAAATTACACCCAGGTATCAAAGTTAGAGATGGAGACCATATTGAATGCACTGCTTGATTGACTACCCTTCTTCCTAGACTAAAATGGCAAAGAAAAAGAGAAAGAGAAAGAAGTATTTCAGTTTTCTGCGTGATGAAAGATTTAAACTGACGCTGGGAATATTCTTTTTCCTTTTCTCTCTGTACCTCTACCTTGCCTTCATTTCCTATTTCTTTACCTGGAAGACCGATCAGAGCTTTGAATGGTCACGCGTATTTTCCGGTCCGGAGGTGATGGTGGATAACTGGGCTGGAAAATTTGGTGCCTTCCTGGCCAATAAATTCATCAATCACTGGTTTGGTATCGCTTCCGCATTCCTTCCTTTCATCCTGCTGATCTCCGGATTGCGTCTGATCAATATCCGCACCCTGCCCCTGGGCAAGACAACCCGTATTTTGCTGGTTGGTACCATCCTGCTGTCCATCGTCCTGTCTTTCCTGTTCGGTGATGCAGGCGGCTTCCTCGGGAGCGGACCGGGAGTTCTCATTCGACAGTACCCTGGATAAAATACTGAACCTTTTTAAAAAGGGTGGGAGTGCTGCAGGGGAAGCTCCCTGGATAACAGACCAGGAAAATCAGATGTCCGGGGTCTCGGGTGAAATAACACCTGACATTGGTGAAGATGAGGGAGAAATGGAAGAGGCAGCAGAGGACAGCAAGAAGGATGAAAGCATGCAATTTAAAACCCGCGAAGGTGGGTTTGGCGAGTCCGGGATCGGTGAAATCCAGGATGACAACGGGATCGAGATGACGGTTGAAAAGAAACAGAACGGGGAACTGGTCGATTCCGGTACAGCTTTGGAACTGGAGGATTATGATCCTACGCTGGATCTTTCCAATTACCGGCTTCCTTCCATCGAACTGCTTGAAGAACACAAATCAGCTGATACCACGGTCAGCGAGGAAGAACTGATCAGCAATAAAAACCGGATCGTTGAGACACTGGGGAATTATAAGATACAGATAGACAAGATCAAGGCAACCATCGGGCCCACCGTAACCCTTTACGAAATCGTTCCTGCCCCGGGTATCCGGATTTCCAAGATCAAAAACCTGGAAGATGATATCGCCCTCAGCCTTTCAGCCCTGGGTATCAGGATCATCGCTCCCATACCCGGGAGGGGGACCATTGGGATAGAGGTCCCCAACCGCAGGCCTGAGATCGTCTCCATGCGGTCCATCATTGCCTCCAGGAAATTCCAGGAATCCAAATTCGAACTGGCCATTGGCCTCGGGAAGACCATTTCCAATGAAACCTATGTGGTTGAACTGACAAAAATGCCACATCTGCTGATCGCCGGGGCAACAGGACAGGGGAAGTCCGTGGGACTGAATGCCATCATCGCTTCCCTGCTCTATAAGAAACATCCGGCACAGCTGAAGTTTGTCATGATCGATCCGAAAAAGGTTGAACTGACCCTGTACAATCAAATCGAAAGGCATTTCCTGGCCAAGCTGCCTGATACTGAGGAACCCATCGTCAATGATACCCAGGAGGTAATCAGAACCCTGAATTCCCTAACCATTGAAATGGACAACCGGTATAACCTGCTGAAAAGTGCCCAGGTGAGGATCATCAAGGAGTATAACGAGAAATTCATTGCCCGGAAACTGAATCCCAGGGAAGGGCACCGGTACATGCCCTACATTGTGGTCATCGTGGATGAATTTGCCGACCTGATCATGACTGCGGGCCGGGAAATTGAGTTACCGCTGGCACGGCTTGCCCAGCTGGCAAGAGCCGTGGGGATCCACCTGGTCATTGCGACCCAGCGTCCCAGTACGAATATCATCACCGGTTCCATCAAGGCCAATTTCCCTGTCAGGATTGCCTACAAAGTCACCTCCATGATGGATTCCAGGACCATCCTGGACAGTCCGGGTGCCAACCAGCTGGTAGGCCGCGGAGATATGCTGATCTCTGTCGGAAGCGATATGGTCCGCCTGCAATGTGCGTTTATCGACACGCCTGAAATTGAAAGGATCACCGGCCATATCAGCGCCCAGCAATCCTACCCTGAAGCCCACCTCCTGCCTGAATATATCGATGAAGTCACGGCTGATCTGAATGGTTTCGACACGGATGAGAAAGATGACCTCTTCGAAAAGGCTGCCAGGCTGGTGGTTGAATTTCAGCAGGGCTCCACCTCTCTGATCCAGCGGAAGTTCTCCATAGGCTACAACAGGGCAGGGAGAATCATTGACAAGCTCGAATCCGCCGGCATTGTTGGTCCCTTTGAAGGAAGCAAGGCACGCCAGGTACTGATCAAGGACCTTTTAAGTTTGGAACGGTTTTTGGATAATGACGTCGAAAGCCTATAATCATAATGAAAAAATATGTATTCATAGCACTCAGCCTGTCAACAGTACAGCTGTTGCCGGCCCAGGAAGACCTGTCCATGGCAGGCCGGGATCCGGCTGCCAGGAAGATCCTTGACAAGGTGGCAAGCCAGGCCCAGGCTGATTACCCTTTAAAAGTCAGCTTTGATTATACCTATGAATCCCTGCAGGAGAACCAGGAAAATACAGAAAGCGGTACCCTGATCCTTCAGGAGGATAAATTCAGGCTCTCCGTTGGTGAATCAGAGGTGTTTTGTGACGGAAAAACCATGTGGAATCACATGGAATCTGTCAATGAAGTATATATTAGCGACGCTGAAGAAAATGATGCGGATGATGAATTCTTTCTCTCAAATCCCGCCGACCTGTTTACTTTCTACCGGGAAGACTTTAAATACCGGCTGACCCGCGAACGCTCATATGAAGGGAAGGAATACTATGAGATAGACCTGTTTCCAAATGACCTGAATAAGAACTATCATACCATCAAATTATTAATCAGCAAAAAAGACCACAGGCTTTTTTCTGCGCAGGCACTTGGGAAGCATGGGGACAATCATTCCGTGGTGCTGAAGGATTATCAGAAAAAGGTTTCTGTCACCGAGGGGACCTTTGTTTTTGATCCCTCCGCACATCCCGGTGTGGAGGTGGTCGATACCCGCTTCTGAACAATGTTATGCTAGGATGGGTACTCTATCCTCACATGATAGATATTCAGCAATTTTCTCAGGAAGATTTCCTTGATCAGGTCAATATCCCGGAAAGTGATATCCGTATTGTCAAATTGCTGTTCCCTGATCTGCCGGTTGATGATATCCTCAACCAGGTTACTCAGGTTTGATTCATCCTTTACCCTCAGGCTCCTGGAGGAAGCCTCAACCGAATCCGCCATCATCAGTACGGCTGTTTCTTTAGAAAAGGGCCTGGGGCCAGGATAGACAAACTTATGCCGGCTCGACTCATTTTCGGGAAATTCCTTGATGAAGAACTTGTAAAAATATTGTACAATGGTAGTACCATGGTGAGTCCTGATAAAATCAACGATGGCCTCTGGCAACCTGTACTTCCTGGCAATCTCTACACCATCCAGCACATGGTTGATGATGATCCTGGCACTGTCCTCAAATTTGAGCTCATCATGGGCATTGTAATCAGTGCCCTGATTTTCAACAAAATATTCCGGGTTGTACATTTTACCGATATCGTGATAAAGCGCACCGGTCCTGACCAGAAGCGGATTGCCACCAATCTGGATGACCGCCTCTTCAGCCAGATTGGCCACCTGGAGGCTGTGCTGGAAGGTGCCGGGGGCTTTCTCAGCCAGTTCACGCAACAGGGCCTGGTTGGTATCCGATAATTCTATCAGGGTGGAATCAGAAAGGAACTTGAAGGTCTTCTCAAAAATAAAGATCAGTGGATATACCGTCAGGATCAGCAGACCATTTCCTACGAACCACAGGAATGCCTTGAAATTAATGGCCAGCAGATTGCCTTCCTGTATCATCGAGAAGGCCAGATATACGGTTGAATAGGAAACAATGATCATCACCCCTGTAAGGAAAAGAATACCCCTGCGGTAGGAATTTGTCAGGCTTAATATGGCCACTATCCCCGCGATCAGGTTCAGGAAAATGAATTCATAACTGTTCGGGGCCCAGAAACCGACGATCAGTACCACAATAATATGAATGAACAGGGCCAGGCGGGAATCGAAAAAGGTCCGGACCATGATGGGAACGATGGCAAAGGGCAGGAAATATATGCTCAGCACATTATAGCGTATCGTAAAACTTGAAACCGCCACCATGATCAGCACCAGCAGGAGCAGGAAGGTAGATTCCCGGGGTGATTGCAGCACCTCCACCCTGAAATTATAAAGGAAAAGATACAACAGGATCATCAGTATGATCACCAGGATCATCTTTCCCAGGAGGATATAATTCAATACCCCTACAAGTCCCAGGTTCCTGTTATATTCCCTGCGGATAGATTCCAGCACACGGAATTTTTCACCGGTCACCAATTCTCCCCTGGAAATGATCCTCTCACCGGATTGAACCATTCCCCTGGTGAGTGATATTTCTTCCATCAGTTCATTTTTAACCTGGTTGGAGGTTGTTTCATCATAAAACAGGTTGGGTACAAGAAATTCATTGATATTCAGGGATCTGAAAAAATCTATATCGGATTCCCCGTAAAGGCTGTCACGGAAGTCCGACAACCTTTGCAGGACATATTCATAGGCCATTTTCTGTGTAAATACTTCCCCGTAATCCCTTTCTTCTGCATACTGGTCCTCAAGCAGGACAATGGTCAAATCCTGGTTATCAACGCGCTGCAGGACATCTTCATTGCCAATGATCCCTTTGGCATACACGAATCGCAGGATTTCTCCTGCAAACAACAGGTATCTGGTTCTCACAAGATCGCTCCGGCTGCCTTTATATTGCGGGCTTACCGCTTCACCCTCCCCGGCGCCGAAATAAACCTTCCATTGCTCATCAAAGATTTCCAGCAGCCTGCCGTATTGTAGATTTCCAATTTCCCGGTCAATGATGAAATAGGGCTTGAACTCCCTGAGAATGCTGTCCCGTTCCGCTTCAACCTCCTCATCGTATTTATAAATGGGGAAATTAAACGGGGCAATCAGTTCGTCATGCATCCACGGGGTACCCTTTTGAAACTCGAACCCGAATCTCCCCTCGCTGGGAAAAAGCAGGAGGATGAGAACGGTAGTGAGAACAAACAGTGAGATGATCCTTATCTTCTTCAGGTTCCTTGAGAAAAAGAGGAAAAGCCTTTTCATTGCGATCCTTTGAAAATTTTGACAAAAATACGAAAACAATTTTAGCTTTTATCCCCTATCTTTAAGTACTGAAATCATCTGTATGGAATACGGCATTGTACAGGCTTCTTATATCCCGGTCAGGAAGGATCCGGATAGCACCAGTGAAATGACCAGCCAGCTGCTTTTCGGGGAGATATTTGAGGTGCTTGACAGAAATGAACAATGGCAGCTGGTACGGAACCGATTTGATGGCTATGAGGGCTGGATATCCCCGGAAATGACCAGTCGGTTCACAGACGATGCCCTCGGGGAATATGAGGCCATGGAGTCAGTTCTGGTAAAGGAGAGATTCTGCTCTCTCCGGGCACCGGAAGGAACGTTGCTGGTCCCGGCAGGAAGTGTACTGTATTACCATGCAGGAGATCCACGGCATATCCTTTGCGGGAAGACATATGAGCTTGACAGGGTCCCCGGGAAACCGGCAAAGGACAAGGGGAAGGCCCTTGGGGACCTGAAGGGAGAGTTGCTGAACATACCTTACCTCTGGGGTGGTAAAAGCAGTTATGGGACCGATTGTTCGGGACTGGTACAAACCATCTGCCGGATACTGGATGTTCCGCTTTTAAGGGATGCCTCACAGCAGGTTGGCCAGGGGAAAACGGTGAACATGATGACAGAATCCGGGACCGGTGACCTGGTGTTCTTTGATGATGAAGAAGGGGAGATTGTACACACCGGCATTATCACAGGTCCCGGTGAGATCCTGCATGCATCGGGTTGTGTGAAGACAGATGCCATTGACCACCAGGGGATTTACAGTATGCAGCTTGGTAAATATACACATAGACTACGCGTGATCAAGCGGGTCATTTAAATACCATACACCATGATTATTATAAATATAGATCAAGTCCCCGGAAAATCCATTTCCGAAACCCTGGGCATTGCCAGGGGCAGCACTGTCAGGGCACGTCATCTGGGACGTGACATATTCGCAGGATTGAAAAACCTCGTGGGAGGGGAGATATCAGAATACACCAGGCTGCTGGCCGACGCTCGTGAAGAGGCCATGCAAAGGATGGTCCTCGATGGCGACAGGATGGGTGCTGATGCGATCATTAACGTACGGTTTACCACCTCCACCGTAATGCAAGGCTGCTCCGAAATCCTGGCCTATGGCACCGCCGTAAAACTCGACAGCAAATAAAGTTCTCAACGCCTATTTTGCCGGCCAGGAAGGGGTATTAAACAAGGTGCCTCGCGTGTTTCGCGAAGCGGAATATGCAGCACCGTTTTAATACCCTCTCCAGGTCAGGAAGCTAAGGTTTTCAAGCCAAAATTCTTATATTTGTGCTCTCATTCCAGAACTCAAATATCACCGTTCAAGATGGATAAATATAATCTGAATCATCTAAGGGAATTAGAAGCCGAATCCATTTACATCATTCGAGAAGTAGCCGCTCAATTTGAAAGGCCGGTCCTTTTATTCTCAGGGGGCAAGGATTCAATTGTGATGTTTTACCTGGCAAGGAAGGCTTTCTGGCCTGCCAAGGTTCCCTTTCCCCTCATGCACATAGATACAGGCCATAACTTCCCGGAAACACTGGAATTCCGTGATCAGCTCATGGAAAAAACCGGTGCCACCTGTATTGTAAAGCTGGTACAGGATACCATTGACCAGGGAAAGGTGGTTGAAGAGACAGGGATCAATGCCAGCCGGAATGTGTTGCAGACGGTGACACTGCTCGATGCCATAGAAGAACTCAAGTTCGATTGTGCACTCGGCGGGGGACGCAGGGACGAGGAAAAGGCCAGGGCAAAGGAACGTTTCTTCTCCCACAGGGATGAATTCGGGCAGTGGGATCCCAAGCACCAGCGGCCTGAATTATGGAACCTTTTCAATGGGAAAAAGAATATGGGAGAACATTTCCGGGTATTTCCGCTGAGTAACTGGACGGAGATGGATGTCTGGCAGTATATCTACATGGAAGACGTGGAAATTCCCGATCTTTACTATACCCACAAACGGAAAGTATTCTATCGTGACGGGGTCTGGCTGGCGGATGCCCCTTTCATGGTTAAGAAAGATAAGGAAGAAGTGGTCGAGAAAGACGTACGCTGCCGTACCATCGGGGATATTACCTGTACAGGGGTGACACTCTCCAAAGCAAATACACTCGAAGATATCATCCAGGAAGTAGCAGCCACAAGGGTCACTGAAAGAGGGGGGCGTTATGATGACAGGCGTTCCGAAGCGGCTATGGAGGACCGGAAAAAGGAGGGCTACTTTTAGGCCGGAGGAGTATCCCCGGAGTATTCCCATGGTTTATTGACCAGCAATGAAGCATTTATAAATGGAAAAGACAAAGGATTTTCAAAGGGGTTACCTGAATATGGAACTGTTGCGGTTTACCACTGCAGGCAGTGTGGATGACGGGAAAAGTACGCTGATTGGCCGCCTGCTGTATGACAGCAAGGCCATTTTCGAAGACCAGATGGAAGCCATCGAACGCGCCAGTGAACAGAAGGGGGACGAGCATGTAAACCTGGCCCTGCTGACAGACGGTCTCCGTGCCGAAAGAGAGCAGGGGATCACCATAGATGTGGCCTACCGATATTTTGCCACCCCGAAAAGAAAATTTATCATCGCCGATACACCGGGACATGTACAGTATACCCGCAATATGGTCACGGGTGCATCCACGGCCAATGTGGCCATCATCCTGGTGGACGCACGCAACGGGGTGCTGGAACAAACCATCCGGCACGGATACATTGCCTCCCTCCTCCGTATCCCGCACGTCATCGTCTGTGTAAATAAGATGGACCTGGTGGGTTACAGTGAAGAGGTTTTCATGGATATCCAGAATAACTTCAAAGAACTCTCGGTCAATCTTGATATCCAGGATCTTCGCTTTATTCCCATCAGTGCACTAAAGGGGGATAACGTGGTCGATCGGTCAAAGAACATGGACTGGTATGACGGTCCAACACTCATGTACCTCCTTGAAAACATCTATATATCCAGTGACCTGAACCTGGTGGACGGGCGATTTCCAGTACAGTATGTGGTTCGCCCCCAGTCAGAGAAGTTCCATGATTACCGGGGGTATGCCGGGCGCATCGCCAGCGGTACCTTCCAGCCTGGTGACAAAGTGGTTGTACTGCCGTCCGGGTTTACATCCACCATCAAATCTGTCGACACCATGAAAAAGAGCCTGGAGCAGGCTTTTGCCCCCCAATCTGTCGTGCTCACCCTGGAGGACGATATTGATATCAGCCGCGGTGATATGATCGTAAAAGAAAATAAAATGCCGGAGGTAAGCCAGGATATAGAGATGATGGTCTGCTGGCTGAGCGAAACACCCATGGCGTTAAACCGTAAATATTCATTGAAGCATACCACCAATGATGCCAAGTGCATCATTAAGGACCTTCCCTACAAGATCAACATCAATACATTACAGAAGAACTACGAGGACAAGTCCTTCTCCCTGAACGAGATCGGAAGGATCAGCATCCGCACGACAAAACCCCTGTACTATGATCCTTACCGCAGGAACCGGATCACCGGATCCGTTATCCTGATCGATGAAGCAACCAACAATACTGTTGGCGCAGGCATGATCGTTTGACATTCCAATGTGTATATCTCTTCAGGTATATTAAACCGTAGCTGGCTTTTGCCTATCAGCAAAAGAAGGCTACTTGTTTAATATACCTGAAAAGACATAAAGCTGTTCCATTCTAATGGCTGTGATCAGATTGAGATGGCCTTTTTTTCTATCTGGGGAGATCAGGTTAGCCGCCTGGCGTGTTTCGCACAGCGGAATATGCAGCATCGTCCTGAACTGCCCTGAAAAAAAAAAGGCTGCCTCAATTTGTTCAGAGACAGCCCCTTTTCATATCTTGGTTACAATGAAATACTATTTGTAACCCTGATTTTGTAACATATTGGAATTGGCATTCATCTCCACCTCTGGAATCGGGAATGCATACTTGAAAGATCCATAAGCCGGGCCATCATGGGTTTGCTCAAGCGGATTTACCAAGGGAATATCCATTCCGTTCCTGGCCAGGTCATCATGTCTGAATCCCTCAAAACAAAGCTCCCTTCTCCTTTCCTGGAGAATATTGGCCTTGGTGGCCTCCGTCCATGGCTGGGCGCCCCTGTTGGCAGTGATGAGATTCAATTGGATTAAGGCATCGCCAGCCCGGCCACTTTGTAACAAGGCTTCTGCATAATTCAGGATCACCTCCTCATAACGGATCAGATTGATATTGTCTGAATAGTCAGCAGATGGATATTTACCTATATTCCGTAACAGGGTGTCTTCCGCTTGTCCGATACCAATCATATAATACGGATCAGCACGAACATCTCCGGCATCAAAAATGGTCAGAATATCCTCCAGTGCCTGGATGTCTCCATAAGCAGTACCCCTGTAGATCTGGGACAGACCATTGATATTATTGTTATCAGTGGTGCTGTAGGCCAGTTCAAAGATTGAATTCACGCTGCTTTTGATAGACCAGGAGGAGATAAATTCAACCTCAGGAATGATCTCATACGCACCTGAACCAATCACCGCCTCGGCAGCGGTTATCACCTTGCTCCACTCACCAAAATACAGGGCTACCCTCGATTGAAGGGCATAGGCTCCCCAGGTCGACAAATAACAGTGGCTGGGATCATTCAATGCCTCGGACATCATGGTAAGGGAAGTGGCCAGATCGGTTTCAATATTGCTTTTCACCTCATCGACACTGTTTCTGAATGGTGTCAGGTCTTCCCCTTTATATTCTTTAATATAGGGAATACCCACATTATTACCCCCGGTAACATGTTGCTGGCCATATAATTTCAGCAGGTCAAAATGGGCCATTGCCCGGAGGGCATAAGCCTGTCCGATATAATGGTTGATCTCGGCCAGGTCACCCTCAATGGCAGATGGATCCAGTCCAATCAATATATTACAGGAAGCTATCACTTCATAAATAGAGGTCCATGTATCTTCGGCATAAGCATCATTCACGGTCATAATCATTCTACCAGGATTTATAAACCTTCCCGAGTTTCCATTGGAAAAAGCATTATCAGCCCTAATCTCTCCATAGATGATCAAGTCACGTCCATAATAAGAGGTCTGGGTCATCCTGTCGTAAGCACCATACAGAAGCCCTTCTAAATCTTCGGCCTTGGTGATGCTGCCCTCAACATTCTTATCCTGTTCCATGGAAGGTTCCAGCGACTCCTCGCTGCACGATGTAAACAGCAAAGCAGCAAGTCCGGCGACAGTAAATACTGTATATATCAGCTTTTTCATAATCTTAAAAATTTAAGTTTACACCAAACACAACCGACTTAATGGGTGGCGTTGTCAGATTCGTAAATCCGTCTGCCCTCACTTCCGGATCATACTTCATCCTGTCATCCTTGATCCAGGTGAACATGTTTGTACCGCGGACATATACCCGGATACCGCTAAATCTGATCCTTTCGACCACGGAACGGGGAAGGTCATAGCCCAGCACCAGGTCCTTCACCCTCATATAATCACCGTCATATAAGAATCTGGATGACGTGTTTGTCGCAAAATTGGGATTTCCAAGGTGATAGATCTTTGGATAATCGGTCACCTGACCGGATTGTGTCCAGCTGGTTGTAAGATCAGCCACACCATTGTAATAATCTGTGGTATAACGCCCATTCATATGTGTATAAAAAGCCCAGTCTTCATATATCATATGTCCCCCGGCATAGTATACATTAGCATCCAGGAATACGCCCTTGAAATCAATATGCAGTGCCAGTCCCCCGGTAAAGGTTGGAATGGCACTCTTGCCCTGGTAGGCTTTTTCAGCTTCGTTATAATCATTTGTCGTTTCACCGCTTGTACCTTCCAGGTACCATAGGGGATCTCCGTTATCAGGATCCACGCCTGCCCAGGTCCTTAGATTCCATTCATAGATTGGGTGGCCCACCTCAATTTTCCTGGAACTCGTTTCAATATTGATATCTTCGCCATTGGCATCTTTTGCCAGCTCTTTAACTTCGTTGTTCAGGGTGGCAAAGTTGGCGGAAAGACTGATATTAAAATCAGATCTCCTGACAATATCAAAGTTCATTATTCCTTCAATACCCTTGTTGATAACGGTACCAACGTTTTGCGTAATATCCTCATGCCCTGATGTTCTGGTCAGGGGAACGTCCTGCAGGAGGTCATAGGTCTCTTTGTTAAAGTAAGAGAATGAACCACCGATTCTTCCATCAATGACACCAAAATCAAAACCGACGTCCATGTTCCTGTTTTTCTCCCATGTCAAAATGGCGTTTCCGAACCTGCTCGGATAAACAGCTCCCTGACCAAAGTAGTCAGCGTCATAGGATAGCAAGGCCTGGTACTGGTTAATCCCGACATCAGAGTTGCCGGATATGCCATAGGAAGCCCTCACGCGAAGATTATTAAGCCAGTTGACATTCCCCATGAATGCCTCCTGGCTTAAATTCCATGCAGCACCAGCAGACCAGAAATTTCCGTAGCGCTGGTCCTTGGTAAACTTGGAAGAACCTTCCCGCCGGTATGTGACATCAGCCACATATTTTCCCTGGTAATTGTAGTTGATCATTCCCAGGTAGGACAGGTTCATCCAGTCCAGGAAATGGGATCCGGCATCCCAGTTGGCACCGGACTGGTCAAGATTCGTCAGACCGTCGGTAGAATAATTCTCACCATAACCCCACAGCCAGTTGCTGTTATTCTTCTGGTACTCCATCAGGGCCATGAATGTCAAACGATGGTCATTCAGGTTAAGATCATATGTCAGTGAGTTCTGGAACACCAGGTTGAAATTCTGTTCTGCAGTTCTGTTTGAAGTTCCATTTTCCGGCTGTGAGTCACCGTATTGTCTATTCGAATAATTCTTATAATCTACAAATACGAAATCCAATCCAATCAATGTCTTGAACTTCAGATTGTCAATGATATCCCATTCCAAGCTGTTATTGGTCATGGCCCTGGTCATTTTGTTGAAAGTCACATCGTGGTCTTTCAGGTACAGCCAGTTGTACATACCGCTTGGCTGGACCGTATTTGCAGTTCCATCTTCATTTCTGGGTTGATCAATGGGAGGCATGAAGTATTTGGAAAGGTGTGGATTGGCAAAATAGGCGCTCTGTTCCAGGAGAAGTCCGTTCTGTGCGGTATTGGACACATTGTTGTTGGTCGAGAACTTGACCCGTTTGTGAAAGTTGCGGCTGTAGTTCAGTGTCCCGTTGATCCGGCGGAAGTCAGCCCCAACCACCGTGGCCTCGGTCTTGTTGTAACCGGCCGAAGCATAGAAAGAGGAGGTCTGGTCACCCCCTGATGCTGACAGGTTGATATTGGTTACCGGGGCATTCTTATTCCTCATTGCTTCTCCCCAGTTGCCTTCCGGACGGCCTGCATCGCGCCATGCCTGATAATTGGCAGCTCCGCCAAACCCATTGGCAAGGGCCCAGTCAAAGGCTTCCTCTCTGGTAAATGGGTCGGTAGGGTCATCACCGAAGGAATGGTAAACACCATCCAGGTAAAGCTTTTCCCTTTGTGCTCCGGTCAAAACATCCCTGCCCTGGGATGCCTTATTCTGGAAACCATAGGAGGCCGACAGGTTAAACTGGGTTTTACCGGTTCGCCCTTTTTTTGTAGTGATCACAATCACACCGTTAGACCCCCGTGCACCATAAGCAGAGGTCGCAGAAGCATCTTTCAGCACGGTGATGGTTTCAATGTCATTACTATTGAGCGAAGCCAGTGCAGACAATGAAGACCTATTAGGCGTCGTCCCCATCCCTGGATGAAAGCCGGTAAAATTCCCATTGATGATGGGGACTCCATCAACAACGAACAAAGGTTCATTCCCTGCGGTAATGGAACCAACCCCCCTGATCCTGATATCCTGGATCGCTCCGGGCGTACCGGAAGAGGTGGAAATGGTCAGGCCAGCTACTTTTCCCTGCAGTGTCTGGTCAACAGAAGTTACAGGAATATCTTTAATTTCGTCAGCCTGAATTTGGACAGTAGATCCTGTGATCGAATTCTTAAGTCTGGTAGAATATCCAGTCACAATGACCTCCTCCAGGTTGAGATAATCTTCCTGCATAACGATCTCAATGGAAGATGGACTGGAAAAGTCAATATCATAGGTCTGGGTTACCATTCCCACATATGAGAACATCAGGGTGGTACTGGTTTCCGGGACATCCAGACTGAAAACACCATCCACTGAAGTGGTGGTACCGATCGTGGTTCCCATAACCACTACAGATACACCAGGGATAGGTAGATTATCCGCAGCAGAGGTCACCAGTCCCGAAAGTGTAACAGTCTGTGCTTGTACCATGCCCAGGGACATAATACAAATCATTAGGATTAGAAACTTCTTCATAAGCATAAGGTTAAATCAAAGTTAGAAATAGCAATTAAAACAATTCTAGCTTTCCACCTGGGAAAAGAGGAATGCTGCAGCACATTCGGAGATTTCAGGGTATCATTACCGTCGCACCCGGTAATCATTCAAAAGTTTTCCCTGGATTACGATCAAGGTTGCGGGGACCCTTAATCAGTCCCCGAAACTTGTCATTCCTCAAGAATTGAAAAGTGTTGATTATTGAAATAATGTGGTTGAGTTAGCACCACCGGAGTTTTAAAGGTTTCAACTCATTCATAGGCATAAAAATTTTAGGTTTAAGTCACAATAATTAAATTATTCACTTAAGCAAATCTAATAAAATAATTTTTATGCAAAAATTTATTGGCGAATATTTAAAATTCTTGAAACACATACTATGCCTGCAATTACTCATATTTACAGCCATCGTTTAGCAACGCCGTGAAATTAAGAAGCCAGTGAATAAGGGTCTTCCCGGACGAAGAAGCGCTGAAAGCGCCACTATTGCTGCAGTTTATTAGTCATGGTGTTTGTGTTTTTACATGCCGGGCACACCGCACCAAAAAAAGAGGCTGCCCCTTTCGAGACAGCCTCCATTTAGATCTGAAATTGTTATCCTTAGTGCTTATCCCAGAAAACCCTGTTATCTACCTTATCGCCGCCCATTGCTGCAGCAGCTGCGGCATAATTATCCGGGTTCAATGTCTGCTCATTGATGGGGTATATGAACCTTTTGGGAATGGTATCGGTAAATGGATTGGGTGGCATGGCGAAGACCGGGAAATCAAGTCTTCTCCACTCGGTCCATGCTTCCAGTCCCCTGGTATAGAACGCCAGGTAAGCCTGCTTTGCAATTTTCTGCTTCCAGGTACCCGGTGCCGTGGCATATGCCACTTCGGGCTTGGCCAGGTAGGAAGCAACATCAGCGACACCCCAGAAATCAAAGGACGCAGTGATGGCTGCATTATAAGCATCCTCGGCTGACATACCCACTGAATATCCCCTTTCAGCGGCTTCCGCTATGTAGAACAATACTTCGTCATAGGTAAACAGAATCCCCGGGAAATTTGGCTCCGTGATGTCGGGATGAACC
>LJUP01000121.1 GCA_001303955.1 Bacteroides sp. SM23_62 | reverse complement strand
AAGATACCGCCAGTATGCTTCAAAACCATTACACTACCCGGTATGAGGATGCCTGGGATGGGGCAGAAAGGGTCATCCAGGATTTAAAAGCACTGGAAACCAGGACACTTTCTTTTGTAAACGCATTCTGTTCCAGTGACTACCCTCCGGAAGTTAAGGAGGCTGCCCTGTTCAATACCAGTACGCTCAGGACGCAGACCTGTTTCCGGACGGACGATGGAAATTTCTATGGATGGGAAGGCTGCCACAACAACCGGGGCTGTTGTCCCGGGTCATGCACCCATGTCTGGAATTATGAGCAGGCAACCGCTTTCCTGTATGGTGGCCTGGCCAGGAAAATGAGGTATGTGGAATTCGCACATGCCACTGATCCCAAGGGCCTGATGAGTTTCAGGGTGGGCCTTCCCCTGGAAAGAGCCCGGCAATGGGGCAGTGCTGCTGCGGATGGTCAGATGGGCTGTGTCATGAAGATATACCGGGACTGGCAATTATCGGGTGATGATCAGTTCCTGCGTACGCTGTGGCCCGGTGTCAAGAGGGCATTGGCGTTCTGCTGGATCAAGGGGGGATGGGATGCCAACAAGGATGGTGTCATGGAAGGGATACAGCACAATACCATGGATGTGGAATATTACGGACCCAATCCACAGATGGAATTCTGGTACCTGGGGGCACTCAAGGCTGCTGAAAAAATGGCTGCTTATCTGGATGAGACGGATTTTGCGACAACCTGCAACAGTTTATTTGAGCAGGGCAGTAAATGGACCGACGAGCATCTTTTTAACGGAGAATATTATATGCATAAGATTGAACTACCCGATACCGGGTCCGGAGCTGAAGGACTCATCACCGGCGGTTACATAAAAAACAAACAGGACCCGGAGTACCAGCTGGGAGAGGGATGCCTGGTCGACCAGCTGGTGGGACAGTTTATGGCGCATGTATGTGGCCTGGGCTATCTGGCAGATCCCGGAAATATACAGACCACGCTCAGAAGCATATTGAAATACAACTACAGGGAGTCATTAAACGATCATTTCAACTGCATGCGTTCATTTGCCCTGGGGGAGGAGTCTGCCCTGCTGATGGCCAGTTTCCCATATGGAAGGCCTGAAATTCCCTTTCCCTATTTCAGCGAGGTCATGACCGGTTTTGAGTATGCGGCTGCCGTTGGCATGTTGTATGAAAACCAGACAGCGGAAGGATTACAATGCATAAAAAATATCCGCGACAGGTATGACGGGAGGAAAAGAAGCCCGTTTAACGAAGCCGAATGCGGCAGCCACTATGCCCGTGCCATGGCAAGCTGGGGGGCCATACTGGCACTGTCGGGATTTCATTATTCAGCCGTGGATGAGACCCTCTCTTTTAACAGCCATCCGGGTTCCTATTTCTGGTCCGACGGAAATGCATTCGGTCTGATTTCTATCGAAAGATCAAAAGGGTCTGTCAGCATGAATATCAGCGTCATTGAAGGCGGGATCAAGTTCAGGAAAATCATCATCAAAGAATTTGGAGAGCTTTTGCTAGCGGAGCCGGTTGAAATTACAGGTGGTGGATCTGCAGGATTTGATATTGAACAAAACACATAATAAAGCATTGTATATGAGTCGTATATATTCCGGGACCATCCTATTATGGGTTGTCATAATAGCTACGGGTTGCCAGAAAAATGACAGCAGAATTGTTATTGAGGTTTATCCTGATTCCATCCTCGCTGATGTTTCCCATCATCCAGTAGGCATCAATGTGGATTATTTCACCGATGACGACAATTATTTGAAACCGGCACGGGGGACCGCAGATGCCCTGAAAGCCATGGGGGTAAAATACCTCAGGTACCCGGGGGGGAACAAATCTGATTTTTACTTTTTCTCTGTGCCGCCCTATGATGAGTCCATCCCCACACTTGCCCGGACCGGCAAGGGGGCGGTCGGGGGACGTCACAGGATGCTGAAGGACTACTCCGAATTTGCCGTTGATGTACTTGACTTTGATGAATTCATGGCCATGTGCAGGGAGATCGGTGCAGAGCCGGTGGTGACCGTCGCAGCAGATGAGTACCTGGTTGATTACCCGGAAGGCTGCAGCTGGGCATCACGTGAGGATCTTATCAAACATGCCGTAGAATGGGTGACGTATTCAAATATTAAAAAGGATTATGGCGTCAGGTACTGGATGATCGGTAACGAAAGCTGGCATGAACAGAATGTGAATTCCACGGCAGAGATCTATGCCAGGGACGTGGTGGATTTTTCCCTGGCCATGAAGGCAGTCGATCCTTCTATCTATATCATTCCGAACGGCAATTCGGTTGAATTTTGCGAAACTGTCCTGCAAATTGCGGGAGGCCATATCGATTTTTTCTGCATCAGCAATTATCCTGTCTGGCAATACAGGGCAGGTTATGCTACTTACCGCGATACGCTGCAGGATTTGATGCATCCGGTCAACCGTGCACTCACAGCCATTCAGCATACAGGCCTGGAAAATGACCTGAAAATAATCGTTGCCGAATACGGTCCATTTGACTGGGCCCGTGACTGGCCATTTATCAATGACATGGGACATGCCCTCTGTAATTTTGAAATGACAGGCAGGCAATTGCAGGTTCCCCAGATCGAATTTTCACAGTTCTGGAATACCCGGTGGATTACCAACGATTCGGTTGAACATAGTGTGTTCGACGCCCTCGACAAGCACGGAAGTTTCAATGCCAATGGATATGCCATGATGATCTGGGGTAAGTTCCTGGGGGACAGGATGGTAAAATCCACCTCCTCCGTGCACCTGAGATCCTTTGCCAGTTATCTGCCAGAGGAGAAACGGCTCTATGTTTACCTGATGAATATGGTTGAAGAACCACAAAGCATATCACTGGTTTTAGATGGTTATGAAGTTGAATCACTTATACAGGCCTGGGAACTTGTCGGAGAAGGGCCAGATGACGTGGATCCGTTATGGCAGCAATGCGGTGAGTTTCCGGATCCTCTGAATGTCAGGGTCAGCGGGACCAGCATTACGGTGCTGGAGTACAGGCTATTACAAGACAGAAATCCTTGATCAATATGAGCAAAAATCACGTGATTATCAGCGGAATGTTTATCCTTGCCTGTACATCGTGTGTACAAAAACCCCAGGCCCCTGCCCGACAGTTGATGAAAGGGATCGCCTACAGGCAGTTGGAACCATCAGGCGAGGAATGTTCCGACCTGGAAAACCTGAATGTCTCATGGTATTATAACTGGACACCGGAGCCTAATTGCCCGGCGGATGAGCATACAGCGTTTATCCCGATGATATGGAGCGAAAAATACCTGATCGATGATAACTATGATCATTATCTTGTCCCACTGATCGGATCAGATTACCCGGCCCTGCTGGGCTATAATGAGCCAAACTGGGAAGGACAGGCGGAGATGACCGTAGATGAGGCATTAAGATACTGGCCTCTGCTGGAAGAGACGGGATTAAGACTGGGAAGTCCGGCTACCACCGGGCGGTCGGGTCTCGACTGGACCATAGCATTCATGAAGGGGGCCAAGGAGAGGGGATACCGGATCGATTTCCTTGCGCTCCACTGGTACGGGGACTGCAGCTGTACCGGAGATTTAAGGGATTTCCTGGATTACTACGATGCCTTTGGGATGCCGATGTGGCTTACCGAGTGGTCCTGCTATAAGGAGGATATGGCTACCAACGCGGCATTCCTGGAAAAGATCATCCCCGTCCTTGAATCCTATGAAAGGCTGGAAAGGTATGCCTGGTATGCCAACCGTACCACCTCAGAGAGTTACGCGGGTACCGCCCTTTTTGACCCTGCCGGGAAACCCACACCGGCAGGCGATGTCTATATCAACCTCCCGGCTTATCATACAAAAAACATCAGGAAAGAAAGCATTCCTGATCTTGAACTGGAGATCGTTGACTGGCATGAGGGACCGGTCATTGGGAAAGGAGATCCGGGAACCGAAGATATCAAGCACGGCTTTGAAGGAGGCCGGGTCCTCCTACAGGATGGCTGGTACCACCTGTTCACATCGGAACAGACCGGTGATCCCAAATGGGTCAAGATGCGCCTGGCCCACTGGAAGAGCAGGGACGGGCTCGACTGGCAGAGGGTATCCACCCTGTTCGAATCAAGCGGTGACTACACCGGCGAAGATCCGCGTGCCGCCCTGTGGTCCCCCATGCCGGTTTACAATGATGAGGATTCCACATGGTATATGACCTATGTGGCTTACCGCTGCAAGCCGGATACAAAGCAGCAGTTCCTCAATAACCATGATGGCAGGATCTGGCAGGCTAGGTCAGTGGTCAAAGGAAAAGACGGTATAGGCGGGCCGTACCAGGATGTGGGCGTGATCCAGGAACCGGGTCCCCTGGCTGATGCATGGGAGGGATTGCAGGGATCGGATTCCTTTTTCCCCTACAAAGTCGGCAATAAGTGGCTGGCGTTTACCGGATCTGCCAAAACGGAAAAACTTCCCATGGAATTCTGGGGCAACGGCCTGGCCCTGGCCCCGGCACTGACAGGTCCCTGGATAAGGCTGAGTGAGCGGAGTCCTGTGGACTTCGGCACCAATTTCTCTGAGAATCCAATCGTTACCCGACTCGATGACGGAACACTGATCGCGGTGATGGATTCCCACGGCAGCGGATTTGGCTATTCGGTCTCGGCCGACGGGCTGAACTGGTCCGAAATGAAGTATGTGCAGGTAACGGATAAACTTGATCAATGGTGGGCTGAATTCCGCACTCCCCTGGGACTGATCCAGGAAGAAGATGGATTGTATACCGTCTTTTTCACGGCCATGAAAGAGGCAACGGATTACTGGGACCATATTGGTGAGGAGGGCTATGTACTGGATACGGGATTCGACAGTGTGGGCATGCTGAAAGTAAAGCTGGTTAAAAATCAATCATCCATTCAATGATGAGAAATACCATATTATTACTGGTGGCAGCTGCCATGGCAGGGGCATGTTCTAATGAATACTATATAAGTCCGGATGGAGATGATTCCAATTCAGGTAAATCCCCGGCCAATGCCTGGAAGACCATTCAAAAGGTGAATGAAACCGACTTTGTCCCCGGTTCCAGTATCCTGTTTGAAGGGGGAGAGGAATTTGAGGGGACCATACAACTTTCCGGGGCGGACGCAGGTTCAGCCGGCAGGGAGATTACCATTTCCTCATACGGTGAAGGAAGGGCATTGATAAAGGGTGGGGATAAACAGGGATTGCTTGCCACAGATTGTGACTTCCTGGTGGTCAGGGATCTCATTTTCGAAGGATCGGGAAGGAAGACCGGCAATACTACGGATGGAATCCTGATTACCGGAAGTGATTCAGTCCTATTAGAAAAACTTGAGGTGTATGGATTTCAGAAATCCGGGCTCCATGTTCGCAAATCCTTAAAGGCGCACATAACCCATGTATATGCCCACCACAATGGTTTTGCCGGTATCCATGTAACCGGTGCGACCATGAATCATAAGACAGACTATGATAATGCCGATTTGTACATCGGATATTGTGTGGCTGTAAGCAATCCCGGCGATCCGACAGTCTTAAAGAATCACAGCGGGAACGGAATCCTGGCCAGTTCTGTTAAAGGGGGCATTATTGAATATTGCGAAGCATTTAACAATGGCTGGGATATGCCGTGGACAGGCAATGGTCCCGTTGGCATCTGGATCTGGGATTGTACTGATTTCATCATACAATATTGTATTGCCCATGACAATAAAACCAATCCCGTAGCTGCAGATGGGGGCGGTTTTGATTTTGACGGGGGCGTCTCTAACTCGATCATGCAATACAACCTGTCTTATAACAATGAAGGGTGCGGATATGGACTGTATGAATTTGGTGCTGCCAAAACCTGGGAAAACAATATCATCCGCTATAACATCAGCCAGGATGACGGCATCATTAACGGCGGAGCTGTCGGTATCTGGAAAAATGATAGCCGTGGCACCATGCGTAATTGTGAAATCTACAATAATACATTCTACAACAGTGCTGAAAATGGCCCTGTCATATGGTTATATGACCATTATCCGGGATTTAGGTTCAGGAATAACATATTTGTATACAACGGTACCTTTTTGGATGAGGGCCAACAGCTTGAAGATGAAGTCTTCCAGGGAAATGTATACTGGAACCTTGACGGAGGATTGGGTATCGGTAATTACGAGACCATCGAAGAATGGGCAGCGGCGACAGGCAAAGAAATGATCAATGACGAACTGGTGGGCCAATACATCAATCCCGGATTGCACTCTCCAGGCAAAACAGCCCTGGTTGATCCGGGTTCACTGGACGGCAGACACCTGTCCGAATATATCCCGGTTCCGGGCTCGCCGGTCATTGACGCCGGACTCGACCTGAAAGAATTATTTAACCTGGATCAGGGGAAAAGGGATATTCTGGGGACACCAATACCCTCAGGTAAGGCCTATGACATTGGCGCCATAGAATATCAATAATTCTGAGTGGATCATTTAGATCCAATTGAAAATGCTAATCCTTCAGAAATGAATTCAATAACTTACACCATCAGAATCCTTTTTTTCCTGTTTCTGATGATCCTATCAGGAATTTCCTGCCTGGATCAAACATTAGAACAGGAGAAACCTAACGTATTATTCATATTCTGTGATGACCTGAATGATTCGGTCGAAGGTTTCGGCGGACATCCGCAGGCCAGGACACCAAATTTAACACAGCTCGCTCAGGAGGGCATACGCTTCATCAATGCACATAGCGCCAATCCAATCTGCGGTCCGTCGCGGGCAAGTTTCCTGACAGGAATCTATCCCCATAATTCAGGACTTTACGGCTATAATCAGAACCAGAATGCATGGCATAATAACCCGGTTTTGAAAAATTGCAAGCCAATTTTCGAGCATTTTGCCGATAATGGCTACCTCATTTTCGGTACCGGAAAATTATTCCATAACAATCATCATACGCAACCTTTATTTAACAGGCCTGATAGCATGGGGGAATTCGGTCCGGGTATGGAATACGGACCTTTTGCCTGGACAGGGAGGTTATCTGACAATATATACGACGACCTTGTCGCTCATCCGGAGATACCGCGAAGTTTTGGCAATTCGGGATTTACTTCGTTTGCTCCCCTCTCTGATGTTCCGGTGGTACATCCTGATGCGGATCAGCATATACCTGGCTATACCGGGTGGTACATGGCCAATTATCCCGATGGAAAGCCATTCCGGTACAATAATGAGAGCGACAGGGATGCCATGCCGGATGAAATGTCTGCTGATTTTGCCGTTGAAAAACTGCAGCAGGATCATGACAAACCATTCATGCTCATTGTCGGGATCATCCGTCCCCATTCACCCTGGCATGCACCCAAAGAGTACTTCGATATGTTCCCCCTGGATGAGGTCCAGCCTCCCCCCTGCCTCGAGAACGACCTGGAAGATTGCGCCGAGGAATTACATTACCAGTATTATTGGCCAAAGCAGCACCGGTTCTTAAAATTGCTGGATGCTTATGAAGGGGATGAAGGATGGCGGAGGTTTGTCCAGGGATACCTTGCCTGCGTGGCCTTTGCGGATGCCCAGATAGGACATATTATGGATGCACTTGACAAGAGCAGATATGCGGAAAACACAATCGTGGTGATCACGAGCGACCATGGATACCATATGGGGGAGAAAAATCAATTATTCAAACACACTGTATGGGAAGAATCTACACGGGTTCCCATGATATTCAGAATGCCGGGTGGAAAAAATGCGGGGACCATATGCGACCATCCGGTTGGATTGATAGACCTGTATCCAACCCTGGTTGATCTGTGTGGAATATCAGACAGCACCATGCGTAATGAGCAAGGGCATCCCCTTGATGGCCACAGCCTGAGACCTTTTTTGGACAATCCCGGGACCGGATCATGGAATGGACCTTCTGTGGTTTTAAGCTGCATTGATGCAGGTATCCCGGTGGCACTGAATGAGCCTGGCAGTATAGAAGACCAGCATTTTACGGTCCGTTCCCGTGACTGGCGGTATGTATTGACCCGCACAGGAGCGGAGGAATTGTATGATCACCGGAATGATCCGCATGAATGGTATAACCTGCCCAGGGATCCTGGATTTAACGATATCAAAGGGGAACTTAAAACAGAATTATTGAGAATGACCGGCCGGGATCAATGAAAAAAATTATATTTGAGCTCAAAGCGACAAACCAATGAGAAATCTGAAAAACACAGCCATAACCATAATGTTGATCACGACATTGTTTTTCTCTGGAATCAGTCTGCTAGGCCAGGAAGGATATCCAACCCTGGAGATCGGCCAGTCTGCACCAGATTTTCTTTTACCCGGGGTAGACGGCAAGGACTATAGCCTGGAGGATTTTGCCGACAGTAAATTTCTCGTCATCATTTTTACCTGCAACCATTGTCCCACCGCACAATCCTATGAGGACAGGATCATCCGGCTGGTGGATGATTACCAGGGAAAGGGGGTCGGCTTCCTGGCCGTATCGCCCAATGATCCCCTGGCCGTCCGGCTCGATGAACTGGGGTATACAGACCTGGGTGATGAACTTGAAGACATGAAGATCAGGGCGGAGTACAAGAAATTCAATTTCCCCTATGTTTATGATGGCGAAACACAGGAAATGTCAAGAAAATACGGTCCGGTTGCCACACCCCATGTTTTTATTTTTGACTCCGGGAGGAAGCTCAGGTACGCTGGGCGCATCGATGATTCAGAGGAAGGAGTCAGGCCTGATACCAAACACGATACCCGAAATGCCCTGGAAGCATTACTGGCTGGCAAACAGGTTCCGGTTGAAAAGACCAAAACCTTCGGTTGCTCCATCAAATGGTCAGATAAACGGGAGGCTGCCAGGAAGGCACATGAGAAGATGTTTCAAGAGGAAGTGAAGCTTGAGGAGATCGGCACCGAAGAGGTGGAAGCGCTGGTTCAACAAAAACCGGGAAAGCTCAGGTTGATCAATGTTTGGGCCACCTGGTGCGGTCCATGTATAACGGAATTCCCGGAGCTGGTTGAGATCAACCTGATGTACCGGCACCGTGCTTTTGAGTTTATATCCATCAGTGCGGATAAACTTTCCAATATAGAAGAGGTTCACGACTTTCTCAGAACAAACCATGCCTCCGGCAGGAATTATATTTACAATGGGACCGATAAATATGCGCTGATCGAGGCCATTGATAAAAACTGGCAGGGGGCACTTCCCTACACTATGTTAATCAGGTCAGACGGAGAAATTATCTATGCAAAACAGGATGCCATAGATCCCCTGGAAATGAAAAGGAAAATTGTTGATGTACTCGGACGGGAGAAGGACTGGTAACATGTCCCCATTCCATTTTCACTGAAACACTTTTCCCGGCAGAACCTCCAGGGAAAATATAACCAACGCTATTATGGAATATCCAGCGTGGATTTATCAACATACGGTTTCCTTTTTTGAACTGTTTTCCATCCACTAAAACCTTACCATTTGGCAGGGTCTGGTTTAGGCCGGTTACAACAGTCGCTTCGTGTTCTGATCCGATACCTGCACCCACAGCTACCCATTCATTGTCAAACCAGAACAAGGTTTTTTTTACAGTTTCATATACTTTACGGTAATCCGGATCTCATTTTAGAAATCCCCGGTGTCCTCCAATTCCACTTCCATATCGCTGTTGTCTACGCGGCGGGTGTAATTGTTGATCTTGAAACTGAGGGAAAGGGCAAATGATGGGGACTGCCTGCTGCGCTCCATGTAATTAATGAAGTTACTTCCGGTGGTGGTGGTGGCAAATTTCATGGTCTGGAAGATGTCCCTGACCTGAAAATTCAGCGTTAATTTCCTTTTCAGGAAGTCCTGCCTGATCCCTGCATTGACCATGAAGAAATCACTCCGGTCACCCTGTGCCATGATGGAAGGCGCCGAATAGAATCCCATGAGCTGAACGCGGGTACCCCATGGCAGGGTGATGAAATGATTGAGCCTGGCATTCCAGGTATTGGTTACCTGGTCTACACTTTCCCCTTCGACCTCCCCATCGATCCCGTAACGGAAAAGGGTACCGCTGCCGCTCAGTTTCCACCATTTGAACAGATCCAGGTTGGCCATGAGCTCGGTCCCGACAGCATAATCCTTCCCGATATTATCCACGCTGTATATGAGCATGTTTTCATCACTGACATGCTGTGTACGGCTGATCATATTATTGGTTTGCCGGTAATACAGTTCGGCTGTAAGGGATATCTTCTTGAACCTTTTCTGATAGTTCAATTCATAGGAATTGACAAATTCCGGTTCAACCGAGGGGTTCCCGATGTGAATGGTGACCGGGTCGATATATATGGGAAAAGGATCGAGATAAAATTCCCTGGGCCGGTTTATCCGGCGGCCATAGCTCAGCTGGACCTGCTGTTCATTTTTCATTTCCCTCAGAATATGTGCGGAGGGAAAAAGATCAAAGCGCTTGACCCGGTAATGCCCGCCAAGGGCGATCTGATCCAGCAACCTGTTGGTATACTCGGTCCTCAGTCCCACCTGGTAATCAAACAGGGAAAATGTATTGCCGAAAATGACATAGGTCCCCTGTATGTTCCTGCTGAATACGAGATCATTGTTCCTTTCGGGGACATTGATCCATTCCCCTGAAACAGGATCGTATTCATCATACGTGTAATCACCATCACCCCTGTCATAACGAAACTGGTAACCCGCTTCAAGACGTCCCTCCTCACCTACAGGTTTCGTGTAATCAAGTTTCAGGCGGAACTGGTCACGGATATCATTCTCAAAAGAGCGTTGCAGACCCGGTGGTACATCGATGGGATTCCAGTCCCCGTCCATATCGGTAAGCTTCAATGCCTCCTGGTCTGCTCCCCCGTTCCTTGAATAAAAGGCATTGGCCAGCAATTCATGGCCCTGCTTGTCAAAATCGTGGTCATAGTTAAAGCTGAGGGCATAGTAACCATGCTCTACATCAAATACATTGTCCTGGATGTAATACCTTTCTTCACTGGATGGACGGGTATAACTGTGGTACCTGGAAACTGAGTTCCTGCCAAAACCGCGTGAACCGATGTCAGCCTGCAGGGTAAGGGAGTTTTTATCATTCAGGAAGTAATCGCTCCCGATCTTGAACTCCCAGGACCTTCTACCCATCTCCTCATTGCTGTTTGCATGAAGGAAGCTCGTGGTATCGGTCAGTAAAGTCTGGCGGTTGGATACACCGTATCCGGGCATGTTCATGTCGCGGAGGTCGAATCCTGTAAAGACATTGAATTTCTCCAGCTGGAAATTAAAGAGTGCATCCGCACTGTATTGTCCGAATGATCCAGCGGAGGCATTGACGATGCCATTCATTCCCCTTCTCTTTTGCTTCTTCATAATGACGTTGATGATCCCTGCCGTTCCGTCGGGATCGAATTTCGCGGATGGATTGGTAATGATCTCAATTTTCTCAACCGTGCTGGCCGAGATGGTCTGAAGCGCATCACTGCCCTCGAAGACAGAGGGTTTGCCGTCGACGAGGACCGTAAAGTTCGAACTCCCTCTCAGCGTAACGTTACCGTCAATATCCGTCTTGATGGAAGGTGTATTTTCGAGCACATCGACCACGGTTCCTCCCGCCGCAGTAAGGTCCGAGGACACATTGACCACCTTGCGGTCGATCTGGTATTCCATGTGCTTCCTCTCACCGACCACCTCCACTTCGCCGATCTCCGTCAGGGAACGTTCCAGTTTGATCTCCCCCAGTTCGATGACCTTCTTTTGGGGGCTTATCCCGATCCGGGTCATCCGGAAATTCCGGTAACCGACAAAGCGGACTTCCATGAAATAGTATCCCATGGGCAGGTCGCTTAATTCAAATAAGCCCTGGGCCTTTGATATCGTTCCGGTAACCAGGCTGGAATCGCGGCGCCTGTAAAGGGCCACGCTGGCAAACTCAATGCCTTCGCCGTTGGTATTATCGACCAGGGTTCCGGACAGGTATCCATCTTTCGGCATTTTCGAGGGATCAAAAAATCCGGGGCCTTCTCCCCCACCCGGTTGCTGGGCCATCAAAGACATCCAGCCCATCAGCATTAAAATGCCAAATATCCACGCAAATTTCATGTGTAATCAATTTATCTCTTTAAACCAGCTGTTAGATAGCGTAAACCTGATTTGGTTTAATCACAAAAAAACAAGGTAATTGAATCAACCTCAGGATCCGCATCAGGAATGACCTGGAACCATTCCTCCGGCCCCGGGCTGTCAGGTTATTTGAAGGAGTAAAACCAGCTTTTAAATGAAAACCATTAACTTAGTACAGCATCTTGTTAATGCTATAATGCTAAACCAAAACAACTAAACCGATGAAAAAGATTGGATTATTAATGCTCGGTGGAATAATGATGGCTTCATGTATCCAGACGTCCGTCGAACACCAGGCTGAACCGGCCAGGGATGGAATGTTTATCCACATCTCAGAGGGCTATAATGACGCCCACCGGGCATTGATGGCCTTGAAAATGGCTTCCATCATGGCTGATGACAAGGATGTGCTTATCTATATGGATATTCAGGCAGTCAATCTGCTGGTAAAAGGATCGGAAGACCTGACCCATGAGGGGTTTGAATCGGCCCAAACCTATATCAAGCAGCTGCTGGATATGGAGGTAGGCATTTATGCCTGTCCCACCTGTTTAAAGGTTGCCGGTTTTGAACCGGATGACCTGATGGAAGGGATCCAGACCGCACAAAAGGATAAGTTCTTCAACTTCACAAAGGGCCGGATCATTACACTGGATTATTAACAGCTTGCAGCCCTGGGGTTTTTGACGGACACCGGGTCAATGTGATTATTACTCTTCGGAGGGATGCCTGGGCCCCCCTCCGAGGTATGGATATTCATCGAATTTATCCCCGCCTCCAATCACCCTTGGATCAGCGGTAAGTTCAAGCTGCTCCATCAATTGTGCTGCCAGAGATTCCTTGATCTCAGCGTAGGCCGGATCATCCGCCAGGTTGACCAGTTGTCCGGGATCTTTCCGGCAATCATACAATTCCTCGGCCGGTCGTTTGCCAAAGGATAATTCATATAAAAGCCGGTGATGGTCATCCCGGTCCCGGTTCTCCACCATATAGGTTTTGGTGGGTCCGTTATCACAGTCAGCCAGCCAGAAATGAGGCATGAATGCTTTACCGTGATCTGGTGTGCCGGCAGGCCATCGGTCCGGTTTGAAATTCCGGACATACAGGAAATCATGGTTGCGGATCGCACGGCTGGGATACCCGCCCATGTGGCCTTCCTGTCCGGGTACATGCCGCTCCTTGCCATGCAGTACATAGCCCCGCTGACCAGGTTCGATGATCCCATCCTTTTTGCTCCTGAGGAGGGTGACCAGGCTTTTACCGGTCATCACCTCCGGGATTTCCACACCTGCCAGTTCCAGGAATGTCGGTGCAATGTCGGTCGTGCTGATGAAGTCGTCGACGATGCGTCCGGGATATCGGATCCCCGATCCCCATCGGATGGCCAGTGGCATCCTGGTTCCCGGGTCATACAGGTTGGCCTTGCAGCGCGGGAAAGGCATGCCATTGTCACCGGTGACAACGATGATGGTGTTTTTCAGTTGGCCTATTTTCTCCAGGGATCTGATCGCAGTCATTACCAGTGTATCGAACCGCTGTACTTCGTAATAGTAATCAGCCACATCGCTCCTGACCACCGGGTCATCCGGGAAGCATCCGAAGAGACGGATCTTTTCGAGGTCCATGCCGCTCTGTACCCCGGTACCCACCTCATAAGGCCGGTGCGGGTCCCAGGAACCCAGCCAGAAACAGAATGGTTTGGTACTATCCCATCCGGCAAGGAAGGTCTCAAATCCATCGGGGTACTTTTGGCCGGCCGGTTCCTTTTCCCATCCCTCAAGGCTGCCCGGTCCCCAGCTCTTTCGGTATTGCCCGATCTGGTAACCTGCCTGTTCCAATAGCAAGGGGAATACAGGTGTGGAAGGATCCAGCGTGCTCCAGAGGCTTGCCCCCGGTCCCAGGCGCCAGTGGTATTGTCCGGTTAATATGGCATTCCTTGACGGCGTGCAGGAGGGAGAGGAAACATAGGCATGATTGAAGAGTACCCCCTCATTGGCAACCCTGTCAAATGC
>LJUP01000120.1 GCA_001303955.1 Bacteroides sp. SM23_62 | reverse complement strand
AGTTAAGTAAAAAATCTTTGGCAAAATAAGGCTTGTTTGGGATTTGTGCAAAGGAAAGCTCTAAAGCTTTTTATTTGAACTCCCGATCATACTCTTGTCTTTATTTTATCATCATGGCAAATTGCTGCATTTTTATAGCTTAACCTGCCATCCACTTTCTTGGGGAAGATTCAGTGGTAAGAAACAAAAAACGACGAAAGGTACTGCAAAACTAAGAGATCTACACCTTTTTTACGCAATCATCAACGCTAACGAATAAGCCCCTGTAGAACGCTAATCTACAGATGCTTACGATCTTAATACCACCTGGAATCGAACTCTTTTGATAAAGATTGATTAAAAAACCGTCCGATTTTTTGATTAATCAAATATGTGAGGTTGTATTTCCCGGGCTTTGCCTATTGAAGCAACCATAAATACAAATTCTGCATCTACCTATTGTAATTTAAAAGAATAACATCATTAAAAGTTATTTCTCCTATATATTATAGTTGCAAATTCCGGTGATGACCAGATTTTGCACGGATGATGATGAAATAACTTGCGAATATTTTATCAATCTGAATTAAACTAAAGGACTGCCATAGTTCAATAGTCTTTCATAATAAGTTCTTTACCATCAGTCTCAAATTTTAAATTTATCTTCAAAATGCAATAAGTATGAAAGACTATAAATTGCTATTCTTTTTCCTTTTACTATTTCTTGTTTTAACCAGTTGCACTGATGAAAACGAAGAAAATTCTCCTATTGAAATAGAGGAAGGATCTTGGGTCAAATATTCACCAATTAAATGGACCCATGATGGGAATCCTATTGAAGGAACATTTTGTAAAGTATATTCAGATGGAGCCAGTTATACGCTGAAATTACAGTGTTTAGAGTTTTCTGATGAAATGTTTGGAGAAATATTAAATCAATTCAGTTTTGAGGATCTTGAGGATTTAAGGCTTCCACCCGAAAATGATAAAATTAATGTTTATATAAATACCGGGCATGAAGATAATGTTGCTTATGCTTATTGGGGTACAATTATTATTACAATCAGGACACCCGAACTTAACACTGGGCTGTATGAATATTTATTTAAACATGAGTTAACTCACGAGTTTGAATTCCTGATTGAAGGAACCGTAAATTTAGGAACAGACGTATGGTTCAGGGAGGCAATAGCAATTTATTGTGGTGGAGGTTTTGATTATATAAACACGGTTGACGATCTTGAAGATTGGATAAAAGCAAATTTATGATCCATGTTTGGGAAGATTTTCCCGAAGGATCTGATATTACAGGATATTATTGTAATGTATTTGATATCACAATGAAATATTTGCTTGATCCCTTGGGCTTAAATAAATCACTCCAGGATGTGCTTAATGTGTTTTATGCTGTTAGAGACGGAGATTCATTTGATGCTGCTTTTCAAAATAATTTTGGCTTGAGTCAGCAAGTTTTTGAAGATGAATTTTATGATCGAATAAAAGCATATTTAACAGTTTTGCACTGAAAAATGAGGTTCCATTCGTAGGTAATATTTTATAGGATCCTATATGATTCTTAAAAATTTGAGTTCCACTAGAAAATTCTTGCAGCCACATAATGGTGTGTCCTGCTTAATAAGGGGCTAATACAGGACCTGTACCCGGTTATCAGGATGGTTTAATACTCATCGGTTCATTTGATCATGTATGTTTTGATCTGGTGTGGTGAGAAGATATCCCTTCCAAATACCTCAGCCTTGCTATTCCCATCAAGATCCACTTCTGTTATTCCGGTTGTTTTCTTGCTTGTATTGATTTTAACTATGGCTGCACTTCCCTTGTATTCATAAAACCTGGCGAATATCTTGCTATCTGAGCTATACAGGGCAGAAAGCACAAGATTGTCCGCCTCTACATTCAGGATATCAACTTGGTTCCCCAACCGGCCGTTACCTGGAACTTCTTCCATATAAGGTAAAGGGAAATTATATTCGAGGGCTTTTCTGTGCAGCCCTGCTGTTTGCCAGTCCCCGACAAACGGGTAAATAGCAAACTCGAAAGAATATGTCCCATTCAGGATTCTTGTTCCCCAGATGTAATACATGGAATATGCCAGTGGTATCGAGAAACTTCCATCACTCTCACGGATACTGCCCATATTGCCCTTATTAAAAAATGCCAGACCATATTGCCCGTCGGACACAGCTGTCCAGTAATTTCCTTCCACGTATTTATCAGCAGTTTCTGCGATGACAAACGGAAGATCCCTGATACCTGCAGCATCATCGCTCATCTCGGGAAAAAATTTAAACCGCAGCTTTTCTTCATGGATGAAAGGAGAATGACTATCCCTCAGATCATCGCTCAGCAATCCAATTTTCTGTCCGTTAAAATCGAACTGGACATAACATTCAATAACCGGATTATCTTCATGAATTTTAATTTCAAACTGATAGGGGATATCAGCAATGAAACCATACTCCCTGGCAGTCACGAAAGGAGCACTTTCACTTAGTTGCTGAATGACCCACCTGCCACTGGACTGGATTTTTTTTCCTCCAATAGTGCCCTCAAAAAAGCTTGCGAAACTGCCCTGTTTAGAAATGAATCTGTCATCACGTGGATCTTTAATGTATTCGATACCGCCATCCTGTGAAAGTCTGATATCAAAAAAAGGCGTGATTATCCGCAGGTCCTTCTGTTTGATGACTATCCCCGATGGTGTGTTATCAACTGTCTCCTGCACCGGAACAATGGAAAAGGAGACAACACTGAGAGGGAGAAGATCTGCCTTGAAAACAATCTGTCCTTCCAGTATGCTCTGGTCCGAGAATTAATAAGCTGTCAATATCCTGGAGGGCAGAATATCATCTCCGCGTTTAATTATGAATCCCTTTGCATCGCTCTTTGATAAGGCTACACTGGCTTTTATCCACCTGGTCTGAGACCATGAATGCGGGTTGAATACGGTGACCTGTTTTATCCCCTCCCCTTTCATATTCGAGGCCAGGAATTCAAGTGATGTTTCAAGCACATCATTCGAAAGTTCCAGCGAAGCAGGAAGTAATTTATGTGCATCCGGCAACAAACCTACGATTTGCACATCATGGTGCTGGGCCAGCAGAAGATTTTGCCATGAGAGATTCAGCTCCGCTTCCCTGTCCTGTCCTCCATTCAGCAATTCCATGGCTGCCAGTCTCTCGGCAGTAAGCACCTGTACCTCAGCCTTCCTGCTGGCATTCCAGATCTCGTTACCGCAGTATCCCCAGGGCATTCTTACGGTATAATCGTTGGGCCCGGTCTTCATTTCCACCTCCGGTTCAGGAAATTTCTCAAGCAATTCATCCAGTAATATCCATTGATACTGTGGATTACTCTCGTACTTCTGTATAAGACCTTCCCTTCTCAGCCCGGAATCATCAGCTCTGCTGGCCAGCAGCGGCTTTATATGAGCAAACTGCTCCCTGAATTGTTCCAGAGAATCATCACATTCAGGACCCGGATACCGGGTCAATATCCAGTTATCGACGGTGGTTTTACCAAATTCAGATCCCTGATCCTTATAGGTTGGTATGGTAGCTATCCGTGACCCATCTATTCCAGTCCATAATCCGATAGCAACGTCAAAAACAGGATTGTAGCCATACATCATAAAGTGGGTGCGCATTATGGCCCCGTCAAATCCAAAACCGTTTAGTATCTGAGGCATCTGGCTGTGCATGGCATGCTCACTCATCAAATATACCGGGGGTCTGTAATTAAAATGTTTCCTCGTGGCTTTGAGTGCATATGATATTTGACGGATGTTTGACTCTTCATTGATAAATTGCGACAATGGCTGTCCGTATGTACATGTGCCAATTCCAAACCTTCCCTTATACTTATCCAGGTAATCCTTGATTTCTGTTAAAAGTCCGGGCTCACAGGCTGAAAAATAATCATAGACCTGGGCTTCGATGTCAAGACCAATTTTAAAACTGGGGTACTTGTCAAGCCAACCGATGGCATCTCTTAACCTTTCCTGAAAATGATCAGCCCCCCAGAGTATCAAGCCACCATGATCGTAGCTTAGCAGGTATACACTGTCATTTTCAATATATGGATTTGTGTCTACCGGCTGGGCAGACCCTGAAATACAATTCAGCAAATATATTATGGAAATTATCCATTGTTTAATTAAATGGCGTTTCATAAATAAATTAAACTGAGGGGTTAAATAGGTTTACTAAAGTAAGAGAAAAGGCAAGAACAGATTACACATTTTTTCAGTACTGAATAAGTTTCAAGCCTGTATACTAACTGTAAATGAAGCAATTGGAGTTCCAATAAGCACAACATTCGGATTTTCTGAACCTCCTCCGCTTCATCTATCTAAAACAGTAATTGATGTAACATGTAATGCCAGCTCTGATGGCTCAATTATTCTTGAGGTAGGTGGAGGAGTGCTCCCTATTCACTTTCTGACAATTCATTAATAGGAAGGCAGGAATAAGAGCATAAAATAATTTGTTCATTAGGTTGAATATATTGCCTTGGGTTGAACAATCCCGCTTATTTATAGTAATCTTCTCCCTTGTTGGCATGCATGACGCGGCTCAGGGAATCCGCCAGGTTTTCATATTCAGGCAAACCGGCAAGGTTAAAATTTTCATCCCGGTCGGTCCGGTGGTCATAAAGCATGGAACCCATAAGACTGTCCTCTCTGTTGAACCATTCAGTATAGGCAAATTCCCTGGTCTGAATGGTCAGGCCTGAATACCATTTACTGATAATGAAATCCTTGAAGGGAACATCCGGATCTTCTACCAGGGGAACCAGGCTTTTGCCTTCCAGGTGAGCGGGCAGGGGCAGGTTGCACAATTCAGCAAGGGTGGGGTAGATGTCAATGAATTCAACCACGGCGTCAGCCTGTCTGCCCTTGGTTTTGCCAGGTACTTTCAACATTAAGGTCGTCCGAAGTGAAGTATTGAAGTTGCAATGCTTGCACCATAGTCCGTGTTCATTCAGGTTCCATCCATGATCCCCCCACAGTATTACGATGGTACTTCGTTCCAGTTCCAGCTCTTCCAGGGCATCAAGGATCATCCCGATCGCTGCATCCGTTGAACTCACGCAGGCATAATAGCCATGAATGAGCTTGCGTGCGGCCGAATCCGATACGGGTCCCTCTGCCGGTATCGCATCATACGCCCTGAGCTCTCCCCAGTTGGTGATCAGGTGGTACGGGAGTCCCAGTGGAAGTGTATCATTCCCCGGCAGGGAGATCTCAGCAGGATCGTACAAGTCCCAGTACTTTTTTGTTGCATTGAAAGGCAGGTGGGGCTTCAGGAATCCTGCAGCCAGGAAAAATGGTTTATCCATGGCTTTTAATTTTTCAAGGTCACGAACAGATTTCAATGCGATCTGTCCGTCAAAATAGATACTGTCGGGACCATCAGCACATTCCCAGGCCGGGCCTCTCCTGTCGCGACTTGAAAGCGTGTCCAGGGTAATGTTTTCCGGCAACTGGTAATCCCGCCAGGTGGTCAACATTTCCGGCCTCCAGTTCTCATCCCAGCTCTCCCGGCTGTCGAACTGGTTATGAAATACCTTCCCGTTGGAAATGGTATGGTATCCATGTTCCCTGAAAAGACCCGGAAGTGTTGTAATGCCGGGGGCATCTTTATCCGCCCATGTATAATAGGTTATAAACCGGTTGATGGTGGGCCGGATCCCGGTCATCAGGCTTGCCCGGGAGGCGCCGCAAACAGGTATATTGCAGTAGGCTTGCTGGAAAAGCAGCCCTTCCGCAGCCAGGGCATCAATATTGGGTGAATGGATCTGGTTTCGGCCGTAACAATTCAGCTCGGGCCTCAGATCATCAACAGCAATGAACAGCACATTGGGCTTTTCGGGCAGTTCGCCGGACTGGCAGGAAAAAAGTAATGCGACCAGTAGCATATGCAGACCGGGCGCAACGATTTTCATAAGTTTCGTCATGATGGACAGGTTTAAGGAACGATGGCACCCTAAAATTAAGAAAAAATGAACCAGAAAAGGTCATGGGTTGAACGGAATGCAGGATCATTCCTCTGTGACCCAGTTGACAATCTCCTCGGAGAGAGGTTTGGTTTTAGGAGGTAATATGCCTACCAGCTTACCCTTTTCATCCACCATGTATTTCTGAAAATTCCATTTTACGCTGGAATCTTTAAAACCGTTTAATTCCTTTTGCGTGAGCCAATGGTAAAGGGGATGCATGTCCTTACCCTTAACGGATATTTTGGCCATCATCGGGAAAGTCACCCCGTAATTGATGGTGCAGAATTCCTTGATTTCTTCATTCGAACCGGGTTCCTGCCTCATAAAGTTATTGGCCGGGAACCCGATGATCACAAAATCTCCATCGCCGTATTTTTTATAGAGCTCCTGTAAACCCTCATACTGGGGTGTAAAACCACATTTGGAAGCGGTATTGACGATCAGCACTTTCTTTCCCCTGAGTTGGGACAGATCGTAATCCTCTCCTTCAATGGTGGAGACCTTGAAATCATAGAGTGTTTTATATTGTGCCGAAGATGTAGTCATGGCTATCCAAATTATTAGGCTGGAAAGTACGATTTTCTTGCTCATTTTCCTTCTTTCCTATTTTATAACAAATATTTAAATTTAATGTTCAATTTCAAAGCAAACATCCTATCAGAAAAGCCCATGTCAACGAAAACTTTAAAACTGATTGCCTTCATCGTCCTTCTGGTCCATGGTATCGGACACTTGCAGGGTGTTGTCAGCAGTTCCGGGGTAAAATTCCGGAGTTCAACATCGACTGTTTCCTGGCTTCTCAAGGGGCTGGGAGAGAAATGGAACAAACTGATCTGCCTGGTGCTATACCTTGCCGCCGGTGTACTCGGCATTTTTGCTGCCCTGGGTATTATAGGCCTGCTGGGACCCGGGGCACAGTGGACCTCGATGGCCATGGCCTGTGCGATTTTTTCCACGCTGGGACTGATTTTATTCCCGAAAGCACTGGCTTTGTTTTTCAACAAGGCGGGGGCCATTGCCGTAAACCTGATCATCTTTTACGCCATCCTTTTCAATGGTTTCTGGCCGTCTTCGATTTTCGAAGATTGATTAAAATATCACATCATGAAATCCGTACTAAGGATCCTTGCTAACATCATCCGGTGGATCATTATTGCCGGCATGGTGTTGTTCTCTTTTGCCACCTTCATGGGCAAATCATATGCCCAGACCTTGATCCTTTTGATGGTAGTAGCATCCCTTGCTTACTGGCCGGGCTTTAACAGGGAAAAGTGGAACCGGACTGTTTCCTTTATTTCCAGGGTCTTTTTTATCGTACTCCTATTGGTTGTCAATTCAGTTTTCTTTGGGATGGAACCCAAGTCCAGCATTTATTTATCAGAATTACACAGGGAAAACCTGATGGAGATTTACGGCGAAATGATGAGGGACTGGCCCGCGGAAACCGAGGATATTTATATCGATACTGATTTCGGCAAAGTTCATGTGCTGGCCTGTGGCCCGAAAGATAATCCTCCCTTGATAATGGTCCATGCCGCATCCATGGGAGCTCACTCATGGGCCGAAAACCTTGAGCCGCTCATTAACCATTACAGGATATACAGTATTGACAACATCGGGGAGGGGAATAAAAGCATACTGGATGATCCCATGGTATACCATGCAGACGGAAAGGAAATAGCCGGTCTATATGCCCGGATTTCAGACTCACTTGGCGTTGATCGGTCACCGGTCTTCGGGGCTTCAAATGGCGGTTTTATCATCATGAATTATGCTTATTACCATCCGGAGAGGGTGGAATCACTTGCCCTGTTTGGACCCATGGGACTGACACAGCTGAATGGTGGCAGTATCATGATGCTATCCATAGCCTCGATGTATCCTTTCCAGTTCGTAAGGGATCGTGTCACAAAATGGGCCCTGGGAGAGGATGAATATGTAAACCGGAAATATGGTGACTGGTTCAATTGTATCATGGAGGGGACCATACCCTCAGTTGCCAGGCCCGTACCTATGACAATGGGCCAGAAGAAAGAAATGACCCTGCCGGTCTTATTGTTCCTGGGCACCGATGACAGGATTGTAGGTGATGCAGATTTTGCCATGCAAACCGCACGGGACTTTCCCAATATACAGATTGAAATATTGGAATCGGGGCATTTAATTTCAGTTGAGCATGCTGAATATGTCAATGAGAAGATAAGCGAGTTCCTGAATCTGGAATAAATAATTACAGTCCATCTCAGGAGATCATAAACCACGCTCCGGATTCCCATGTGGTCAAGTGTTTTTGATCCGGCATAATATCAGGCTCCCAGTGCAGGAAAGTACCATGGGTTTTGTACCTGTATTCAAAATACTTATAAATAAGGTGGGAGAAAATTACATGCTGCTTCCATTTGCTTTTGGAGGTTTTGATCAAAAGAGAAGACCGCCCCTCGCGGAGCGGTCTTCAGACTGCACATGGAATGGCAATCTACCCTGTGATCTTACTGCTGTTTGAATGCTATGGTAAGGTTTCCGACTTCCTTGGGATTGTAAGGGCTCATGTCAGGGAGCCTGACATCAAGCTCATTATATTCATCACCCGGAGACATACCCGCCGATACAAATCCGTGGCTGTCAAAGTATCCTGGAGCCTCGGTATTGGCCAGGTAGGCGTCGATAACATCCTGTGGTACCTGGTTTCCCCATACGGCTTTGATCTCCCTTTCAAAGACTTCACCGATGGCGTAGTATCCCAGCAATTTGCTTCGGCTGGGCTCATCCAGGTTGCTGGGGGGCAGGCCAACCTCGGCTACCCCGATGTCCTTAACTTCATTTCCGGCGGCTACAAAGGCCCAGTTGAATCCCGGTGTGCCAGAGATCAGGATGGCATTGGGGTGGTCAGAATTCCCGTATACATCAATGACATCACCCTTCTTTCCGGCAAACATTTTGAGTGCCTTCAGCGCAAAGGGATTCTCCAGCGGAGTGGGCATTGGCAATCCGGCCGCATATACCAGCATGGCGGCATCGTAGAAAAGATCCTCTTCGCTGTAATCGATCCTGAACATGGCATCCCCCATGGCTGCATTATTCAGCCTGTCAATGTTGTAGGGCTTGAGAATGGCCATTCCTTTAATGGGACTCCTGTTCCAGAATACCTGCAGGGCCTTGCCTCCGTCATCATTCCCTTCCGAGTCGGCATCTGTGATGGTAAGCTGGAATTCCCATACCTGGCCGTCAAATTCCGAATCCTTGACCACGACCAGGTGCTTGACCCGGCCGTCATCATCACTTTCGAAAGTGACTTCCATGGGCCTGTTGATCTCGTAGCGCCTGATGGAGCGGATGATATCCTGCACTATCTCGGCTCCCTTGTCACCCACACGGATAAAGCTGCGCAGGTGGGCGTAAATATGATTTCCCTTGAGGGTATCAATCTCACTGGCACTTTTCAGGTTGCTTTCATAACTCAGTGCGGTTGGAATATCCACTGCAAAGTTATCAGGGAGTATGGTGTTGTTGTCCGGGGTTTCCAGATCGATGTCCTTGGTACATCCAACAAAAAACAGGGTTGCTGCGGTAATGAGGGTTATTAAGAAGAAACTTATCTTTTTCATGACTATTAGATTTTAAATTTCAGATTATGGATTGATTTCAACAGTATCACACAGGTGTGGCTGTTTACCCTGACAGGCAATCGGAAAAAAATGGAGTATTGTTGATTTTTGCAGTGCCTAATTCAGCGGCAGGATGACACTGGAGTCGGCCACAACCTGCGAGACTGAGAAATAGCCCACAGCCCCTTCCGACAGGTTGGTCCGCACATTTCCGGGCTGTACATCGAATAGTCCCCCTCTCCATTCCGTCTCAGCCATGAGGGTCCGGACAAATTCCTCCTGGGATTCGTTCATGGAGTATTGTCTCCGGTATACCCTGGTCCCGACAGGGAAAGGCACCCTTTCCTTGGCCGGTCTGAAGATTTTATTGACATCAATGGATTTTACCGTATAATAAACAATCCGGGCCCGGGTCTGTTCCGCAGGAAGATTTCGGAACCCGATCAGGTGTCCCCAGTTAAGGCTGATCTCTACCATGGATGGACGGTCCGTTTCCCTGAAATTCAGTTCATACCATAATTCTTTCCCCGGAACCTGGTGATATCTTAATGGTTCCAGCTGGTCTACCGGCACCAGGTAAGAGCGTCCGGAGTATTCTTGTCCCTGGTATAGTATAAACAACATATAAAGTCTGCCAAAAACCGCCCTTACGGTTGAATCTGTAAGGTATCGACCGGGCTGGACCTCGTGCAGCCTGTGAGCTTTGAAATTATTTGCCTGATCCCTCTCCCAGATGGCGACAAGGGCCCCACTAATGGGTTGGGGGGTGCCGTTAAGATCAGTCATGGGCCTGGATATGCTGACTTCATGGGCCTTCCTTTCATTGGTTAAAACGCCTTCAACCACGATCATCTTCGGCTCATTTGTATCCAATTCCCAGTCTGTTTTTTCCTCGCAGGATATGAAGATCAATGGCAGGAGTAATAGAATGGATGATATGTTGGTACTTTGTTTCATTTGAATGTGAAAATGTAGTTGATGGCCGGGACAAGGCCATAAAGATATTTCTGGGTCGCAAACAGCTCCGGGGGAGGATAAAGCTTTCCCGGTACCACCGGATCCCCGTTGGCGTACAGTGTTTTGTTGAAATTTATGGCGATCGGGTTGGTCCTGTTGTACAGGTTGAAAAGGGTCAGCCTTATCCTGTGGCTGTAACGTTGCGGCTTCTGGTTTATCTGGAACTCCGTACTGATATCAAGCCTGTGATAATCCGGCAACCGGTCGTTGTTTTTCTTCTCATAGATGGGGACTGTATAACCATTGTATTGGTAAAAACTGGTGGGAGAACTGAAGGCGAAGCCGGTCATATAAAGCCAGTTCATGGAAATAGTCCACCTATCGGATACATTGTATGAAAGATAAAAGCTCAAATCATGGGGGCGGTCCCACGCCGCCCTGTAGCGATCATTGTTATTGATGTCATCAATTTGCCTCCAGGACCTGGACCAGGCATATCCGATCCAGCCGTTCAGGCGCCCCTGGTATTTTTTCAGCAGCACCTCGAATCCATATGCTTCCCCGGTTCCAAACCTCAACTCCTGCTCAATGTGGGGATTCAGAAGCATATAGGCGTGGTCCGCATAATCGATCTGGTTTTGCATTTTCTTGGTAAAAACTTCCAGGATCAGGTCAAGATGCGCCTTGCGGAATTTCTGGAAGAATCCAACCGAATACTGGTCTGCCATCTGGGGCCGGATATTGGGAGCAGCGGGCAGGTATACCTCCAGGGTGGTGAACGGGGATATTGAATTGGTCACCAGTTGCAGGTACTGGGCAGTCCGGCTGTAAGAAGCCTTGAGAGAAGTGCTCCTTCCGGCCTGGTAAGTCATACCGATCCTGGGTTCCAGGCGGGTATAGGTGTTGTAGACTTCACCGGCGCCATAGACGAGCGTGTCAGTCGGATTATACCATTTATCATACACATATTCTGTCGTCTCACCCATGTTTTGCCAGATACCGAGCCGCAGGCCGTAACGCAATGAAAACCTTGGTGTTATGCTGTGATTATTACTCAGGTACAGTGTCCATTCCCGGGCTATCCTGCGGTGGACAACCGGGATGTTATAATAGCCGGGATCGGAATTAATCTCCATGTTCCCCGGATTGAAATTATGCCGTGTGACTTTGCCGCCAAACCGCAGGGTAATGTCCGGACTGGCAAACCAGGAGAAATCGGTTTTCAGGCTGAGATTGGCAATATGCGAATTCCAGTAATCATCCTCCGTGACATTAATGACAAAATTATAATCATATTTACTGCTGTACAGGGTGGTATTCGAGAATAGTTTATCTGAGAAGAGATGGTTCCACCGTATGGTACCCGCCAGGTTTTGCCAGCTGATACCTGAGCCATTGCCCGTGGATGTTCCCAGCACGAAATAATCCCTGCCGGCATATCCGGTAAGGTATAGGCGGTCTTTCGGACTGAGCCGGAAATTGAATTTCACATTCAGGTCTGTAAAATAGAACCTCTCCATACTCGGGATGTACTGCTGTACATACCATTTTATATAGGAGGTCCGGCCAGAGACAAAATAGGAGCTTTTTCCTTTCCGGAAGGGTCCCTCCACGGCAACCTTGGCTGTCGCCAGTCCCAGGCTCCCGTTCACAATGGTCCTGTTCACATCCCCGTCCTTTGTCCTGACATCAATGAGTGAGGAGAGTCTTCCACCGTATTCAGCCGGAATATCCCCCTTGTAAATATTGATGTCTTTGATGGCTTCCGGTATGAACGTTGAAAATATGCCAAGGAAATGTGCCGGATTGTAGATCGGGGCATCATCGATCAGTATCAGGTTCTGGTCCTTGTTCCCCCCGCGTACAAAGAAAAGGGTTGATCCGTCACCCTGCAGGGTGATCCCGGGGATGGCATCCAGGGCCTTGATCACATTCTGTTCTCCCAGGAAAGCAGGCATCCGCTCCACCGACCGGGGTTCAAGGTTTACATTTCCCGTACGTATCTGTGCCAGGTCCACCTCGTCATCTATTTTTATGATCCTGACCTCCTCCAGCTTCGAGGGTTCCAGTCCCAGTTTCATATCAATCACCTGGTCCGCCAGCAGATCTGTTTGCCAGCGTATGGTTTGGTACCCGATATAGGAAAACCTGATGGAATAGGATCCTGAAGGCAGGGTCAGGGAATAAAATCCGAATTCATTGGAAATGGTCCCTTTACCCAGATCGGCTACATACACCGTTGCACCGATCAGTACCTCATCAGATTCGGCTTCCCGGATATACCCGCTGAGGGTATAATGAAAGGGCCCTTCGGGCTGAATCTGCTTTTTACGTTTTCCCGGTTTAATGACCAGGTGATCCTCCACGATCATGTAATCCAGATTGGCCTGCCTTACCAGTTCATTGAGTATCTCTGCCAGGGAGGCATTTGTTTTCTGTATCGAAACATTTTGCGAAAGGTCAATTTTTTTTGAACTGTAGGATAATTCCACATCGGCTGTTTTGCTGATTTCCTGGAGTACATATTCCAGCCGGCCGCCGATGACGTTCATGGACATCTTTTTGGACAGGTCAGGCTGGGCAAATGCGCTGGCCATACCAAGGCAGATGATTAGCAAGCATTGTATGACATGCCTTGCCGTCAGCATAGGCAGTAAATCTAATTGGTTTCTGACAGTATTATTTGTCCGTTGCTTTTACGTACATCCAGGTCAAGGGTTGCTGACAGCACATTGAGAATGGCATCGAGGGACTGATCATTGAATGTTGTGGTGATCCTTGCCTCTTTCAGTGAATCGGATGCTATGATGATTTCTGCCTGATAAACTTTGTTCAATTGCTGGCTGACATCAAACAGGGTCTGGTCCTCGAAGACAAAATTTCTTGTTTTCCATGCCAGGTAATTCCTGTCAATCTCCCGGGTAATCTTAAGGGTTTCGTTATTCTTTTTATATACACCCTTGTTGCCCGGTTTCAGGATGATGGTCTTTGGAATGTCTCCATGCCTGGTAACTGCCACTTCACCTGTCTTCACGATCACCTCTACGGCCGCATTTTCCCTGTATGCATTCACATTGAACGATGTCCCCAGTACCTTGATGTCCACATCCCGGGTTTTGATCACAAAAGGATGATCCGGATCGCTTTCCACCTCGAAAAACCCTTCCCCGTCCAGTTCAATATTGCGTATCTCCCCGGCAAATCTCCTGGGATATTTCAGGCTCGAAAAATGATTAAGGGTTACCGTTGATCCGTCCGGAAGCACAAGCTCTTCCGGCTGGGCCGTGGTGGCCAGGGTCCGGTACCCGAACCTGCTGGCAAGGTAGATCCCGCTGAAAGTCAGGATCACTGCCAGCATGGCTGCTACGGCGATCCGTCCGGTATAGAAACTGGCCCTCCTTTTCCGGCCAGGTTGCAGGGTGATCATCTTTTCACCCTCTGCCATCCTGGATTCAAGGATATGCCACTCAGCATCCAGGTCAATTCCGGCTACAGACTGAACCCTGCCAAGCTTTTCCCAGAGAGAAGAGTACTGGTCCAGAAGTGTGATGTGATCAGGATCGGCTGCCAGCCAGTGCTGTAATTCCTTCTCTTCAGCAGCATTTGATTCACCTGACAGATGCCTGGTAATCAGCTCAATGCCTATATTTTTATCCTTCTTCTCCATTTTTTCCTCCAATCATTACACACACGAAAGCAGTTCTACCCTTACCCGGTTTATGAAGGTTTTTTGTGTGCATTATTCATCGGATCAGTTTAGGTGTGTCAATATGAACAGAATGACCATTCCTAGATAGTCTATCAGTTTCTCCCTGAGTATTTTCAGGGCTTTTGACATCTGTGTTTCCACGGTTTTAACCGAAATGCCCAATTTCTCCGCGATCCCGGCATATTTCAGTCCCTCAAAACGGTTCATCATAAAGATCTCCCTGCATTTTTCCGGAAGTGACTGCAACGCATCATAGATCCGTTGTTCAAGCTCCTGTTCCTCCAACCGGTCAACACCATCAATGAAGGCCGTACTGTCAAGTTTTTGAAAAAGGGTTTCGTCCCTGTCAAACTTTTTCTGGTCCCGTATATAATTCAGACATCGGTTGTGTACCGATGTGAATAAATATGATTTCAAAGGGGAACTGGTATCAAGCTGCTGCCGTTTTTCCCACAGGTTTAAAAAGACATTATGTACAATTTCTTTGGCAGTATCCTGGTCGGGAACATATTTCTGTGCAAATAATACCAGCGAAGGAAAGAAGGACCTGAACAGTTCCTCAAACGCCCGTTTGTCCAGTTTGATCCCTATGTTTCTTTCCCCGGCTGCCATGTCAGGTATGACAGTCCTAAATATAAGAAGAATGGTATTACTGCTGCAAGGAAGTTATTCACCTCAGCCCTTGAAATAGGCTGCCTGCATTTCCAGTACCTTCTCCCTGAATTGCGGAAATCTCATCCAGAGATCTTCATCACAGTCTGCCAGTTCTTTGCACTGGATACAACACTCATGTTCTTTTTCGATGGCACATGCGCGTACGGTACATTTTTGCACGACGAGGGACTGGGGTTTTTCCGCATTCTTGCATCCATGACAGAAAATCTGCTCCGGTTCATATTCGACACCATATCTTTCTTTCATGCCCCATTCCTCGTATGCCTTCTTTTTCAGGTCCTCATCATCGTTCCGGGTTCCTTTATACAGTATACATTCCATGCTGCATTTGTAGCCGCAATAGGTCAGCTCTTTCAGATCCGGCAGGTCTTCAACGGATGCAGGCATGGCCAGCAGCTTGCCCCCGCACATAAGCAGGCAGCATGAAATCCCGGCCTGGGATCCCTGGACCAGGAAATGCCGTCGGGTTTGCTTGTTTCCCATGATTATTG
>LJUP01000119.1 GCA_001303955.1 Bacteroides sp. SM23_62 | reverse complement strand
GGCAGCGGCTGGGCTCCGGCACCGGGCACCAATGACCAGAAGGATTATGCACCGGGACCCCTTTTCGATACCACCTATTACAAAAGGGTGGTTACGCCAACCGATACGCTAAGCAGGGATACGAGCGGAGTAGTTTCCATCTACGTGCATGATACAATCAGCAATAATGTCTTATCCCCGGATGAGATCATATGCTGGGATGTACAACCGGATAGCATGACCGGGACAGTCCCCATCGGTGGTGATGGAATGTTCTATTATTACAGCTGGGAGAACCGGACCGGAGCGGGGGGGTGGGCATCCTTACCGGGTAGTACGTCTGCCGGTTACAGGCATCCTGCCGGACTGCAGGAAACAACCTATTTCCGGAGGAAAGTCACCTCGGGTGCATGCACCCATTACAGTGATTCACTGACCGTCCAGGTACTGGATACCATCAGCGGAAACCAGATCACGGACGATCAGCTTATCTGCCAGCATACAAGGGCGGATAGCCTGTTCGGCGGTGCGCTCAGCGGGGGAGACAACACATATGTTTATTCCTGGCAGCTGAAAATTGGTTTCGACAGCTGGATTGAACAGGGTACGGACATGGATTTCTACCCGGGTATACTGGATACTGCAATAACCCACCGTTACCGGCGGGTAGCCAGCTCCGGCGGACCGGCACAGGATGCCTGTCTGGATACCAGTAATGTAATTGCCATACAGGTACATCCTGAGATCTTCAACAACCTGCTGGAGCCAATGGATACACTGGTATGCGAAGGGACTGATCCCGGGTCGATCCGTCCGGCCATGGACATCGGAGGGGGGGATGGTATGGTTTATGCTTACCATTGGGAGGAGAGCCTGGATCAGTCCGTTTGGACACCGTCAACAGACGGGAACGAGGCGGTTTATGTCCCGGCACCCCTTTCGGATACCACCTGGTTCAGGCGGATTGTCCATTCCGGTGAGTGCTGGGATACAAGTTCGGCCGCCTTTTACAATGTGCATCCGAAAATATTGAACAACCTGGTTACCAACCATGATACGGTATGCTATAATACCCAGCCCATGCCTTTTACGCAGGATGGATCTCCGGTGGGTGGCGGTATCGGGACCTACACCTACGGCTGGAAATCCCGATCCGGCACCTCCGTGTGGGAAAATGCCGGCGGGGTGAACGACCAGGCTGGCTACCAGGCAACATCCCTGACAGATACCACCTATTACAGCAGGATCGTTGAATCAGGGGTTTGCATTGATACCAGCAATATACTGGCCGTGGTTGTGCAAAATGATATAGGGAACAACATCATCAACGGAGGTTTCCCCACGGCTGAGGCCTGTGAGAACATCGGGGATTCCATCACGGGTACAGGGAGCCTGGTGCTGACAGGTGGAGATGAAACAGTTTACGCCTTCCGCTGGGAGCGATTCAATACCGGGGCACAAAGCTGGGAGGATGCACCCCAGGACAACAGTCCCAATACAGACAGTACCTATATTACCGATGACCTGACCGTCAGGTCCTATTACAGGCGGCATGTCCGGTCAGGCGCCTGTCATGATGTTACGGATTCCGTTGCCCTCAACGTAAACCCGAGGCCCACCATTGTCCTGCAGCCTGTCGACCACCTGGTGGAATGTTATGACGGGATCACCCCGGTAATGTTTGACATACCGGTTCAGCTGACCGGTACTCCGCCATTCGTGGTCCTGTACAATAAGACGGCCGGTGACAGTGCCGGATCATCCGTGACCTCCGGCGGGATTTTTACCGTTCCGTTGTATACGGCGTCCATTACCGATTATGCGATCACCATCACCGGCCTGATCGATGGCAATATATGTTCCAGCTATAAGGATGATATACCGGCCGCCACCCCCACGGCCCGCATCAGCAGAAAGCCTGAACCGGCATTGTTGCTGGAAGCCGATTCTGCCATCAGCCCTACGGCCACGGGATGGTGGTCCGCCGTTAATCCCGGTTTTGGTTTTGCGGATTCAACCAGCATCGAAACAGAGATGTCGACCACCTTCCCGGAAGGGCAGGACAAGGCAGAGACCATCCTCCGCTGGTCCGAGCTCAATGGAAGCTGTACGGTTGAAAGCAGCGATACCCTGGTCGTACTCTATGAAGAACCGGATCCAGCAGCTGTCCGGAGTTTGGATTCCACCCTGTACTTTGCTCCGCACACCCCGTTGTGGGCAGATGCTCCTACAGCGGGACAGGGAACATGGACGCACGAGAGCGGAACGGCCCAGATGGATCAGAATGACATTCATAACCCGAACGTATTGGTATCCTTTGGAGATACGGACCTGGACAACCCCGATGAGAATATATTCCGCTGGGAGGTTTCGAATGTTATTTGTCCGGTTACATCCCAGACCATCCGCATTGAAAGAAGGGATATTGCCCAGTATACTGCCTTCTCACCGAATTATGACGGCATCAATGATCATTTTATACTCGATGGACTGGATCATGCGGATGAGTTCACAATGCGTATATTCACCCGCCAGGGAGTAATCATACACAGCATCGAAAAGAAACCGGGGGTGGACTTTACCGAGGACCACTGGTGGGATGGACGGCTCGATGGCGGGGATGAGGCGGCAGATGGCACGTATTTTTATGTCCTGGAAGTGAAATACGCTGGACAAACATACCAGTACAAGGGTTACGTAGAACTGGTAAGACCCAAACAATAGGCATGAGAAAAATTTTAATCATATCAGCCAGCTTATTGATGATCATTCCGTTTGTACGGGGACAGAACACCAAGCATTACACTCCTGTGAACATGTACATGATGAACACCCTGCTCATCAATCCCGGCTATGCTGGTACCAAGGAAGCCATGTCCGGTTCTCTGATGTATGGTAACAACTGGGCCGGTATGCCAGGCGCGGGGAACCTTATGGCCATATCATTCGATTCGCCCATCAGCTGGCTGAAAGGAAGGGTGGCACTCGGGGGACTCGCAACAACGTCGACCTACGGGGTGAACACCAATACGAATGTATATGGCTACTATAATTACAGGATCCCGATCGGGCAGGGGAAACTGGGACTCGGACTCAGGGCCGGGGTGAATAATTACAGCCGCAGGCTGACCAGGGCTGATTTCAGGGACAAATACAGAACCGATCCCGTACAGGTGGACGAAAGCCGCTGGTTCCCGAATTTCGGACTGGGCGTTTTCTGGTTCACGGCGGATTATTATGCAGGGCTGTCCATCCCGGATTTCTTTTTCCCGCCCTCCGGCTCCAATAGCTTCGATCATGATGTGGCCAACTATAATTATACTTTTATCGGGGGCTATATATTTACCGCTTCCGATAACCTGAGGATCAAACCATCCGCCCTGGTCACCTATACAAAGCATTCCCCGCTGGTCTACCAGGCCACCGTGAACTTCATCCTGCTCAATGATATGTTATGGCTGGGTGCTTCCTACAAGCCGAATGGCATTGTGGGCATTGCGGAGTTCCAGTTCCAGAAATGGCTCAGGGTGGGTTATGCATATGAGTTCCCGACCGGTGACCTGACCGGCTTCACCAGCGGGTCACACGAAGTTTTACTGAGATTGGTCTATAATAAGAAATTAAAAGTTATCAGTCCCGGATATTTCTGGTAATCATGAAAACAGGTTTTACATCTATCTGGATTCTCTTCCTGCTCATCCTCGGCCATGATCTGTGCCGGGCGCAGGAGGTATTTATCGTGGAAAGGGCCGGGTTTTCCACCCGTGAGTATTATGAGTATGCGCCCATTCCCTACCAGGGGAATATCGTGTTTACGGCAGAGAAGCGCATCAAATTCGGAAAGATCTCCACGGGGGAAAGGAACCAGTTCGCTGCAAATCTGTTTATGGTCAGGCCATTGGGGGAGAATGAATGGTCAGAGCCCATGATCTTCGCCAGTGAACTGTCGGATGTGAATATCAACCTAGGCTGGGTGACCTTCAATGCCAGGGAGAACCGCATGTTTTTCACCCGGAATTACGATGCGGGGAGCAAAGACGCGATGGCCAAGGCAGGCATTTATTTTGCCGGTTATGCCGGGGGACAATGGACAGGTATCCAGCCTTTCCAGTATAATGATCCTGCCATCAACCTGATCCATCCCAGCCTGAGCAAAGATGGGACCATGCTGTTTTTTGCCTCCGATATGCCTGGCGGTGAGGGTGGATTTGATATTTATGTATGTACGATGGAGAGGAATGCATGGGGGAATCCGGTTAACCTGGGACCGGCAGTGAATACACGGAGGCATGAAATATATCCGGTATACCATGAAAACGGACGCCTGTACTTTTCCTCCAATGATCACCCCGGACAGGGAGGATATGATATCTTTTATACAGAAAATGTGGAGGGACAGTGGATCACACCCGTAAACCTGCCGCCCCCCCTTAACACCCGCCGCAATGAGGGCTATTTTGTAGCACTGGATACGGCCCATACCAGGGGTTATCTGACCTCCAACAGGGAAAGGGCCCGAAGCAACAGCATCTATGAATTCAGACTGAATATCCCGGCATTCGATTCCTGCAGGCTTCAGAAAGAAAACAATTACTGCTTTACATTTTATGAGGCCGGGACAATGGACCTGGATACAACAAATTTCATGTATGAATGGTTGATTGAAGACAAAAGATTCAGACAGGAATCAGTAGATTATTGCTTCCGTGGAACCGGGGATTACAATATTCAGCTGAATGTGATTGACATGATTTCCGGGGAAGTGATGTTCAACGAGGCTACCTATGAGCTGAATATCGTAGATATTGAACAGGTATACATTACCGCACCGGATACCATTTTTGTAAATGAGACCATTGCGATGGACGGGCACAAGACCAACCTGGGTGATTTCCAGATCGACCGTTATTACTGGGATATGGGTGATCTGACCTGGGTCTCTGATTCAACGGTTACACATGCCTGGTATAAACCCGGTAAATATAAGGTCAGCCTTGGTGTTACCAGCATTGCCGATACACCAGATGAAGTTCAGAAAGCCTGTTCATTCAAAGAAGTTGTGGTTATTCCCCGGGAAGAAAACATAACGGCCGTCAGACCGGAAAACTAGCACCAAGGAACCTCCCGGGTAAGACCATTTTATAAAATGGATCAAACTTTTTCTTCCACATTCCGTAAATAAACCTGATGCGGATGAGCTAACTGTTGATAAATCAATGAATGAACATTGTCATCATTGACTATTTTAGTATTGAATAAAAAATTTGCACGGATTTTGCCCCTTGATATCAGAGGCTGATAAATAATGGACATTTTAGCCAAAAATATGATCCTTCTGCTGCTGGTCAGTTTTGCCCATCATGCCGGTGCACAGCCTGTTCCTGCCAGTGATGAAAACATTCCCTACCTGATGACTTTCGGGGACAAGGCAGAAACTTCGTGGGGGGACGATGATTTCAGCCTGACTTTCTTTTTCAGGATCCCGAAGGAACATACGGATCCCGTTTATATACGGATCTGGGACCCGGATTGTGGCGGGGACCATGATGAGATCAATGGTTTTTTTGATACCCGGACATCCTTTGAGATATTCGGTGGAGAAGATTGCTGGGAGCCGGATGATGCCAAGGGCATTAATCCGGAAGGCAATTATAAAAGCGGGAACCTGCTGGCATTCAAAACCTTTGGCGATGATTCCAGGTATGATAACGGCTGGTATACATTCGGGCCCTTCAATCCGACAGAAGGCGAGTTTGTAGATGACTGGCAGGAGTATGTTTTCAAGATCATCGTGGAAGGAGTGGAAGGAGATGACGGGAATATGTACAGGTTTTACCTTACCACTGATCCCGATAACAACCGGGATGTGGAAGGAGGGAATGCATTTGCCTATGAATACTCATTCAGGATGCACAATAATCCCAATGAGGTATCCCATATCTATCCATTCATTGATGACCGGGCCATATCTGTGAAACAACGGAATTTTGACTGGGACAATGACGGCCTGATCAGGATCGTCTCCTTTGCACGCAGGGGACAGATCAGTCCCATTTCAGGCGAAGATCACTGGAGTGAAGATGAATTCGCCGTGCTGGAAGGGGAGGCCACAAAATCACTGGACCTGCAATTCCACAAGAAAAAATCCCCTGCCGTACGTAACAATAATGTGGTTATTACGGTACAAAACCAATATGGTGAATATATGCCCTTTTTCGTAATACCCATCGGCGGGGTTCCGAAGTATAAATATTCCATAGGCGTAACACCACAGAAAAGATCATCAAATTAGCAGCTAACCCGGATTCAAAATGAAGCAAGTATCCGTCCTCCTGAGCTTCACCCTCTACCTTGCTACAACGGCTTTACTGGATGCCCAGAACTACAAGTTCAGGCAGTACGGGATCGAGGAAGGCATCTGCCACCCCTTTGTTTACACCGTTAACCAGGATGCAAGGGGATATATATGGCTGGGGACGGGAGAGGGGCTTTGCAGGGACAACGGTTTTGAATTTGACGGGGATTTTGAGGCAGATTCCCTTCCGGATGCCTTTGTCAAAAAAAGCTATCGGGATTCAAGGGACAACCTGTGGTTTGGCCATAATGATGGTTCCATTACGCTTTATGACGGCAATGGCTTCCTGGTAATGGATACCGGAGAACGCATCAACAGCACGATCAACGATATCGCGGAAGATCCGGACGGTCGCATCGTGTTTGCCACCCAGAACCAGGGACTGATCATCATTGGTGAGGATCATGGGGTCGACATTATCCAGGAGCCCTTCAACCGGAAACTGATCTCTTCTATCAGTTTTACGCCTTCGGGGCAATTGCTCGTCGGGGCCTTTGACGGAATGCATCTCTATGGCTATGATTTTACATCTGATACCATCACTTACCGGTCCAGGATCTCGGCCATCCCCTCTGCCCGGATCACGGACATCGTCCAGGGTGGACAGGAAGGGCTTTTCTGGATCGGATCACAGGATGAAGGGCTCTATGCATTGAGATTTGATGAAAGCGATGCCGCGTCTTCCGCTGTTGAGAAAATCGGGGATGATCAGATGTTAAAGTATACATCCATCCTGTCCATCACCATCGACCGGGACGGTTACCTCTGGCTGAGCACCCGCGGGGAAGGCGTATACAAGCTGGCAGTCAGTCCGGATGATATGACCATTACGGAATTCATCAATTTCAGCGAACACAATGGATTGGGATTCAAGTATATTACGGAGGTTTTCCAGGACCTGGAAGGGAATTTCTGGATCAGTACATACGGAAACGGGCTGGCCGGGCTTTTCGACGAGGCATTGACCTTCCATGATTATCAGGATCAGAGCGGGACTACCCTGTCGGCTGTGCTTGCCGATGAAGAAGGATTCTGGATGGCCGGCAGCGGCAAACTGGTCAGGTATACCACGGGTTTGCAGTCCACCATCAGGGAATACGGTCCCGCAAACGGACTCCCCCGGGATAAAATCACCGCCCTGTTCGAGGACGAAAACGGTTATTTATGGATTGGTACGGGAAACAGCGGCCTCTACCGGATGAATGTACAGCAGGGAGTGATCTCCAGGTATTTTATTTCCCAGAACTCCCTTGAAAATATTGTGAATGCCATTGACGGTGGAGGCGGGATCATCTGGATGGCCACCAATAATGGTGTATTCTCGATCAATTTTACAACGGGTAAAATGGAACGCTTTGGGATCGGTCCCAGGATACCCCACAACAGGATCAATGATGTATTTGTAGATTCCAGGGGGAATGCCTGGATCGCCACCCGCAGCAACGGTATCGTATCTGTCAATTCCCAAGAGGAGTATTCGATCTCGGCCGAGCATATGGTTGTGCTTGAATTCATTTCGATCACGGAAGATGAATACGGGAACCTCTGGGCTGCCACGGCCAATGACGGGATCTTCCAGTTCATGGCCGATACCCTGGAGTATTATTCCACCTACAATGGATTGAAGTCCGCGGCCTGTTACAGTATCGTGGATGACAGGCAGGGCAATATCTGGGTCGGGCACAGGCTTGGGCTCAGCAAGGTGGATCTTGAACGACGGATTGTGGTGACTTATGGGACCGAGAGCGGGATCAACGGGGACTGCCAGCCGAATGCGTCGGCGGTGACCACCGAGGGGGTGGTCCTGTTCGGCACCTCGGATGGCCTGGTCCAGTTTGACACGAAGAAGGAAAGGAGAAACCTGACCCCGCCGTTTGCCAATATCATCTCGGTGAATATAGCGGATAAGGAATATGATTTTACCAAACCCATCGTGCTGCCCTATGGCATCTATAAGGTCAGGATTGAATGGATAGGATTGAATTATGCGGCCCCCGAGAAAGTGACCTACCAGTACAAGCTGGATGGTTACGATGACTGGTCCGATCTCACCAGCGAGGTTTATGAACAGTACCCGCGCATCGAAGACGGGACCTATACCTTCATGCTCATGGCATACAACAGCGAAAATGTCGGTACGGAAGTCCCCGTTCAGTTCAGGCTCAGGGTCAAGCTCCCCATATGGAAGACCTGGTGGTTTATTACCATAACCATAATGATGCTGATATCCAGCTTTGTGGTGATCATTAAATACCGGGAAAGAAAGGCCAAACAATTCCAGGAGATCCTGCAGAAGAAGCTGGATGAAAGGACCCGTGAAGTGGTCATGCAGAAGGAAGAAATCGAGATCAAGAACAAGGACATTACAGACAGTATCAATTATGCCCAGCGGATCCAGGCGAGTATCCTTCCTCCCATCAGCAAGCTGCAGGAGACCTTCTCAGGTTCCTTTGTATTCTACCAGCCACGTGATATCGTGAGTGGTGATTTTTACTGGTATGACCAGATGAATGATCACAAGTTTGTGATCGTCTGCGCAGACTCGACCGGACACGGTGTGCCTGGCGCTTTTATGTCCATGATCGGTACAACGCTGATCAAGGATATCACGGCAAGGAAAGAGGTTGATTCACCGGCGGCCCTGCTGGCGATGCTTGACCAGGAGATCATGTCAGCCCTGAACCAGAACATTGAGGCGGAAAGATCCAATGACGGCATGGATATCATCGTCTCGGAAATCGATATGAAGACCAAACTCCTGAGGGTATCTTCCGCCATGCGGCCCATGATCATTTACCGTTCAGGTGAACAGACCTATGTCAGGGGCAGCAGGAGTTCTGTAGGGGGACAATACGAAAAGGATGACAAGGTATTTGAAACCTTTGAATACCAGTTGATGAAAGGGGATAAGATGTACATGTTCTCAGACGGTTACCCCGACCAGTTTGGGGGACCGCTCGGTAAAAAATTCAAGATGGTCCGGGTAAAGAACATGTTGAGGGATATTTATGAGAAACCCATGGAGGAACAATACAACTACATCAAGAACAATTTTGAGATCTGGAAGGAGGACAATGACCAGGTGGATGACGTATTGTTCATGGGTATTGAAATCTGACCGGCCCCGGTTTATTTCCAATCCGTAAAAATGATCTCGTCCGTCGTATCCACATTGCTTCTGTGGTATGCCCGGTCGAACAGGTAGAATGAATACCTCAGGGTATCATAATCGATGGTAAAATATTCAATATCCACGCTGATCTCACCCTTCAGGGTTTTGTTCTGCCCCTCCCTGTCCAGTGGCGGGATCCGGTAGTATGGCGGGGACCCGAGTTCAGAAGTATCCACTTCCCGGTAAACACCATCGACCATTTCGTGCAGGGTCAGGAAAAGATTGTATTTGACTGTATCCGGTGCATTAAGGCTGTCAGGGGAAGCTTCAAACCCGATATCTCCATCCCCGTCCTCAAAATCAAAGGTGAGGGTCCCGGTGAGGATCTCCTGGTTCAGCGCATTGATCTTCTTTTCCAGGATGAAACTCTTGAATTCCACCCTCGGCACATCAGGCAGTGTCCTTGGAGCGGGACAGCCAGCCAGTGCCAGGGTCAGTATGATCACGATGTATAATATCCTTCTCAACTTACCGTTTAATTTTGCTTACAAATTTACAACGAAATAATATTAGTTTCATTATCTGCTGAAATCCCTATTTTTTCCTGAAGAAGATCTGTATGGGCACGCCGGTCAGACGGAATTTTTCACGCATCCGGTTTTCCAGGAAGCGTTTATAAGGCTCGCGGATATACTGGGGCAGGTTCGCATAGAAGGCAAAAGAGGGGGCATGGGTAGGTAATTGTGAGACATACTTTATCCTGATATATTTTCCCTTGTGGGAAGGTGGCGGGTGTTCTTCGATGGCTTCCAGCATGTATTTGTTAAGGGCGGCAGTCTGAATTTTCTGCGTGCGGTTATGGAAAACTTCCATGGCTGTCTCCAGCACCCGGAATACCCTTTGCTTATGGATGGCTGATATGAAAATGATCGGAAAGTCCTGGAAGGGGGCACACTTCTCACGGATCTGTTTTTCATATCCCTTCAGGGTATTGGTCTGTTTCTCGACCAGGTCCCATTTATTCACCAGCAGAACCACGCCCTTGCGGTTCCGGATGATCAGGTGCAGAATGTTGACATCCTGTCCTTCTAGTCCGCGGGTGGCATCGATGAGCAGCAGGCAGACATCGGCTGTTTCTATGGCCCGGATGGACCGCAATACGGAATAAAATTCCAGGTCTTCCGATACCTTGCCTTTTTTCCTGAGTCCTGCTGTATCGATCAGGTAAAAGTCATGGCTGAATTTACGGTAACGCGTCAGGATGGAATCACGGGTTGTCCCGGGGATGGGGGTAACGATATTCCTTTCCTCCCCTATGAGGGTATTGATCAGGGTTGATTTTCCAACATTGGGCCTTCCGACAATGGCAAACCTGGGAATACCCTCACCCTCCCTGTCTTTCTCCTCTGAGAAATGTTCCACCAGCACATCCAGCAGGTCACCTGTCCCGCTTCCGTTGATGGAGGATATGGGATATATCTCACCCAGTCCCAGTCTGTAGAAATCATTCGCCTCGTAACGCCTTTCGTAGTTATCTACCTTGTTAACGGCCAGCAACACAGGCTTGTCGATTTTACGGAGCATATGGGCCACCGCTTCATCCAGGTCGGTAATACCGCTTTCCACATCAACCACAAAGAGGATCACGCTGGCTTCATCAAGTGCCAGCAATACCTGTTTGCGGATCTCTTCCTCGAACACATCCCCGGAATGTGTCACATACCCTCCGGTATCGATGACCGAAAATTCCCGGCCATTCCACTCCGACTTCCCGTAATGCCGGTCCCGCGTTACCCCGCTTGTCTGATCCACAATGGCTTCTTTGCTCTCTGTCAGGCGGTTGAACAGGGTGGATTTGCCTACATTCGGCCTTCCTACTATGGCAACTATATTTCCCATAAATGATTGTTCCGTTAGGTGGGATTGTACCCGAATTGTTTCAGTACCCGTCCATCATTCCTCCAGTCTTTTTTAACCTTTACGAATAACTCGAGGAAGGCCTGTTTTCCAAAAAACTTTTCAATATCAGACCTGGCCATCGATCCAACTTTCTTCAGGGCTTTTCCCTGGCGCCCGATCAGGATCCCTTTCTGTGACTCACGTTCAACATATATGATACACCTGATATTGATGATCTTACCAGATTCCTTGAAGTTTTCCACGGCTACCTCGACAGCATAGGGTACTTCCTGCTGGTAATTCATGAGGATCTTCTCCCGGATGATCTCTGACACAAAAAAACGCTCACTCTTATCCGTCAATTCATCTTTCGGGTAGAACGGAGGGGATTCCGGCAAACTCTCCAGGATCAGCATAAAAATCTTCTCCAGGTTGAACTTTTCAAGGGCCGATATGGGAATAACGGTCGCAGCAGGTACAGCCTTCTGCCAGTCAGTGATCAATGTATTGACCTGGTCCTTATGGCTCAGGTCGATCTTGTTGATCAGGATGAGCAGGGGGATCTTCAGTTTATTCAGTTGAGTGATCATCTCCCCGGCATTCTCCGTGCTGTCTTCAATATCTGTCACATAAAGGATGATATCAGCATCGGTGAAGGCAGACCGGGCGAATTTTACCATGTACTCCTGCAGTTTGTAAGCCGGTGTTATCAGTCCAGGTGTATCCGAATATACCACCTGGAAATCCTCCCCGTTCACGATGCCGAGTATACGGTGCCTTGTCGTCTGCGCCTTGGAGGTTATGATCGACAGGTTTTCACCGATCATGGCATTCATGAGGGTGGATTTCCCCACGTTTGGTTTCCCGATGATATTGACAAATCCTGCCCTGTGTGACATAATGCGCTAAAGGTTAAAGCGTATGGTGAATTTAAATGCAAAATTATCAATTGTTTTTGGAAGGGAATAGGGGCCATACCGGTAAAATACACCCAGCCCGTAACCGATAAACCATTGACGAAGTAAGTTATTGAACAGGACTCCCGATTCATAATAACCCTTCTCATAGGATTTCTGGTCGAGGTTCACATGGCTGGGATTATAGGACAGCTTTCCAAAACCGCCGCTGGTGGCAAGCACTATACCTGGCTGGAACCGCCTGCTGCTGAACAGGAGTTTGCCGAAATCCTGCTGGAAATAGAGGTTGGCAAAGCGGTCGGAAACAAATTCATTCAGCCGCATGGTGGCAAAGCTGTGCTCGGTCTCGATGGTAAATGCAGCGTAACTGCCGATCCCTGCATAAAGCAGCGGATAGGGCAGGTCCCTGTCAGCCCAGCCTCCGGCCAGGGCAATTTTTGTGTCTCCCAGTGATTTGCTGACAAAGGTCTTGGTAATCTTGGCTTCCAACTTGGTATATTCATATTCACCCCCCAGCAGTGGGAGTCCCAACCGGATATTGGCATACAAAACGGGGTAGCTCGTCCCCAGGGACAGCCTGTTCCCCCGCGGGGTTTCAAGAAATTTTTCTTTGTGTGCATACCTCAGTAAAACCCCTGTTTCAGTGACAGGGAAACGGTCCACCTCATGCTCTTCTCCCTCGGGTGTGTTAACCAAATAACGGTAATCGGAAGTCACAAAGCGGGTAGCCTGGGACAGATAGGTATTGACCCTCACATACCGCAATGCAGGAAATTGCAGTACAACGGCTTTTTCCTCCATGATATCCTTTTCGGCGATCAGGAAGCTGCGGAATACGGCTGAAGAAATGATGGGAGGCCTGTCAATAAACCGGAAACCGGCGGTTTCCACAACATCATTATCATATTTGAATTTGAGCCAGGCATCCTGCCTGTGGTTCAGGTTCAATTTCAGATGTCCCCCGTATTTCAGCCCTTTATCCCCGGTGCCGTAGGCTATCTTTCCTCCGATGCTGAACCACCAGGCAATTTTCTCGTTGGTCTCTGCGGCAGCCCCGAACCTGAATCCTTCGTACTGGTTCCAATGGATCAGGCTCCGGTAATCAAGGTTCAGAAACCCGATGGGGATATAGCCTGAGGCAAAAGTCTCGAAAACCTTCAGGGTACGGTCAAGGTGTACCTGCTCACCTACACTGTCAATAAAATGATACGTATTTGAATCTTTCATGGTCAGGGGATTCACCCGGTACTGCGACCAGTAATTCTCGTCCTGCTTGTGGGCACCATCCTCCACCTCCAGTTCGATATGGTTAAACTCCCTGTTTGAAAATTCCGGGTCTAGCCGTATGTCTGAAAGATAACTTTTGCCGATCCCGAGCAGTTTAACCGGTTCCCGGTTTGTTTCGGCGTTATTGGGACTGAGGATGATATCAGTGTTCAGCTGGACCGGGAACCATTGTTTATCTTCTATATATTCATATTTCTGCTGGATCCTGATCCTGAATATACCGGCTGTCTCTGCTGCTTCAGCAATCACATTCTGTATGGCATATCCCCTGGAATTGATATGAAGGATGCCTTTCAGTCCATCGAAATTCCTGCCATTCAGGGGACGGTACGAGATCACAAAAAGCGAATCCATTTGTTCCGTATACATGGTATCCTCGAGGATGAAAAGGTATTTACGGGTGCTCCCGCTGCTGATGGGATTCAGGTATTTTTTATCCCAGATGATGAACAATTCATCATAAAAGCTGAAAGACTGGATCTGGGATGCCAGCATGGTGAAGGACGGGTCCCTGAACCCCGAAACCCTGGAAGCCGTTACCACCTCTTTATTCTTATCCGGTGGTTTGAATTTTCGCTGGCTCACGAATTCCATCAGGAACAGATGTTGTTTTTCGAGGAATTCTTCCAGGTCCTGCCGGGCACTTTCCACATCGCCTGGGATGGAATCCTTACTGCTCCGGAACATGGAATCAATGTCCATGGTAAAATACATTTTGCTGTAGGAAGCATAGGAGAAGGACCGTTGTTGTTCCGGATTGTTCAGTTTCCTGTTGGCACTGGCCAGGCGGATGATGCGGTGGGCAGGGTTGATGCCGGGTAAGACGGTGACCTCTTCAATGTCATAGGCTTTGCGGTCCAGTTCAATCAGCAGGCTCTCACCCGGCCGGATGTCCCCTTTCCCGATAAACCTGGGATGATAGCCCACATAACTGAACCTTAAAAAATCAATATCCCGGGCCGTGGAAATACTGAAAGCCCCGTCTATATTGGAAACCGTCCCCTGTCCGGAGGCAAGGTAGGTGATGTTCACAAAGGCCAGCGGACGGCGGGTCTGCCTGTCAATGATCCTGCCCCTGATCGGCTCCGGCTGTCCGGATACTGCCTGGCCGGATACCTGTGTCAGGATCCAGCCGCTGAGCAGCAATATGATAAAGGTTTTCACTGATCTACGCATCCCTGGTTTTATTGGCTAGCCCTGTCGTGATTTCTTGTTACTTTTGCCCGGAACGGACATCCTGAGCATGGCCACCTCTTTATCCGTAAGATGCCTCCAGTGTCCCCGTGAGATCCCCTTTTTGGTCAACCCGGCAAAGTAGACCCTGTCCAGTTTCTCTATCCTGTAATCCAGGTGCTCGAAAATCCGCCTTACAATGCGGTTCCTCCCGGAGTGGATCTCCATCCCAACCTGCCGCTTGTCTTTTGCATCGGCATACTGTATGCTGTCAGGCCTGATAAAACCGTCCTCCAGTTCAAGTCCGTTGCTGATCTGCGCCAGATCACCGGGTTTCAGATTCCTGTTCAGGAAAACATGGTAAATTTTTTTGCGGTTATAGGACGGATGTGTCAGTGCATCTGCCAGGGCCCCGTCATTGGTGAGCAGCAGGACCCCGGTGGTATTGCGGTCAAGCCGGCCCACCGGGTAGATCCTTTCGGGGCAACAGTCCCTGACCAGGTCCAGGACCGTCTTTCGGCCATGTGTATCCTTCACGGTGGTAACGCAATCCTTTGGCTTATTCAAAAGGATGTATACCTTTTTTTCTCCCTCGAGTTTCTTTCCCTTATGGGTGACCACATCTTCCGGGCCAACCTTTGTGCCTAGTTCGGTGATGGTTTTGCCGTTCACCTGGATGGATCCTGACAGGATGAGCGTATCCGCCTCTCTTCGCGAACAAACACCGGTATTGGCAATAAACTTGTTCAGCCTGACGGCTGCGGGGGCATGCCGTCCGGGTGGATTGGTTTTCCCTTTCATGAAGGCCAAATTTACGATTTTTTTACGCTTATGGTATTTGAAAAAGAATGGCTCTATTATTGTAAAATTCTTGCGTTGTTAGCATCTTTGTGCCATGACACTGATCAAATCTATTTCCGGCATCAGGGGAACCATCGGCGGGGATCCGGGAGACGGCCTTACACCCCTGGACATCGTAAAGTTTACATCTGCCTATGCAGCCTGGATAAGGGAATCTTCCGACAAGCCTGGACTCAAGGTTGTGCTGGGCAGGGACGCCCGCATCTCGGGAGAGATGGTTGAAACACTGGTTTACGGAGCATTGATGGGCATGGGAGTGGATGTGCTTAATTTGGGACTGGCCACAACGCCTACGGTGGAGATCGCCGTTTCGATGGAAGGGGCTGACGGAGGGATCATCCTTACGGCCAGCCATAATCCGGGACAATGGAACGCACTGAAACTGTTGAACAGCCGGGGAGAATTTATTTCTGCCAGTGATGGAGAAAGGATACTGGAACTTGTGGAGGCAGGCAGGTATGGTTATGCACCCGTCGAAAATATCGGGCACGTCTCCCATGTACCCGGCTATGACAGGAAGCATATCGACAGGATCATGGGACTGGAACTGGTCAATCCGGATATTGTTAAAAAAGCGGGACTGAAGGTGGTCGTGGATTGTGTCAATTCCGTAGGTGGCATCATACTGCCAATGCTG
>LJUP01000118.1 GCA_001303955.1 Bacteroides sp. SM23_62 | reverse complement strand
CATGGAAAAATTCACCTCAATTTCAAATCAACTGGACAAATCCCAGAGATATGAGTGGTATTACCAGTTTAAAATACAAAATTGGAAATATACCAACGTCTAATAATGATTTCAATGGAATGGTTACGGGTACACCACCACAAAATGTTACCATCTCTGCACAAGGCTTAAATACAGTATATGTATGGTTGGTTGATAGTGCCGGAAATGAGAATTATAATAATTATTCTAATGTGATACTGCGCTACGATGCCTCTATCTCGATTGCAACGAATTTCTCAGAGAGTCACGGAATTTCAAATAATGTTTGGCAGAATAGTATTAATAATCCTACTTTTAATTGGTCGGCACCCTCTGACCTATCGGGTATTGATAAATATTATATCTATTTTGGTGCAAATGCCAACGGTGGTGTTGCCACAGATTCAACAAGCAATGCAGCATATACTACTACCGCAACTCAGGGTACTAATTATTTACGGGTCCAGTGCAAAGATAACGCAGGAAATATTGGAGAATGGACTACCGGTTTCATTTTTAGGTATGATAATACACCACCAACCACTCCGACTCAGGCGGTTGAACAAAACGGTACAGAAAGCGATACATGGCAGAATACTATTGCGGATCCTTATTTTACATGGACTGGAGCAGGGGATAATATTTCAGCTATAGCCAGCTATTGGGTATACTTCGGAACTGAAATAAACGGGGATCCGCAAACAGAAGTTGCTCTCCCTGTATATGATCCCTCCATGACTATTAATGGAACTTATTATCTGCGTGTGAAAAGCGAAGATCTTGCAGGAAATCAATCAACTGCTGTGACTCTGTTTATTTTTAAGCACGATAGCCAGGAACCTATTAATCCCGATACCGTAACTGATATAACCGGTCATTCGAAAAATAACATATGGCAGAATGTTAGTGACGATCCTAATTTTAGTTGGACTCATGCCTACGACGCGCTTTCAGGCGTCAATGGCTACTATTATTACTGGGGCAGGGATGCCAACGGTACATCCCTATCTCCTGCTAATTATCTCACAGCCAATAGCTGGAATGCTACTGCCGTTGATACCGGCATCACTTATTTACGAATTAGGACAAAGGATAATGTGGATAATTTGGCCCTATCCTGGAGTACAGGATATATTTTCAAATTTGATAATATCAAGCCATCAGGCAGCACAGCGAGTTCACCTGATACCAGTGCTGAGGAAACCTTTACCGTGAGTTGGTCCCGTGGCACTGATTCCGGCGGTTCGGGAGTCAGCGGTCTCTATCACGTTAGATATAAGGAAAATAGCGGGAATTGGACGGATTGGCTAAGTAGTTACGAGGGGCAAAGTGCTGTTTTTGATCTGGGAACACATGATCATACCTATTCTTTTGAGGCAGCTGCTATTGATAGTGCCGGTAATGAAGAAGATTTTGCAGACGTAGCAGAGTATGTGACATATATCGACACATTTGCCGTTGACAATATACCACCGGGTAAACCGGAGAATCTGACTGCAAATGCAACTAACCCCAGCCCCTGGAAAAATGGTCCTATTTTTGCGATTAACTGGACAAATCCTCAGGATATGACCGGCATAAGCAAAGCATATTATAAGCTGGATTCGCTTCCCACTAGTAACACCGACACAACGGGAAGCTTCTTAGCACTACCACCGGTCAATATAAGCGCGACAAAAGAAGGTGGTCAAAATTTATATTTATGGCTGGTTGATGGCCGGGGTAATTTAGATTATTTAAATAATGAAGTTGTTAGGTTGCGTTATGATCACACAAAACCGCAGGGGACGCAGGCTTTATCACCAGACACGGTATTTTCCGGCACCTTCATAGTGAGCTGGATTGATGGTACAGACTCGGGAGGTTCAGGATTATCGGGTATTTTTAATGTAAATGTAAAGGATAGTATAATGGGCACCTGGACGTTGTGGTTAAATACTTATAAAGGTCAAAGTGCAGAATTTACTACAGGTGAACAATACAGGTGAACAAGGGCATACCTACTACTTTGAAGCAGCTGCTATTGATAGTGCTGGTAATATAGAAGATTTTATACAGATTGCAGAATGTTCAACTTATGTAAGTCCCCGTCTGACTATTCATGTTGCCCAGATTGTAGAAGAACAATCGGATTCCATAGCGATTGAATACTCTATTTTTAACGCTGGAAATAATCCCACCTCGTTAAAGTGTCAATATTCCCTGAATGCAGGTGATTCCTGGTATGGAGCAACTATAGTTGGTGATACTGTAGATATAGACCCACAGAACTATCAGGGCAACATTATCTGGAATTCCTATGCTAATGCTCCGGGCAGTGATGTTGACTCAGCTAGATTTAAAATAATTCCTTACGATAATGATGGAAATGGATTACCCTTTATAACAGACATTTTTCATCTTGATAATAATCGCATACCATCAATTTCCATTGATCCAATTCCAGGCGAGCAAAGAGAGGATATTACTATTTCATTCCAACTCTATGATCTGGAAAATGATACCTTAGATATTATTTGTGAATATTTCGATAAAAATAATCAAAACTGGAACTCAGCCACCATCCAGGGTGATATTACTATGATTACTGATTATAATAACCAGATTACCTGGAGATCGGGGATTGACTTACCCGAAGTTGTAGATAGCTGTGATTTCAGAGTTACAGCTTTTGATAACGATCCCGGTAACAGCGATACAATTACCATCCTGATAGATCAAATTGGAGCACCGGTTGTGATTTCGTTGAGTTATTTCAGTGAAGAGCAGAGTGGCGATGTAGAAATAAATTATGAGCTAAGCGATGATGAGAATGATGCGCTTAGCTTAACCTGTGACTATTCAGATGATTGCGGCGTAAACTGGAGTAATGCAACGATTTCTGGTATGATTACTGATATACTCCCTGCGAATTATAAAGGAAACTTGACCTGGCATTCATCTACCGATTTACCTGGCATCGATAAAAATACAATTCGATTAAAAGTTATTCCCAGCGATACACATATAGGTTTGGCTAAAGTAATAAATGATTTTCATTTGGATAATAATGCGCCCCCTCTTGTAAACATTGGTGTAATTAATTCGCCATCAAGCGGTACGATTAAAATACCTATTGCTATTGAAGATAGTGAAAATGACACGATAAGTCTCACTGGTATGTATAGCGTCGCCGGCAATCAATGGCAAAATATGTTTGGTGGTGATGATATGCGATATACATCAGACAACTATAGTGATACACTGAATTGGAACAGTATCCAGGATCTGGGATTCGGTGCTTTCTCTGAGGTGCAGATTCAACTGATTCCTGTAGACAATGACAGCGGATCTTCCTCTTTGTCCAGTTTATTTGATGTATCCAATTATGCCGGCGATTATAGCGGTGATATTCGTATAAATCATGATGATTTAATCTTATTCAGTCAGGCCTGGTATACACAAGATTTGAACAAAGAGATCGGTCCGGCAATTGGAGAACCTCCTTTACTGATACCACAACCTGATGGTAAGATAGATTTTGAAGATTTGATGGTCTTAGCCCAACAGTGGAATTGGAGCTACGATCAGACACTTTTAGATAAGCCTCTTGCTAAAGTTTCTCTTTCAAATACATTGAAATCACCCTGGTCACGTAATCAGATATCTTCAATACAGAAGGTTGATGGAAATATTGAATATAAATGGCAAAAGGATTACATACTTAATGAAGCTATAAAGTCTGACTTGGGGGAAAATGGCCATCTCATTGATATAGAACAATCGACTTATAATCCTTGGATGAATCAATTCGGCAACCATTTGATGTTTTCGCTGGATACCACGGTTGCGCTTTTGGGATTTCAGATTGAGCTGGAATACGATCCATCAATTATCACTAATTTGGATATCGACAATAACCTGCTACAGCAAATTAACGGATTTACCTTTAAAGGTATCGATCCAAAGAATGGTAAAATACTGTTTTGCACCATAGTTCTGGCTACTCACATCGATGCTATTTCTTGGGAGGATGGCTTATTTACACTTTTATTAACGGCAAATGAGGAGAGTGAAACACAACTGGGGTATAGCCTGGTGCTCTATAACATACAAGGAGATATAATAGTTAAAAAGACCTCCATATATAATTTAACTGCTTATCCTTCAGCACCGCAGGAATATCAATTATATCAAAATTTTCCAAACCCCTTTAATCCAATAACAACGATTCGCTATCAATTGCCGGTAGAGGGGAAGGTAAAATTGCTGGTATATAATATTCTCGGACAGCGAGTTACTACTTTGGTTGATGATAAACAGGAGGCGGGTTATTATAGTCGAATATGGGATGTTACGCTGGGTCCGCAATCCCTGGCGAGTGGTTTGTATATTACCAGATTGCAGGTACAGGGAGAGGATGGCAGTCGCTATATGAAAAGTAAAAAACTATTATTGATAAAATGATGATTTTTGCCTGTATATATATGGTTCCTGGATTAAACTCAATTCGCTATAAGTTATTTTCAATTTTTAATTCCATATTTATTTTGTACATACTCTTCTAATAATGCCTGAAAGTCACCCACGATCCCTTTACCTTTAAGGGTTTTAGCATGCTTACCATCGATATATACCGGGGCCTTGGGATCTTCACCGCTGCCGGGCAGAGAAATACCGATATTAGCATGTTTTGATTCACCAGGACCGTTTACCACACAGCCCATAACCGCCACTTTCATATCTTCTACCCCGGGATATTTTTCGCGCCACACAGGCATTTGCGCGCGAATATAACTATATATATCATCAGCTAATTTTTGGAAAAGGGTACTCGTGGTTCGTCCACAGCCCGGGCAGGCAGTTACCTGTGGTATAAAACTTCGTAGCTCCAGGCTTTGCAGGATTTGTTGTGCAACACGAACTTCTTCGCTACGCTCACTACCCGGTTTAGGTGTAAGTGAAACACGAATGGTATCTCCGATACCTTCCTCGAGCAAAATCGCCAATCCTGCAGTACTGGCTATAATCCCCTTATTACCCATTCCTGCCTCGGTCAGGCCAAGATGTAAGGGATAGTCACATTTACGCGCTAATAAACGGTATAGAGCTATTAAATCCTGGACACCTGATACTTTGGCGCTGATAATTATCTTATCATGTCCAAGCCCCACATTCTCAGCCAGCCGTGCCGAGCGCAGAGCACTTTCCAGCATGGCATTAATCATTACTTCTTTTGATGGTAAGGGACGTGTTCTTTTTGAATTTTCATCCATCATGGCGGTAAGAAGATGTTGATCTAAAGAACCCCAGTTAACACCGATTCGAACCGGTTTATCAAATTTAATGGCTTGTTCGATAATCGTTGTAAAATTTTGGTCACGCGCTTTTGTTCCCACATTTCCCGGATTAATACGAAATTTTGCCAGTACTTGGGCACATTCAGGATAACGTGTTAGAAGTAAATGGCCGTTGTAGTGAAAGTCTCCGATAATGGGAATAAAAATGTTATTTTTGTCAAGCACATTCACAATTTTTGGTATCGCCTGTGCTGCCTGGTCATTATTAACAGTCGCTCTGACTAACTCACTTCCAGCTCTAACCAGCTCAGTAATTTGTTCCACTGTTTTATTTACATCAGCTGTCTCGGTGTTCGTCATGGACTGAACAACAATGGGATGCTCACTGCCCACTGAGACATTGCCTATTTTTACGGTTTCGGTTTTTCTGCGCACTGTAATTACTCCATATAAATTTTTACATGTAAGTCAACGCAATTCGGAATAATCGTAATCCGGATAACTGAAATAAGATACAAAAAAGATCTGATGATCGGTATATTTGATTATAATCATTTATAAAAATGTTGAAAAACCAGAGGAAAATCAGTATAATGATAAGTGGATGTCCTAGACGGTTTATTGTCCTTCATGCCTAAATAATCTTGATCTTTATACCGATAATAAAATGAAAAAAGTAGATAATCATAAAAGATTTATTTCACAATCAATAAGATGAGGAAGTCATGCAAAAGTATGCCAGGTGTCTAATTTCCTTGCTTGTGAGTTTTTTAATTCTTAATACCGTTTATGGCCAGCAGAAAGAAAGACTAAGGATTGCCTTGCTGGATTTTTCCACACCCGGTGGTCTGTCGAAAATGGAAACAATTACTTTGGGTAATCGCTTGCGTTCTATGCTGGTTAAAACCAAAGCCTTTCTGGTGATAGAAAGGGGAAAAATGGAAGAAATACTGAATGAACAGGGATTTCAAAAAACTGGCTGTACGACTACTGAGTGTGCGGTGGAAATTGGTAGGTTGTTGAACGTGCAGAAGATGGTTAGCGGCTCAATCGGAAAGGTAGGTCAGACTTACACTGTAGATATTTCTTTGATTGATGTTGCCACATCTCAGATTGAACGGTCTTTTTTTCGTGATTACAAGGGAGAAATTGACGGTTTGCTGGATATGATGGAGGTCATTGCCAATCAAATTTCGAGTTCAGTCGTTCAGCCCGAAAAGCCTCCTGTTAAAGAAGAGAAAATCTATAATTTATCTGTAAAGTCTAATCCGGTCGGGGCTCAGATTTTTATCAATAATAAAAGTGCCGGACAGACCCCCTTCAACAGCAAAGTGCGTGAAGGATTGCGCCTGGAGATAAGGATAAAGAAGGAAAATTATCAGGATTATGTGCGCAGCTTCACCGTTAGTGATGATGTCAATATTAATGCCAACCTGGAATTTACAGAAGAGTATAAACAGGAATTGGCAAGAAAAGGTAAAGAGCAAAGGGGTGAGCAGATTACTGAAGAAAAAGGGGGCGGCAGTACCTGGCTATGGATAGGCGGCGGCGCTGTGCTTGTTGGGGGTGCGGCCTATTTACTGCTGCCTAAAGGTGATACTGGTACAGAACCAAACGGTGGTAACGGGGATACCGGATTTCCCCAACCACCGCCCAGGCCCCCGCAATAATCGTTGGGGCATCATGTACAATGCACGATTGTAGGGGCGTTCTGCGGAACGCCCAATAAAAATGTAGGGGCATTGTGCGCAATGCCCAATAAAAAATAAAAAAATTATGTGTAGAGAAAAAAATTATTATGAAAATGGTGTTAATGTGAAAAAAAATTGTAATGCTTCAAGGCAGCAATACCATAAAAGATTTCTGACTCAAGTGTTGCTGGCACTATTTTTTGTTATTTCACAGTTATATGCACAAGAGTATTGGCAACCGACCAAAGGCCCCTATGGAGGAAATGTATATAGTCTGTTGCTGACTACAAAAGGGAGTATTCTGGCAGCCACAGATTGGGGTGGTGTCTTAATATCTGATAATGGCGGTGATAGCTGGTCGCGATCTTCTTTGGATGCTTGGACTCACGCGCTGGTACAAAATCAAGATGGGGTGCTATTCGCAGGATCAAGATTTTATGGGGTCCATCGTTCAGAGGATTTTGGAGATACCTGGGTTGCCGTTCGAAATGGAATGACTAATGATGATGTAAATTGTTTGGCAATTAATAATAACAATGGAACAATTTATGCTGGTACAACAAATGGGCTATATCAAACAACGGACAATGGTGATAATTGGACTGAAATAAATACCGGCCTTCCATCCAACTATATTTTAAGTATTGAAATTAATACAGCTGGAGTCATTTTTATGAGCGTCAGTAGTGAAGGCGTGTACCGGTCTACGAATAATGGTGTTACCTGGTCTCAACTTACCCACGGTTTAACCACTTATTCGGTTAATGATTTTGCCATAAACTGGAACGGGGATATATTTGCAGCCAGTAACGGAGACGGTATATATGTTTCAAAAGATGGTGGCGATAATTGGCAGGCGGTGAATGAAGGCCTGACACAAGATATCGTTTATACCCTTGCTGTGAAATCAAATAATGATCTATTTGCCGGAACGTATGAGGGTGTGTTTAAATCTACAAATAATGGCACTAATTGGACTGGATATACCGAAGGTATTGCAGGAGTAAATGTGTCGGCGTTACTTATAAACGAGGATGGTAATATAATATATGCCGGTACCAGATTTGGGAAGGCTGCTGGAATGTATCGCTCAACAAATGAAGGCATTACCTGGACTGCAATCAATAATGGATTCAGAGCGATAAATATCGTGGCGCTGGCTGCAAGCCCTTATGGCAGCATCGTTTTTGCAGGCTCAGACCAGAACGGTGTTTTCCGCTCTATGGACTATGGCCAGAGCTGGGACGTGGTGAATGAGGGAATGCCTGCTCCCCAAGAAGCAACAAATATCAGGGCTCTGGCAGTAAATGCTGCGGGTCATGTGTTTGCCGGTACATATGGCGGCGGACTTTACCGTTCACTGAATAATGGAGATACCTGGGAGCGTTTAGAAAATGGATTAACCTCAACACGCATCTGGTCTATTGCCTTTAATAAGCTGGGACATATTTTTGTCGGAACGCATCAGGATATCGGGGGTGTGTATCGCTCTATAGATAATGGCGATAGTTGGACGCCGGTTGGTGGTCCCTTAGAAGATAAAATCGTTCATGAACTTGCTATTAATACTGCCGGACATATATTTGCGGCTACAAGTGTCGGCGTATACCGCTCAACCAATAATGGTGATGATTGGCAAAATGTGAGTTCAATAGATCTTGATTCAACCAGTGTTTATGATATCGAGATCAATAACAAAGGAGCTATATTTGCTGTCACATTTGGCGATGGTATCTTTCGCTCCACCGATAATGGAGATACATGGACTAGGCTAACTTCAGGATTATACCACGACTATTTTAAAGCCGTGGCAATTAATTATAGGGGTCATATTTTTGCCGGCTATGGAGGACCTTACGTTTCGATGGATAATGGAGATAACTGGCAAGAGATCAATACGGGTATGGAATCTGCTATTACCAATGCCCTGGTATTCGATGCACAAGGTTACCTATATGCCGGTACCTATGACGGCATCTTTCGTTCTGTGAAATCTACCACGGCAGCATCTGTTCATTTTACTGTGAAAATGTTATATGAAGAGGGATTTAATCCCGGAACTGATAATGTGGTAGTGCGGGGGAACTTTAATAATTGGGGAGCAAACGAAAACGATGTGCTGCTCATGCCGTTGGGTGATGCAGATCTGACCTATACCGGAACCTGGACAAGCAACCGGGCCGATACTATCTCAACCGGGGATCTGGGTGGAATACTTGAATATAAATTTGTCCATATAAATCCAAATGAGAATCCGGAACTATTTACCCGCTCGGTTGAATGGAATGGTGTAGAGGATTTACACTTAAGAAAATCGTGGTTTAAATTTTTCGATAATAATGTGCAAGATTCACTTGCTTTGGCAGAGTTATATGACAGCACTAGCGGAGACGCCTGGACTAATAATGAAAATTGGAAGAGCGATCGTCCCTTTGAAAAATGGTTTGGAATTACTGCGTTTAACGGGAGAGTGTGGGACATCAGTCTATACCGAAATGGCTTGGTTGGCTCAATCCCGCCATCAATCGGATCACTTTCGGAATTAAACGGACTGCAAATGGCTGACAACGATCTTAGCGATTCAATACCTTCAGCCATAGGTAATTTGACAAAACTAAGGTCCGTCTATCTTCATGGAAATAATCTGAACGGTTCTTTGCCCGATGCCTTTACTAATCTGACAGAAATGCAGCACTTAACCTTATCGAGTAATGATGTGTCTGGGACATTGCCTGAAAGTATATATAACATGACGAAGCTCATAAATTTTAAATTAGCCGGTAATCAATTTGAAGGTGCTATTTCACCCCAAATTACAAACATGAAAGATCTGCAAAACCTGTGGCTGCAAAGCAATAGCTTCGTAGATCTGCCGAATATAACTACTTTACAGAATTTAAACCAGGTTTATGTATATGAGAATCGCTTGACCTTCGAAGATATCGAACCCAATATAACACTTTCAGCTGCAGATTTTCAGTATGTACCACAGGATAGCGTCGGAGCGACAAGGGATACAACCATAGAAGAAGGAAAGAGCCTGAGTATTAAAATTACTGTAAGGGGACTCAACAATAAATATCAATGGTATCATAACGGTACTATAATTGATGATGCAACCGCAAACGAGTATATGATTACCTCTATTAATAAATCACATGCGGGTATATATAATTGTGAAATTACCAATACGCTGGTTACTGCTTTGACTTTATGGAGTTACGATATAAAAGTTATGGTTATGGCTAAACCGGGCAAACCGGTTCTTCTAAGTCCGGAAGACGGTGCCACCGATGTTTCGATCAATCCGGTATTATCCTGGGAACCTTCCAGCGATGCAGAAACATATCGACTTGAAGTTGATGTTAATTCTTCATTTAGTTCTCCTGTATTTGAGGAGGGTGGTATTGACACGACAGCAAAGCAAGTTTTCGGTCTGACAGAGAATACAACCTATTACTGGCGCGTGAATGCCACCAACGAGATCGGTACAAGTGAATGGTCGAATGTAAGGCAATTTACCACTAAATTAACGCCGGTGATAACCATACCTACATTATTAAGTCCTTCAGATAGTGCGACGAATGTGGCGCTGAATCCCACACTATCATGGAGCTCCTCAACCAGCGGAACCTTTCATCTGCAAGTCGATACAGATACGGATTTTAGTCCGCCCTGGCGGAAGTATCATAGCCTCTCCAGTAACACCTATGAATTAAGCGGATTAAATTTTAATATGACCTACTATTGGCGCGTTAATGTAACTAGCGATGGCGATAGCAGCGACTGGTCAGATGTTTGGAGTTTTACGACCATGGGTTATCCTGCTCAGGTAAATGTAAATACATCAATCAATTTCCCATCGCACACACGGCGCGACGAGTTTAAGACCAGCGATTATCGTATTTTCGGTATTCCGGGTAATGATAATACTCTGCTGGGGAATCTCTTAGGCGGGACAGCAGGAGAAGATTGGCAAGCTTACTGGGATAACGGGCAAACAAGTGATAATTTAAGTGAATACTTAATTGAATATGATAACAGTGATTACTTCAAATGCAGCACTGGGCGGGCATTCTGGCTGTTGTATAATGGTTCACTGCAAATAAATAGAAACGTAACATCAGCGCCTCTTAATATAAATAATGAAGCAGAAATCCAGCTACATTCAGGTTGGAACTTAATCACATCTCCTTTTACATTCAATATCGATTGGGCACAGGTACAGGCGGTTAACAGTGTAACACAGCCAATTCTATCATATGCAGGATCCTACAATCAGTCCGGCACATTGCAGGCGTATAACGGCTATTATTTTGATAATCGCACTAACCTCCCGGTTTTAAAAATTCCTTATAATGCATCTGTAGCCAAACCGCTTTCCAAACCACACACGATCTGGCAGGTCACGATCACGCTTAAGGCTGGTCAAATAAAAGATTCCTTTACCAGATTGGGTATCGCGGAGCTTGCTGAAAAGGAACTTGATGATCTGGATTACCGTAAACCGCTGCCGCCTGGTGAGCTTCCCTACGCTTATTTTTATCGCCCACATTGGGATGAAGGTTACGGGATCTATGCCACGGATGTCAGGCCCGATATTACTGAATTTGATAGTTGGGATTTCACGGTTTACACCCCTGACAGAGAAATGTCACAATTAACTTTTACAGGACTTGAAAATGTTCCTGTTAATCATGAAATATATCTAATTGATAAAGCTAGATTAACCTATCAAGATTTAAGGAAAAACAACGCTTATAATTTCAAACCTGCAACAAAATTATCCGATTTTGAGATTGTGCTGGGTCAAAAAGATGAAATTGATATTCATCTCAGCACGATCATTCCTAAAGAATATGCGCTGGGGAAAAACTTTCCCAATCCCTTTAATCCCACGACCACAATTCCTGTTATTGTACCTGAAAAATCAAATATCACGCTTTCTGTTTATAATTTACTGGGCCAACAGGTAAAGAATTTATTCAGCGGTTCTGTAACAGCGGGTAAGCATTATTTTACCTGGAATGGTACAGATGAAGGGGGCAATAAATTATCGTCGGGTGTATATTTGTATTGCCTTAATATCGCCGGTGGTGATCAAATCGTGGGTAAAATGGTGATGGTAAAGTAATAATAAAAAAAGCTATGGAGAAGTAATGAAAATGCAGATTAAAACAATCATATTGTTATATATGGCAGCATTGATTTGTTATGGGCAACAAAACGACGGTTTGTTTAATGATGATCTTCTCCTAAAACAGAAAATAGCTGGAAAGTTACTGCTCGATCAAGAGGACAGATATATTATTCACCAGGAAGATTCTCCAATTAAGCTGGAAAAGATTGAACTCATAGCTAATAGTGCCGGTGTCCTAACAACACCTCAATTCATTTACAAAGGAGAGGTAGATGAACAAGCCGCACCATTAGTGGTAGATCTTTCAGCATTTAGTGCTTTAATTAATGATGCGGATTATTCATCCATATCCCCTGATGACGGTGGACAGTTCTATGTTTCCCAGGCATTTGATGTTCGTTTAATAGGAATGTTAAGGTCCATTGATTATATAGAGAATATATCTTATGAATTGCGCTTTGGTGCAGATGATGAGGGATTAGCTTTAGAATACATGGGAAGCGGTGGTATTTTTGAAGTACCTTTCACTGCCTGGGATTTGAATGGTACACCTGATGATCGCTTGGATGATATACAAATAATACCTAATATATATACACTTGACGGTGATACAAGTTGGGGTATAAAGGGGGGTAACTATTCTCCATGGGAATTGAATGTAGCTGAAGAATCCGATGTGATATATTTACATTATCCCCAAACCAGCTACGCGGATTTTGTACAGGCATATCGAGAACAGGTGGCAACTAATCAAGTGGACCCTGATATATATTATAAACATCTTCGGGACATGATTTTTAGACGTATAACCATCAATTCCCTTGAAGCTAATCCACTTTCAACAATTAATATGTTAAATGATCTGCCCCGTCCCAAACCGGGCACTGTAATAAGATGGACTTTTCAGATTGCATCATATGCACCTAGAGTTCTTACCAGGACACCAGTTTATGGTGCTATCGGTGATGAGCTTTATTACTATGCCAGGATAAACAGTTATCCCAGACCAACATTTAACTTAGTAATGGCTCCTGCCGGCATGACAATAAATAGTAGCGGTGTTTTAGATTGGACACCAACTGATGGCTATGAAGGTAAACAACAAATTACAGTAGAGGCGAGTAATGCACAGGGATCGATCCAAGAAGACTTGGATATGTGGATAGATACATATCCTTGGGAAGGAAAGAATCATAATAATAATAATGTTGAATGTACGGTTTTTAACAGTAGTTATGTGGGCTGGGTAAACACAAGTCCATGGGGTGACGGCTTCATTTATAAAGACATTAACGGATTATACAGTGGACAATTATTTGTTGCCCAATCTGACTCTCAAATATCAGGGTATTGCTATTCAGGTAAAACTTATAATCACTATGCTACCTTGAGTCAAGTCGTTAGTGTTCCCAGTCAGATTAATTATTTCGATCAGGCATTTAGGTCCGAATATGATGATCGACGCGCAGAAAAACCCTTAGGGATAAAAATCATTCAACACAGCTATTCAAAATCAACCGCACCCGATGACGATTACATAATTATGGATTATGAAATTGTAAATACAAATACAGAATTGCTCAACGGAATTTATATTGCTTTATTTATGGATTGGGATGTAGGTGATTACAATCTCAACTTGGCAGGGTATGATGCCACACGGCAATTAAGTTATATGTTCGAGTCGGGTGAAGTTACAAATCCATATCATTATGGCGTGGCCTTACTTACTGGTGAGGTGTCTGGTCACACTATAAGTCCTAACTTTGCAGATAACTCGGAACTTTTTAACCAGATGCATGAAATTGCAGCTCTCCCCTCAGATCCTTCTGAGTATAATGCGCTCCTCACCACAGATCCTTATGATATTCCTGCCGGGGATGCCGTTCGTGTTGTATTCGCAATATTAGGGGGTGATAGTGAATCAGATCTGCAGAGCAATGCTGATGCAGCACATGCGGTAAATTTAAACCGCGTCCCTGTTGTAGAAAATACCATTGAGGATCAGACTTTAGCTGTTGGGGGTTATATTTATGAACGTGATTTAAATGCTGAACCGCTGGTATTTATGGATCATGATAAGGATAACCTGAGCTATGGTGCAGAAAGCTCAAATAGCGTTGTTGCCTCCGCTAACGTTTCAGGAAGTGTTTTGACAATAACGCCCCTTGCCCAGGGTAACAGTACAATTATAGTAACTGCAGATGATGGTCATGAAGGTGTAAATACTACTTCGTTTGAAGTATCTATCATTGCAGGCCCTTCCATATCTACTGGTTCAGCATCAAATGTCACAGCCGTATCGGCAACAGTGAATGGAACTATAAATCCCAATGGTTATGCTACACATGTATGCTTTGAATATGGTGAAAGCACCGGATATGGTGATACAATATGGGCAGATCAAACGCCTGTTTCAGGCACAAGTACGCAATCGGTTACAGCCGCAATTGCGGATCTTAATGTAGAGACTAACTATCATTACCGATTAATAGCACAAAATGACCTTATTAAGGTTGAAGGATCAGATCAACAGTTTACTACCGCGGCTTATCCAGCTAATATCTCACTGAGTTATAGTTTAACTTTTCCTATACGGAGTAACGCATCTGATTATTTATCTACCGATTACCGTATAATTGGCATACCCGGCGAAAGCACAGATAGAACGATTAAAGATCTTCTCTCAGGTCTTCAAGATATAGACTGGCAGGTGTATTGGGATAATGGTGCTGCAGTTAATTACCTTGTTGAATTTGATGGCGGCGATAGCTTCCAGTTAAAGGCGGGCCGTGCTTTTTGGCTAATCCATAAGGGAACCTGGAGCATCGACTTGTCTGTACCCAGCGCTGCACTAAATAATGAGGATCAAGTTGAGATTACGCTTCATAATGGATGGAATCTTATAACAAATCCCTTTAACGTCTCTATAGCTTGGACGGATGTTCAGCAGGCAAATAGCGTTACCAGACCTATTTTTTATTTCGCCGGAACCTCCTCCTGGCAGCAACCAACATCCTTTGAACCCTATAAAGGATACTATTTTTTCAATGAATCTGACTTATCAGTCTTGAAAATACCGTATAAACTTCTGTTTTCAAAACCCGAGATAGAACAAGATATCACATGGCTGGTAAGAATTACGATGAAGTCTGAATTAGTTGAAGATGGATTAACCTATTTTGGAATCTCTGAACGGGCGGAAAAGGATTTAGATGATCTAGATTTCCGTAAACCAAGAGCTACTGGTCCTATCCCAACTGTGTTTTTCCCGCATCCGGAATGGGATAGGCGTTATAGTAGCTTTGCTAGAGATATTCGCCCTCCAATTGAAGATATCGAAATTTGGGAATTCTCGGTATATGCAGGTGCTATGAAAAAAATTCAACTTTCTTTCAGTGCTATAGAAGAAGTTCCTGATGAATTAGATATAGTTTTATTAAATTGTGAAAAACTCGATTATCTAGACCTGTGTAAACAGGCTGAATATTCATTCAAGCCGGTTAAGAAGAATTCCTGTTTTAAGATACTTGTTGGTTCAAGGGAATATGTCCAAGATGAAATCAATAAATATATTCCCACCGAGTTTGACCTGGGCACTAATTTTCCCAATCCATTTAATCCTTCCACTACTATACCTGTATCAATACCATCCAAGGCCACGGTTTCGTTAAAAGTTTATAACTTATTAGGACAGGAAGTAAATACACTATTCGAGGGCGTCTTGGATATCGGTCGTCATTATTTCTCCTGGGATGGGAGTAATTATGCAGATGTCAAACTCCCCTCAGGTATGTATATCTGCCGTTTAACTACTCCGACTGGGATGAGTATTGCCAGGAAGATGGTGTATATTAAATAAATTGGGAATTCGTTATTCTACTGACCTTGTTGTTGTGCAATAAGGTTAAGCGCCGATCCAGCCTTAAACCATTCGATTTGTGCTTTATTAAAGGAATGCTCTAACTCGCACTTATCCTGTGTTCCATCACTGTGTTTTATGATCAGCTGCAAAGATTTTCCGGGTGCAAATTTTTTCAAATCCACAATGGATACTCTGTCATCTTCGCGGATTAGCTCATAGTCATCGGGATTTTTAAAAGTCAACGCCAGCACACCCTGTTTTTTCAGATTAGTCTCGTGAATGCGGGCGAAACTCTTGACGATGACGGCCTTGGCACCCAAAAATCGCGGTTCCATAGCCGCATGTTCACGACTGGATCCCTCACCGTAGTTCTCATCGCCAATGGCAACCCAACCGATACCCTGCTCTTTATATTTACGTGCGTTGGCACTGAATTTATCTATTTCGTCCGTAAATTGATTTTTACCTC
>LJUP01000117.1 GCA_001303955.1 Bacteroides sp. SM23_62 | reverse complement strand
GCCAGTAACTAACGTAGAAACAAATGAAATATATCTGTCTGACCATTCCTGTGATTTTTTTGCTTGCCGGATGTGCAGTGACAAAGACAAGTTATCATATCCAGGCCGGAGGAAGCTGGGGCGGCATCATCGAAGATACCAAGATGGATGCTGTCACAGGAGCAACCAAGATGGGCGTCAACCTGGGTGTTCATCCTGCTGTAAACATAAACAGGAGGCTTGTCGAAACCGGGCTTGACTTTCTAACCTACAATCAATCCTGGATGTATTTCGACGCCGGAGAGAATTACGACGGGAAAAGAGATTTAAAATTTGGCGAATTAAGGTTCCCTCTGACCTACAATTTTCAATTGTTCCGCGACAGTAATGACGAGGGACAGCTTCAGATCAAACTGGGTCTTTCGGCAGGATACATCCTCTACCATAAATTCACCGATAGCGGAACTGTTCCGGATTATACCCTGGATAATTTTTCGATAGGTCCGGCATTCGGACTTTCAACCATCCCCATTAAACTGAATGATAAGTTACAACTGGGATTGTATCTGGATTTTGTAAGGGTATCGAAGGTATATAAGGACCTTTACATCACCACAGATAATGTCGGTAACCTGAGTAATATCAAGTTTGGGGCTGTATTGAGAATCCATTGACTTTGTTAGCAGGATGGTATAATTTTATATATATCCAAAGTCAATACAGCTGAACCTGATGCCAGTCAAACCAGGTAAACCTGGACCGTTCTGGCAGGAACTTACATGATGCAAGGTAGTTCGCGCAATCACCGTATATCCAGCAAAGATTTAGCTGGTTTAATAAACTGGTGGGGAAGGCTTCATTTTTGTATAATTTCTCCCTTTCTTGATCCTGATATTGATAGAAACGGGCGAGGTACGTAAGGATGCCTCCAGCAGGGAACACAAAAAAATGAATTAACCAGCGTAATGGATGGTTTTTAGATACTATCTGAGTTTGTAACGCAATCCCAGATAATATTGTCTGCCAGGTGCCGGGTACCCTTCCACATAGCTGTAACTGGCGTCAAAAAGGTTGCTGACAGATGCTTCCAGGGATAGCGAGTCAAACAGGGCAAAGGAGGCTATAAAATCCATGGTGAAAAAGGGCCCGGTCTGAAACAAACCGTTTGTTGAACTAACCCTGGAGGAATTATACATGCCATTCAGGTTAAGGAACAGGCGGGAAAACAAAGTATAATTCAGGAATGCGAGTAATTTATGTGCCGGCACATCTGTAAATTTAAGTTCGGGATGGCTAAGGTTCAACCGTTCCATCAGGGTGTATTGCAGGCCTGTCTGCAATCCTGAAACGGGGTTCAAGGCCAGATCAACCTCCCAGCCATAGAATTCCGCATTCCCGGTATTTTGATATTGGTAAACTGCTGAATTTTCGGGGTCCATCCCATAAACAGCCTGTATGGAATGGAAAAGCCTGCTGTAAAATACGGCTGTTTTCAACCGGAACACAGTGTTAGTGGTAAATGTATAGCCAATGTCCATGTTCCAGGAAACTTCTGATCTTAGTCCGGGATTGGGTATGGAGCGTCCCAGCCTGTAAGAGTACCTGTCCTTCATGGTTGGAAACCTGGTTTTCCTCGACAGGCTGGCATGCAGCTGGTGTTCCGGGGTGATCAGGTATTGAAGGCCAATCCGCATATTGGCAGCTTCATCCCGGTGTCCTGGAAAGGCAAAGATGGAATCTGCTGTTTCATCATAGTTGTCGGCCTGTAAATTTTTCCTGATATGATAGCTGATACCGTATTCTGTGCTAAACTTATCACTGATTCTATAATAATCTTCAACGCCCACTGAAAAAGTGACATCGCGAAAATGCCTTAAGGATTGTTCCACCGGATGTGTGTTTTTCTCACGGTGATGATCATTGATGATATTAATGGCTGCTTTCAACTCATTCTTTTTACCGGGCTTCATGGAGAATATCACGGAACCTCCAACGGAGGTATCATCATATATGCTCGTAAAGGATGATCTGCGGTCCTGGGATGTATAGGTGCTGTCATCATAACTTCTCAGATCGCTGAAGTAGTCTTCATAAAAGAACCTCAGCTGCAGAAGCTTATCTGCACCCAGGCTTGTCTTGCTGTTAAAGTGGATCCCCTGTTTATCGATAGCCGGAAATTGCCAGTACCTGAGTTGCTGGTTGGGATCGGCACCCGCGTATGGGGGAACACCCTTTACCCCATGCTGTAACTGGTAACTCAGCACATAGCTGTCATCAGAATTGGGGGTAAACCCGAATTTCATGGAATATCTGAAATCGTTATGCTGGGAGTTTTCCTGTATCCCGGAGTGACCGGGTGAAGGGGCCCTGTGTTTTCCCGAGGTAGCAAATGGTTTCATATCGATATAGGCAATACCGGCCTGCAGGTAAAACTTTTCAAACCGGCTACCCATATTGAGATCTGATTGCCAGCCACCCCAACCTTTCCGGTTCAAGACAACCCCTGCTGAAGCATCCATCTCCAGTTTTGATACAGGTTTCCGGCTGATCAAATTGATCGCTCCCCCAAGGTTATTCGCCCCCAGCAGCAGGGAGGTTTCCCCTTTTGTCACGGTAATTTTAGCCAGGTCCGATACGAGGAAACGTGCCAGATCCGCATACCCGTCATAGGAGACATACACAGGCACACCGTCCATATATACCGGGACCTGACGCAGGTCAAACCCCCGGATATTCACCATGCCTTCGTTTCTCGGACCAACCTGTACATAATTTAATCCGGATAACAATACCAGGGCCCCGGATACATCCCTTTTCTGGTTTTTGACCAGGTCGTCCTGCCTGAGCGTACTGGTATGAGGGTTGCTTCTCTGTCCAATCACCTGTACCTCCCCCAGATCAAAGGCAAGGTTTTGTGTGTCTGCCACAATGGTAACATCCTGCGCCACAAAACAATGGCTGTTTATCAATATGATTGGCAAAATGATTAATGCTCTGTTCATATCCATGCAGACTGTCGTGCAAATGTAACTATAAAAGCAGGTTTACCGGATTCTTTGCAGAATAATGGTCAGGCGGGATCGGACATGATATTTTTTATGTAGCCAGCAATTCGTCTTACCAGTTTTTTTGATCTCCAATATCCAAAATGAGAGAGCAAATTCCAATAGGTCAGTAGATTACCAACATTGATCTGGATGTCCGTCAGGTTGGCTGCAGCATACTTTGAATTCAGTGCTTTAATAGGATAACCCATGGAATCGTTTTTGTCATAATAGTTTTCCCATACCGCTTTGGCCAATAGATTTGGGGCCAGATTTGGAGATGGAAATGTGATGGGCTCCATGGCATCAATATCATGGGCGGCCGCAAAAATCGGGAAATTATTCCCAAATGTAAATAAGCCTGTAAGTGTTTCAAATCTTTCAAATGGAGAGCCTCCTAATGGATCGGGGCTTGTTGCATGCTGCCTGTCCCAGATATAGTTACTGATGATTTCAGTGCCCATGGATGCCGCCAGGACGACAAGTGGTGCATTTTCTGCCAGCATACTCTTTAAGGCAAGCATGCTCTGATGAACCAGTTTGTGAGTGTCTTCATACCCGTTGCTTTGCGTATTAGGCTTCCCGCCATAGGTAATCAGATCACCTATGTTGGTGACGATCAGTCTGCGTGTTGCTCTGGATCTTAGCTTAATGTTCGCAGCATAGATTCTTTCCAGGGCACTTTCCTGCTGTACCTGTAAAGGTCCATACCAGTCAACCATCTCATGGTGTATTTGATCGGCCGGAAACCCTTCTTTATCAAGTTTCCGGTATATTTTTCCCAGGAATTTTTCCTGTTTTTTAAAACCCGACTCCCCGGAACCACGAATCACCAGGATACCTAATTTCTTACTCATGGCAAAATCTTTCTCAAAATGTCAATATAGGATATCGATCTTTCAGATAATCTGACAAGGTCTTTCCCATTCCTTTAACATCAATTCCCAATTCACGAAGATCATCATCCACCTCATACATCCTGGCACAAGCTACACAGGCCTCTGTCCGGATACCCATTTCCTGCATTTTTTTTACTTCTTCCTGCAGTTTTACATTATCTGCCAGCAGTCTAGCTGAAGGTCCCCAGATAATGAAAATAACCTCATCAAACCATTTGGCTTTCTTTGCATTGTACACATACATATAAACCATTTTTTCAGCCACTTCTATGTCACCGCTTGTCCATAGTACTACCAGGGTATCCTTTTCGGATTTTGTTCCCTGGCCCAACAGGGTGGGCACGGATAATATTGTCATATAGACAATTACCATGCTGATTCTGATCATTTGTTTCATTTCTTCAAATTTTAAAGTTTGGTATTGGCATCACAAGGATAAATATCAGGATAAATCAGATCAGTCCTGAAATAAAGTTTGCGTGTATTGATAAAGATACTTCCTCCAGTTCCTCATATCGTGCCCTCCATCTGTAACATGGAAAGTATGGTCGATGCCTAAATGGGTAAGGAGAGAATCCATTTTTTCAGACCTTTCAAAAAGAAAATCATCCTTGCCACATGCCATAAAAAATACATTTAGCCTCTTATTAATTTGTTCGGGATCATGAAGAACGTGAGGTGCATTTTCCTCAAAGAACTTTTGATCCCCGCCCCAGCTGAAAGGTCCCAGGTTCTCAAACCGGTCCAATTGATTCAAGCCTATTTTCAAGGTATGATAACCGCCCATTGAGAATCCAGCCAAAGCCCATTTACCGGGATTATCATCGATTCGGTAGATAGATTTTAAAAGGGGTATCAGCACCTGGTTAAAATCCTGGATAAAGTCACCTTGTTCCTGAACAAATGGCCAGTTATGTGTGCCAGGTTCAACTGTATGTCCGTAGGGAGTAACTACGATCATAGGGCGGGCCTTATTTTCAGCAATTAAATTATCAAGTATATGATTCGCCTTGCCTTCTCTGAACCAGGACTCATCCGTGCCACCACTGCCATGAAAAAGAAAAAGCACAGGGTATTTTTTATCCGGATGATCTTCATATTCAGCAGGCGTATATACCTGGCAACTTCTTACTGCCTCAATGGCAGGATTATGATAAAGGTGCCTGTGAATTATACCATGAGGCACATTTTTTACTTTAAAGAAGTCCGTCTCCTTTCCATGTACGGTAATTAAACTTGAATTTCCACTGGTTACAGCATTCAGCGGATCCGGCGTTTGAACACCGTCCACCATGAACTTGTAATAGAAAAGTCCCGATGTAACCGGTTTAATGGTAATGCGCCAATATTCCTCATCAAAACGCTCCAACAAATCAGACTGGTCTCCAATAAGCGCGGCACACTGAAGTTTTACTTCCGTGGCTTTGGGTGCCCAAATCCTGAAAGTGATAGTGCTGTCGGGATTGAATTCAGGAGACTTCACCCTGGCAAAGGGTGGTGGTCCTGACAATTGTTGTTCTTTATTGCATTGTACCAATAACAGGACCAGCAAAGTCAGTAAAATAATCTGTGGCTTTTTCATAGCAGAATAAATTTTGAAAACCAATGTTCAAATAATTCTTTTAATTTTAAAAATAACTGAGCATTCTCCAACTGAAATACCAGAATATTTAACTTCAAAAAATAAAATCATATATGCATCAAGGCAGCAAAAATCCGGAAAGTGTTGGCTTGGGAATCGATCTGGGTGGGACCAAAATAGCCGGGGCTTTATTTGATTCCGAAGGTATGGTTTCGCCAAAGAAAGTATTATACCTGGAAAATAAGACCGGGCATGAGGTTGGCGAACAAATTTTTATGTTAATTGAATCTTTTCTCGACTGGGCATCTAAAAACAGCATGCAAATAAATACACTCGGAGTGGCAGTACCTGGTATCCATTATTTAAAAACGGGCAGGGTTTGGGCGCCAAATATTCCCGGTTGGGATGATTTTCCATTGTTGGAAGAGCTTAATGACAAACTCGAAAATATGGATATTAGCATAGACAGTGACAGGGCATGTTATATTTTGGGAGAAACCTGGAAAGGTTCTGCAATAGGTTGTAAACATGTCATTTTTCTTGCAGTGGGGACTGGCATCGGCGCCGGGATACTGATAGACGGCCAGATTTTACGGGGTGCTGATGACATTGCCGGAGCCATAGGGTGGTGGGCATTAACAGACCCCTTTATACCAGCATACAAAAAACATGGTTGCTTTGAATATCACGCTTCAGGACCAGGGATCACCAGAACAGCAAAGGATATTAAGGCTCATGATTCAGAATTTTCCAAAGATGCCGATCAACTGGCAGCAGAACAGATGATGCCCAACGATATCTTCAAAGCACTCAAAGAAGGAAATCCCCTGGCAAAAAAAGTAATTGACCAGTCCATCCGGTTTTGGGGTAAAGCAAGTGCCAACCTGGTGAGTCTTTTTAATCCGGAAAAAATAATATTTGGAGGCGGTGTGTTTGGCCCGGCGGTTCAGTTTCTCGATGAGATATACCTGGAGGCTAAAAAATGGGCACAACCTGTCAGTATTGACAAGGTCAAATTTGAACCATCAAAACTGGGGAGTGATGCAGGACTTTATGGTGCCGGATTTCTGTCCCTGAAATCCAATAAAATATGACAAAAAAATTTAATTTCTGGTTTGTTTTTACAGCTGCCTGCCTGGGTATGTTATTGTTTGGCGTAGTAATCATCAGTTTAGGTTCCATTTTTCCTTCCGTAATTGAAAAATTCGATTTGGATAAGATCCAGGCAGGTTCGCTGGCTTCCATTCTGCCTGCAGGAATACTCATTGGTTCTCTTGTGTTTGGCCCCGTCGTTGATCGATATAGTTACCGAAACCTTTTCCTTATCTGCTCAGTGCTCACTATTGCTGGCATCGAGGGTATTGCTTTTGCCCCTGGCTTATTCACTTTACAGGTCTCTTTTCTCTTAATTGGATTTGGCGGGGGAGCCTTCAATGGTGCAACCAGTGCCCTGGTGGCAGATATCAGTGCAGAAAAACCGGGGAAAAGGAGTGCAAACTTGAGTTTCTTGGGTGTTTTTTATGGCATTGGTGCTTTTGGAGTACCAGTTCTAATGGCAGTATTATCATCTTCCTGGTCCTTTGAGAGCATATTACAGTATACTGGCTTCGCTATCATTCTGCCTCTGATCTATTTTGCGAGCATTTCTTATCCGCCGGCGAAACAGAAGCAGGGAATGACTATTAAATCTGGACTGGTCATGATAAAAGATACGCACCTTTTGATACTGGGTATGTTTTTATTTTTTGAAAGTGCCCTGGAAGGTATCATAAGCAATTGGAGTACTACCTTTCTCCAGCATGAAAATACCATTAAATCAGCCGATGCTCTCTATGCTTTAAGCATTTATGTTTTGAGCCTTACCCTTACAAGGCTGTTACTGTCATCCCTTCTCAGGCAATTAAAACCATTACATGTTCTACAATGTTCTATTGTTGTCATTTTTATAGGCGTATTCCTTTTACTTTTATCGCATACATGGATCTGGTTTGTTACCGGCTTTGTATTACTGGGTATTGGCACTGCTTCGGGATTTCCTGTGATTTTGGGGTATGTTGGCGAATTATATATTAAGCTCCGGGGCACAGCTTTTGGTTTTGTGTTTTTTATTGCCATTATTGGTAATACTTTTATGAATTTCCTGATGGGGTTAATTGCCCAAAAGTTTGGCATTGATAAATATCCGTTGGTATTATTGTTTTGTACATTTTTTCTACTGTTGATTGCCACGGTAAAGCTTCCAAATATTGTCAGGCAAAATAATTAAAATAAAACCTTATAAACTTTAAACCATGCTAGCAAAGAAATGGCTGGAGAATGCCAGAAGAATAATGGATAAGATTGAAGAAACCCAACTGGAGAACATTACAAAAGCGGCCACTGTAATGGCTGATTCCATTGAAGCAGGAAGATGGGTACACACTTTTGGTTGCGGTCATTCTACCTTGCCGGTTGAAGAAATGTATCCGAGAATTGGCGGGTTTGTCGGATTTCATCCAATTATTGAGCTGCCACTATCATTTTTTACCCATATCGTCGGCGACATGGGCGTGCATCAATTTATTTTCCTGGAACGGGTTGAAGGGTACGGAAATCAAATTATGAAAGGATATAATTTCGATGAGCGTGATACCATGTGGTTGTTTTCACACACCGGGATCAATAATGTCAATATTGATGTGGCACTGCGTTCAAAAGAACTGGGAATGTCTGTTGTGGTTTTTGGTTCAGCAGAAGAATCCAAAGATAAAAAATCTAGACATTCCTGTGGCAAGAATATTTTTGAGATCGCGGATATTGTTGTCGATTCCTGTGTACCCCTTCAGGATGCCAGCGTGGATCTAAAAAATCACCAGGATAAAATCGGGCCCCTGTCTACGCATGCCTATGTGAGTGTTGTATGGATGACCATCACAACAGTAGCTGAAATCCTTGCAGACAGAGATGTAAAACTATACATCCATCCATCACATAATGTGCCCGGTGACACTACCGCCCACCAGCGGTTGGATGCTGCTTTGGCTGAGTATAAAAGACGGGTTGCAGGGGTCTGAATATGAACCGGTATTTAAATACGATATTTTCTCTTTGTCTGTGCCTCATGGCATCTGTGGTCACTGCGCAGGAGTCTGCTAATGCCGATTCTTTAGAGCATGTAATTTTCAAGTACGGGGGACTTGAACGGGCGGATACAACTGAAAAGAACATTTACCTTACATTCACCGGCGGTGATTTCAACGATGGCGGAAAATGGATAAGCCAGGTTTTAAAAAAACAGAAAGTGCCTGCACATTTTTTCTTTACAGGCGATTTTTACCGCTGTTCCGAAAATAACAAGTTGATAAAGGAACTCATAAATCAGGGCCACTACCTGGGTCCCCATTCGGATAAACATTTGCTTTATGCTTCCTGGACCAACCGTGATTCCCTGCTGGTCAGCAAGGAAGAATTTACGTCCGACCTCTTGAATAACTACAAAGAGATGGCCGCTTTTGGCATTGACAGAAAGGAGGCTTTCTTTTTCATACCCCCGTATGAATGGTATAACCAGCAAATAAGTAACTGGACAGCTGAATTGGGACTTGTGCTCATTAATTTCACCCCGGGTACGCGGTCGAACGCAGATTATACAACACCCGATATGGGGGATCGTTATATCAGCAGCGAGCAAATCTATCGAAATATTCTATCTTTCGAAAGTATATCATCCAATGGGTTAAATGGCTTTATTTTATTAATCCATATTGGAACTGCTCCGGAGCGAACGGATAAATTTTATTACCGCCTGGAGGATCTGATAATTGAACTGAAAAACAGGGATTATCATTTCAAAAAACTAACTGAATTTTATAACCAATAATCATAGACTATCATTATGACCGTATTTTTTCTAAATATCCTGCTGGTTTTCCTGCAAGCATTACAAATGGATGCTTCCGATAATCCTGATAATATCCATATCCGGATCAACCAGCTTGGCTATCTGCCTGAGGAAAGTAAAATTGCAATTGCATTTTCCCATGGAGCCATAAAGGAAAAATTTCTTCTGATTTCAGATGATAGCAAATCAACCATAACAGCTTTCAAACCAAAACGATCAAATGCCAATGGCTGGGGTACATTTGACTACTACTATGAAATTGACTTTTCCCAGATAGCAATGCCAGGTAACTATTTCCTTCAGGGGGAAAAATCGAAAAGCAGATCACAGAGTTTTTGCATTTCTTCAAAAGCGTATCAGGACCAGACTGAAACCCTGCTGGGTTTTATGCGCCAGCAACGATGCGGTTATAATCCTTTTCTGGACAGGGTTTGTCACCAGAAAGACGGAAGGTCCATGTTTGGCCCTGTGCCCGATTCAACTTATGTGGATGTAAGTGGTGGCTGGCATGATGCCGGTGATCAGTTAAAATACCTTATAACAGGCAGTTATGCAACCGCACATATGTTGCTGGCTTATGCATTGTACCCGGATAAATTTGCTGACAGAGTGAATGCGCTGGGACAACCATTTCCAAATGATATTCCTGATGTATTGGATGAAGCAAAATGGGGACTCGACTGGATACATAAACTCCATCCTTCGCCATCCCAGCTTTTTCACCAGGTAGCCGATGACCGTGACCATGTGGGCTGGAAAATGCCTGATAATGATCCTTCCGATTATGGCTGGGGTGCGAACGGTTACCGGGTCGTTTATTATGCAACCGGCCAGCCCCAGGGTCTCAGAGAATATAAAAGTGAAGCAACCGGTATCGCTAACCTGGCCGGGAGATCTGCCGCAGCCATGGCACTGGCAGCACGCATCTGGAAAGATCATTTAAACGATCCTGCCTATTCAAAAAAATGCCTTGATGCTGCCCGGTCTCTTTATCAATTAGGCAGGGAGAACGAGGGTTTCCAGCAGGGAAATTCCTATGGTGCACCCTACCGGTATACCGAAGAAACCTGGGCCGATGATATGGAGTGGGGAGCGGCTGAGCTTTATAAGGCTACCCGTGAAAAATCATACCTGGAAGAGGCCAAAAGGTATGCCATTATGGCCAATACGGTATCCTGGATGAATTTAGATACTGCCGCTCACTATCAATATTATCCTTTTATCAATCTGGGTCATTTTGCCTTGCACGATCTGGTGGATAAAAACTTCCAGGATACACTGGCGGAATATTATCGCACGGGTATCAATTATACCCTGAAAAAAGCCGCGACCAATCCCTATGGTATTGGCATTCCGTTTATCTGGTGCTCCAATAACCTGCTCACCGGCTTGATTACCCAGGTGATATTGTATGAGAAAATGACTGCTGACATTCAGTATCATCAATATCTGATAGCACAGAGGGACTGGCTTTTCGGAAGAAATCCCTGGGGCACATCAATGTTCACGGGAATCCCCGCAGGCGGAGAATATCCCGTGGATGTGCACACCAGCATCTGGGCATTGACAAAATCAGAAGTGCCTGGTGGACTGGTAGATGGACCGGTGTTTACATCAATATATAATTCCTTGCAGGGTTTGACCCTTGTCAATCCTGACGAATTTGCAGAGGTACAGAACAAATATGTGGTATACCACGATGATACTGGCGATTATTCAACAAATGAGCCTACCATGGATGGTACTGCAGGATCCATTTTAATGATGGCTCACTGGGCACCCATTATTGAGTGAGTTGGAGGTCTAATTTACTCAGAATACAATACCTGTTTCTCCAGAAAAGTAATCGCCTGTTTTATCCATCCATTCCTTCAATAATTGTCGATGATTATTGATTTCTTTTTCATAGGCCGGATTTCGTGCCAGGTTTATACATTCTCCAGGGTCATTTCGCAGGTTAAAAAACTGTTCGTTGTCCTCTCCTTTTGAATATACATTATACTTAAAATCAGCTGTACGTACCATCCTTCCTTTCCTGTTAGGATCGGGTTTGAAATCTGCCAGTTCAACTACCAGATAATCCCTCCAGCCTGATGCTGGCTTTTCTATGATTTTTCTCAGGCTTTTCCCTGTAAAGGAAGGTGTTTTATCGATCCGGGCATAATCGCAGAGGGTTGGTAAAATATCTATTTGAGATACAAGATGCTGATGATCCTTTATCCCGGCGGGAATATTGTTTTTCCAGCTGATGATCAATGGAACCTTTGAGGATTCTTCGTACAGGCTGAGTTTGGCAGCCCATTGATGAGAGGCTGCCCCATCGCCATGGTCGGATGTAAATACAACGATCGTGTTTCCATCCAAGTTGTTTTCAGTGAGTGCTTCCATGACCTTTCCGATTTCCGCATCCGCAAATTCTGTTAGCCGATGATAAGCGTTCAGATAGCCCCGCCATAGCAGACTGTCAAACTCATAATATGCCAACTTTGTCTCCATTCCATACGCATCGTGATGATGCCGTTTATCCTTTATGAATACCGGTTCATCAGGACTGGCTTTGAAATTTTCAGGAAGGGCTGGTAGGTCGGTATAGTTTTCAGGATGTGTGCCAATCACATCAGGCAATTTATACTTAAACCCATAATAACGAATATCCAACAGGGAATCTTCGGAAGACATCCAACCATCTTTTCTGGGATAAAAGCAAATATCATGGGGATTGTGGTAACTGACCGCCAAAAAGAAAGGTTGTTTATGATCATATCCATTGAGGAATTTTACCACTGCTTCAGTAAGTGGTGGATCGGTCTCGGTTCCCAGCATCCAATTGTCCAGGTCAGGATCACGGAACGGCAGAATGTCGAAACCTTTTATGTTTTTTTGTTTCGCTTTTGCCCGCTGTGGATAACTCTCCGGCAGGTGCCATTTTCCTCCCCAAACCGTATAATATCCCGAATTTCGGAATATCTCACCGGCATTGAGTAAATCTTCCCTCATTTCATCGCCATTCCATTCCACGCCTGTTTCGTGAGGCATGCGTCCGGTAATAATGCTGCTCCTGGCTGGCCCGCAAACCGGCGAGGTACAGTAGCTCTGCATAAACATTACCCCCTGCCCTGCAATTTTATCCATGGCAGGTGTGTTTAAATTTGTGTTGCCTGCTGCGCTCATCATACTTATGTTTTGCTGATCAGTAAAGATGAGCAACACATTTGGCCTTGTCTTACCGGCCTGATGCTTTCTGCTATAGGAACAGGCAATCAGGCCCGTCATTATTATGACAAATATCCACCAGAGATTTCGAGAGGATGATAATTTCATAATTCGGTTTGGTTTAATATGAATTTTTTCAACGCTTTATTTGAACAGGTTCCATCCGTTTGGCATTGGTTTATATTCTTACTTTGGCTTCCTTCTTTCATGAAAGATTTGTTGAGATTTAATTGCTTGATTCTCTATCCGGTCTAATATGGCAATATCGCCCTGATTATCTAAATCACTATTTTTTTGTGCATAAATCTAGGTTTTCCTGATTAGTACAATCAAAATTACGATTTTTACCATGCTTTTTATTAATTATCTTCATACGATAGAATGCTTGACGAATTCATCGGTGCGCTGGTTCACAAAATATTATTCATTTAATTTTTCAAACGACAACCTTATAAATCCATATTAGCATGCACAACCTGAGAGTATCACTTTTAATTGCCTTAACAGCACTGTTTGCAATGCACATCTTTGCCGGGGATTATAAAAACTTTAAAGTCGCCGTATACTGCCGTGCATATGAGGTGGAAAAGATGGGAGATGCGAACTGGCTCGAAACCGTCTGGGACGAACTTTCAAAAGGAGTTCATGTCGATAAAATATACCTGGAAACCCACAGGGATCTGCTGATTGTTGATGAGAAAATCCTTGAATCAGCGATTGCTTTTTTCAGGGCAAAGGGCATTGAAGTAGCCGGAGGCATTACCTATACCAGGGATGAAAGTAACTTTTTCGAGACTTTCTGTTATTCGAATCCTGATGACCGTGCAAAAGTCAGCGAGATTGCCAGCTATACGGCCCGGTTCTTTGATGAAGTCATCCTTGACGATTTCTTTTTTACCAATTGCAAATGCAACCTGTGCATCGGTGCAAAGAAAGATAGGAGCTGGACAGATTTCCGTCTGGAATTAATGAGGGATGCCGCTGTTGATCTGGTCCTGAATCCAGCCAGAGCAGTTAATCCGGATGTTGAGGTGGTAATCAAATATCCAAACTGGTATGAACATTTTCAGGGTTTAGGTTTCAACCTGGAGGAGCAGCCGCCATTGTTTGACGGTCTTTATACCGGAACAGAAACCCGTAACCGCACCAGCAACCAACATTTGCAGCAGTACCATGGCTATGCCATATTTCGCTATTTTGAGAATCTGAAACCAGGCCAGAACCGTGGCGGATGGGTTGATACAGGCGGTTCAAATCCACTGGACAGATATGCCGAACAACTGTGGCTGACCCTTTTTGCCAAAGCACCTGAAATTACCCTGTTTGATATTCGCCAGCTTGACTCCCCTTTCCGTGAAAATACCCGTGCTGCATGGCAGGGTACGGGTACCAGTTTTGATTTTGATGAAATGAAAAAACCGCTAAGGCAGGAGGATGGTTCTATGTTTGAGCCCACAAAATATGCCAGGGTGGCCGGATATTCACTGGAAATTGTTGACCGGGTGCTGGGCTATCTCGGCAAACCGGTCGGGATAAAAAGTTACAAGCCTTATCATTCTGTCGGCGAAGATTTTATTCAGAATTATCTTGGGATGATCGGGATCCCCATTGATATTGTTCCTGAATTCCCGGAAGGGGAAGAGATGGTCTTTCTCACAGCTTCTGCCAAATTTGATCCACAGATTGTTGAGAAAATTAAACACCAGCTGACCGCCGGGAAAAATGTCACCATAACCTCGGGATTATATAAAGCACTCCAGGGAAAAGGCATTGAAGACATTGTAGAACTAAGGGTCACAGAGCGGAGGGCGAATGTAAGTGAATTCCGGGCCGGCTGGGGACCAACTGTAAAAATTGAAGAAGCAATTATCATTCCGCAGATCCATTATCTTACCAACGATTCGTGGGAGGTGGTGTCAGCCCTGGATAATACCAACGGTTGGCCAATATTGCACCGGGCTGATTATTCTGATGGCCGGTTCTATGTCCTGACTGTACCCGATAATTTCATTGATTTTTACATTATGCCGGCGAAGGTTTT
>LJUP01000116.1 GCA_001303955.1 Bacteroides sp. SM23_62 | reverse complement strand
TACCCTCAACCGAGACCAGGACATTATCCTCCCCACCTACGATGACAAGTAGTTCCCGGATTTTTCCATCTTCTTCCTTGGCCAGTATCAATACTTCCTGGTCAGCTTCCTTGACTACCACCAACTCCTTGTAATCAGCGAATTCAACCCCTTTCAGCTCATCCATGAAGTTTATACCTTCGACATCGGCTTCATCCTCCTGTGCAATTACCCTTACCCTCTGCACCTTTTCCAGGGTTCCTTCTAGATCCCCTTTTTCTTTCTCCATATGGGAGATCACTTCAAACGCATCCTGGGTGACCAGGACCGTGGTAAATCCTTCTTTCCCATAATACTTTTTAAAAAGTTTGTCAATCGGTGTTTGCTGTGCTGTTATCATAAGCGGCAGTAACAACACCGGAATGAATAATGCAATTTTCTTCATTTTTCTAGATTTTGGTTCGACATTGATTTAATGATTGTTACACATCAATGACGATCATTGGCCAAATTCATTACAGGATAAATGATATTCCGGGACCAGGGACGGGATAATGATTTGGATCCGGCCTGGGATACAGGTTGAAACAGGGATCAGGATTGGTTTTCTGAGACTTCTTCCAGGGCTTTCAGGAAAGATTCTGGCGCACGGACTGGCCGTCTGGTCTCGCTATTGACAAACACCAGTACAAGGGAGCCGGTACATGTTTTTTCACCTTTCTCGTTATACACTTCATGATGAAAGGTGATCCTGGCAAACGGTTTTTCTTTGATGATGGTACGTATGGTCAGCAGATCATCATAATACGCCGGTGCATGGTATCTTATCTGCAATTCCCGAACAGGTAGGATGATCCCGTTGTCTTCCCATTCCCTGTAGGAGAATCCGAGTGACCTGAGCATCTCGGTCCTGGCTGATTCGAAGTACATTGCATAGTTGCCATAGTATACATAACCCATCCTGTCAGCCTCTGCGTACCTCACCCTTATCTGTGTGTCAAACTTGAAATGCATGTCCAAAAATAACCATTTTTAAAATCTTGCTAAATATTTTGGAAAACAGAGAATAGGTTATAAATTTGCAACCCGAAAAGATTTTAGGTCGAATCAGTAGCTCAGTTGGTAGAGCACATCCCTTTTAAGGATGGGGTCCTGGGTTCGAGACCCAGCTGATTCACGGGGCTTTCGGAAGAAAGCCCTTTTTTATTGGATTTCCCTTATTTTACGGGCCTTTTCAATGTTAAGCAAGGGGTATGCCCGGTTTAACAGACCGGTTTTTTTTGTATCTTTCAAAGTAAAAATTATGGTAGGGAAGAAAGCCGATAAAAAAATGGAGGAAACCAGGAGTGAGCCTGAAAAGAGGAAAACAGAACGTGATGAGCTTTTTAAAAAACTTCAGTCTGTAGCAGAATATTCACGGAAATTGGCAATGCGAATTGAAAACGAAGAATTTGATGAGGAAACCTACAGAAGGCTCGAATATATCGGTGGACAGTTACATGAGTTAATAAAGCTGGGAGATAAGATTCGTGAGGGCAAGGAACTGACAAATGAGGAAGCAAACTTATTCCTTGATACAAGTTTTTTAGGCGATGAAGGGGTGATAAATAAAATATTAAAACCTCCAGACACACATTGAATGAATGGCCCGGTTAACACCGGGTTTCTGGTTATTTCTTTACGCTTTTATTGAATAACTCATCTGACATATCCCATACAAGTTATTCAAGGCCTGGAAAGTAGCCGCATATCATGAAACCGGACCAAGGTCTTGTGGTTTCATACGCCGCGATATTTGGTGGATTCCCAGCAGGGATCCCAGCGTGGTCTTTCACTCTTCGCCTTTTGATTGGTATTCTGAAAACAGCTAAATTTAGACTGCGACAGTTACCTGGTTAATAGATATATATGATGAAATACAGATCAGAACATGAACTTCCTGAAGCCATTGCAGAATGGGGATGGAAATACCATCATTTAGGGATTCCGACTGAAAATAAGCTGCCGGAAGAACGGTATTTACCTGAATACAAATTCTATGTTTCAGGTTTCAGTACCAGTCCCTTTGGCGTTGAGTGGATGAGATTCGAAAAGGACAGTCCCTTGAGTAAATTGATCAAGACCATTCCGCATCTGGCTTTTGAAGTTGAAGACCTGGATTACGAGCTGGCAAATCGCAATCTTATGTTTATTGAAGAACCATCTTCACCCTCTGATGGGATCAGGGTAGCCATGATTGTACATAACGGGGTTCCGATAGAACTGATTGAATATGAAAAATAATATCATCTTCATCTCAATCCTGTTTTGTTCCCTCTTTTTGTCATGTCATGATACAGATAAAAAAGGCCAAAAAATCAAGACAGACGTCTGTATCCTCAGCGGAAGTGAAGCTGGATTTACAGCGGCTCTTCAAGCTTCCAGGCTGGGCAAAAAGGTTGTTTTGATCGAGCCTACCGGGCATCCGGGCGGTATGATGGTGGAAGGCATTGTTAAAGATATCCGGTTTGGCAGTGCAAGGGTCATTGGAGGCATAGCTCGTGAAGTGTATACGGCCATTGAAGCATATTACGGACTTGAACCGGACTTCCAGGATCCTGCCTGGTACTCAAGGTATGAACCAACAGCAGCAGAAAGCATTATTGAGGATTTATTGGCCGGGGAAAAGAACATTAAAATAATCCGTAAAACCAGGATCAAAGAGGCAGGCGGGGTTGAGAAAGCAGGAAATGTAATAAAGCGCATCTTCCTTGAAAACGGGATTGAAATCTCAGCAAAACTATTCATAGACGCTTCGATTGAAGGGCATTTAATCCATTTTGCAGGAGTTTCAACTGAAACAATGAGGGAAGGGAATGCCAAATATGGTGAGACAAAGAATGGTATCCAGGTGAATAATACTTATCGCCAGTTCCAGGTGAAAGTTGATCCTTATATTTCACCAGGCGATCCCGCAAGTGGCCTCCTGCCTACCATCCAGAAAGGAGAACTGGGTGATTACGGAGCTCGGGACAAACACATCCAGGGATTCTGTTTCAGAATGTGCCTGACAAGAAATGAGGATAATCTTATTCCTGTCACCAAACCCGAAAATTATAATCCGGAGGTATACGAGATATACAGAAGATACCTTCATGCCGGAGGCAAATTGTTTCAACCTTACACCAACCGTCACAACGGGAAAACGGATATGGGCAGCTGGCATGACCTTTCTGCCAACCTGTATGGGGAAAACTGGCAATATCCTGCCGGCAATTATAAGACACAGGACAGCATTGTTCAATATCACAGGGATTTTACTGCGGGACTGATATGGTTCCTGCAAAATGACCCGGAGGTGGATACGGTCACACGTAACAACTGGAAAGGATGGGGTCTCTGCAGTGATGAGTTTGTTGATAACGGCCATTGGCCCAGAAGATTATATATTCGGAGCGCGCGCAGAATGGTTTCAGACCATGTGATCACTGAACATCACACATTGAGGGACAATAACGAGCGGGTTGAAGATCCTGTGGCCATCGCCTGGTGGCCTCCCGATACGCATCATGCCCGCATGATTGTGCAAGATGGTTTTGCCTACAATGAAGGTTTTGTATTTGGCGGTGATGACTGGAGACCCTTTGGCATATCCTTCAGGGCATTGATTCCAAAGTCAGCAGAATGTACCAACCTGATCACACCTACCTGTCCATCATCAAGTTATGTTGCTTATGGAGCCATCAGGATATTGCCTACTTTTATGATCCTGGGTCAGAGTGCTGGTTGTGCTGCAGCGTTGGCCATAAATCACTCCATTGATATCCAGGAAATTGATTATAACGAGTTACGGAAGACTTTGCTGGAAAACGGACAGATTCTTGAAATTCCGGAAAACTGGCTGGAAATGATCACAACCTATCATTAGATTTTGCCCAATGAAAGCTATCATCCTGATCTTAATCTCACTTGGCCTGTTTATCAGCATGTATGCCCAGCAGGTTGCGGATACTGCTTATAAACCGGTCATCCATGATCCTGCCTATGAACCCGGTAAGGGACCAGTGGTATATATTGACGAAGGCCATCATAACTTCCACACCAAAGAAGGCCGCTATAAGGCATTCTCCAATCTCGTGAAAAGAGATGGATATGTGGTGAAGGGATATAAGGGTGAATTTGAAAAAACAAAATTAAGGGAAGGAAAGATCCTTGTCATCTCAAATGCTTTACACGAGCATAATGTCCAAGACTGGACTTTACCTAATCCTTCTGCATTTAAAGGTCCGGAAATTGAAACTGTAAGACAATGGGTCTTTGATGGTGGCAGTTTGTTTTAATTGCAGATCATATGCCCATGGCAGGTGCTGCCCGGGACCTTGCTGCAGCCTTTGAGTTCGAGTTTAGCAATGGATTTGTATTTGATACAACCTCACGGGGACCGGCATCCTTTGATGTACAGGACGGAACACTTGTTGAAAGCAGGATTACAAAGGGAAGAAATGATCATGAAAGGTCAGGCAAATTGTGACATTTACAGGCCAGGCTTTCAAATTACCGGATAATGCAGTTCCCATTCTGGTATTTGATGATAGGTACGTGAGTTTTCTGCCGGATACCGCCTGGGTATTCAGGGAATCTACACCAAGGTTTAACACCGGGGGATGGTCCCAGGGAGCCTTTATGTACTATGGAGAAGGAAGGATTGTGGTATTTGGTGAGGCAGCCATGTTTTCAGCAAAGCTGGCGGGACCAGGTAAAATAAAGGCAGGAATGAACCACGAGATGGCAGAAGAGAATCATCAATTACTGTTGAATATAGTCCACTGGCTGGATGGTAAAATTGATTAACGGGCAGGATGGGAAAAGATTATCTATCAATGCGGATTCATGTTGATCAGGCTGCGAAAATTGCTTACAGACTATACCGGGTAAGTGGGGAAGTAAACTCTCTGCCTGGAGAGATTGATTTTAATTATGGCATTAAATCTGACTCCGGAAGTTATATTTTAAAGATCAGCCGGCCGCATGCAGATGTTGATTTCATCGAGTTCCAACAAGGAATTCTGGACCATTTAGCCAAAAGCAGCACCAGATTGGATTCACCAGTAGTCTTTCCAGACCTGCATGGGAATTTTAATGAGCACGGACGGGAAAGACAACAATGTGTTGAAAATAAAGCCGCCGATGGTTTTTTTAAAAGGCAACGCAGATGAGCTGCTTGCTGGCTTGAGAACGATCCTTGAAGAGGATTTTATGAGACCAGGATAATCATCATTTTATCATCTCGTATAACTTGTTGACTGTCTTCCAGTTCCTTGTTGTCGCTGCAACCTTTAATCCTTTTTCAAATGCATTGTTATTCATCACGGCCGTCCCATAGCCGTTCGGATAATAAAGGAAAATAATTTTATCACCAAAGACATAATGTTCCTCGGATTGTTTTGGCTTTTGCAACCTGCGGACCATGTCTGCCCGTGGAGTATTATACAAAAAGGTCATGTAAAGTCTTTCTTCCACTGTTTCAGGATCCCTGGTAAATGGATTGTTTTTGATGATGTGCATCAATTCCCGGGGTTCTACAATAAGGGTGGGGACTTCAAACCCATATTTTTCCTGTCATTTTTGTTCAATCTTCCGGGCCAATTGAACAGGATTGCCTTCGGTACATTTGAATATGAGGTTTCCACTCTGGATATAGGTTCGAACATCCTCCCATCCCAATTCCACCAGATGGGTTTTCAGGTCAGCCATGGGGATTTTCTTCTGGCCGCTTACATTAATGCCCCTGAGCAAAGCAATATAGGTTTTCATCTTTCAATGGTTTTGTGGTGATCAGTCCCCTGCTCCTCCTGGCCATCCTGAAAATCTGCCGATCAATGAACAGGGACGTAGCTGCCAATATAATTAAAATCATAGAGGTTTTTCGTGGCTAAATGTATCTTATTTGCTGCGTTCCGCAACCTTTGTACTTTTAGGTGCATCTATGGTTAAATGACTTTTCCATGCGCCTGATTTTACTTACGCTAGCCCTGTTTTCTATACTCATCGCATCCTGTGAGAGGAAAAAAACAAGCCGTGAGGGAGAGATCCATATCTACCTCTTGTCCGATCATGAATCCCTGGATCCATTATGGGAAATTGATGAAAGTACAATTGTAACCGAAGTGAGTCCGTTCATAAAATATGAGGATATCCTGTCGTATGATCCAAAGAACCATACCTTTAAAATCAGCTCCAATGCGCAGGAAAACCTGAAGGGCAAGGAGTTTGATATTCATACAAGGGCATTTGTGCTGGTAGCCAATCTGGAAAACATCTATACCGGTTATTTCTGGGCTTCATACTCCTCTGCCATCTGTCCCTGGCTTACCATCGATCCCATACATGCCCGATATGCCGGAGAACTCAGGGTGGAGCTGGGCTATCCCGGCCTGATGGAAGGGATGAGCATTACTGACCGCAGGAATGATGAACGCATACTCAGCATCCTGCGGCACGACCAGAAACTGATAGAATAGCGGACCTGGTTTTTCCGTATATTTGCCAAAATTTCCTCTATGTACAAAGGGATCATCCGTCCGCTTCTGTTCTTGATGGGTCCGGAAACCGTTCATCAACTAGTCGTTGCCCTCATAAAGTTCTTCTTTGCCATACCCCTTGTAAAGCAGCTTGTCAGAGCCATTTATACAACCAGGGATGCGAGATTGCGGAGGGAGGTATTTGGACTTGCCTTCGAGAACCCTGTGGGACTCGCAGCAGGTTTTGATAAAAATGCCAGCTTTTACAGGCAGTTTGCAGCTTTTGGTTTTTCCTTTGTTGAAGTGGGTACAGCCACCCCTGTGGGACAGCCCGGCAATGCCAGGCCCCGCTCCTTCCGCCTCCCGGCTGATAAGGCATTGATCAACAGGATGGGATTTAATAACCGTGGTGCCCGGGCGATTGCTGAAAGGCTGAGCAAAGGCAGGACAAATATGATCATCGGGGGTAACATCGGCAAAAACACCAGTACGCCTAATGAACTGGCGGTAGAAGACTATGCGGACGCCTTCCTCGCCCTGTATGATCATGTGGATTACTTTGTAGTCAATGTTAGTTGTCCAAATATAAGCGATTTAAGCCATTTACAGGACCGCGAACAGCTGGCGGGTATTCTGTCCCGTCTTTCGACAATTCGTGCAGGACTGGTCCGCAAAAAGCCAATCCTGGTGAAAATCTCACCTGACCTCAACTGGGGACAGATTGATGATGTGCTTGACCTTATGGAAGAATTCGGCATGGATGGCATCGTTGCAACCAATACCACCATAACCAGGGAAGGCCTGTTAACCGAGTCTGAAAAGGTTGAAAAAATCGGTCAGGGGGGACTCAGCGGCAAGCCGATCAGGGCGCGCTCAACAGAGATCATTGGATACATTTATCAAAAGACTGCCGGCAAACTTCCCATTATCGGCGTAGGTGGTATAATGAATCCTGAAGATGCAGTGGAAAAGCTGACCGCAGGTGCTTCCCTGGTACAAGTTTATACAGGTTTCGTATATGAAGGACCGGGACTGGTAAAGAAAATCAACAAAGCCCTGCTTCGAAATTAGTATTCCGCATCATACTCCCTGAATGTCTTATCCGTGTAAAAAACGATTACACGTTCAATCTCGCGCCTTTTTGGACTTTTATTCTCAGCTTTTTCCTGTTTATTCATATTTATGGTGACAGGCTTTTTTTCAATTTTCTCTTCATTTTCAGTGGTTTCGATTTGATTTTGAGCATCAAAAAGGTCCTTTGAGGTAGATTTTTGTTTATACATCTCCCCAGATCCGGTAATAAGCCAGTCTCCATTGATTTCAGGGAAGGCAACAAGGATCTTCTGGATGAAATCAAAACCGGGTTTATTTCTTCCAGACAATACATGTGACACGCTTGAACGCTGAACACCAATTCTGTCAGCAAACTGGGATGAACTAAGTCGTTCTTTGTTTAATATTTCCTGAATTTGCGCCTGCATATTCTATTTACAAATGTAATATAAATTTATTTAACATGTGTAAACTAATGTAAAATTTATCTATTTACAAATGTAACAAAATTTTTTACCGGAATTCATGTATTTTTTTGATAAAAAGTATGATTTTTTACTTGAATCTATAGAAATATTACTCAAAACACCCTTTAAAACCTAAATTTCGCCTGTTTGCTGGCAAAATACTCTTAAGACAGTAAAATATAATTACAAATACATGAAATTTTTAGTTCATATAAACATCATAATACACTGGTTTAAAATGAATTAATCCATCATATGTATCACAAAAGTCATAATAAGTCACATTTGTAAATAATTTCCTCGTTTTTTACTTTAGTTGAATCCATTAAATAACTGGCTTAGAGTATATTAAATAGAATAGTATCTTTAAGAAATTGCCTTTAATTCCCTGCTTTGAAAGATTGAATTGCTTTCCTGCTTTGTTTATATTTGTAATACATCCGTGTGTCATTATGTCATATTATTTCACATTTGTAATTTCATTTTGTGAACTTTTTTTGTGAGAAATGTTTATTTGTTCTCCTTGTGACGTATCATTCAATTTTTCGTTATTTAAGGACAGCATCACGATTGATATCAAATTTTCGATTCTCGCCGGTTTAAAAAACCATTCCCTCCTGTTCTTCCCCTGCTGAAATTGATTTTTGTCCCCAATTTGAATTTCTTACATTTACGATTTCATCTGAATTTTCAATTTATATGAAAAAGATCCAGCTTCACTGGCAGATCCTCATTGGTCTGGTCATTGCGATTATCTATGGCATCATATTCCCAACTTCCTATCAAATACAGGAAAATTCACTAAAAACCCTTACAAACGCCAGGGTTGAAAACATTGTTATTGAAAAAATCACCTCCCTGAAAGGAAAAAACTATCACACCAGGAATGCTTTTAAGGTCGCTGCAACAGCGTTGATTGGTGGGGAATTATTTGTTAAAAACGAGGAGATCCTGTACAAGGCTGCTTATTATAATAAGGCAGTTATGGCTGTGGGATGGATGGGTGTGATCTTTCTAAGAGCCCTGAAAATGATTATTATACCTTTAATCCTTAGTTCCTTGATCTCAGGTGTGACCAATATCGGATCCAGTGAGAATCTTGGAAGGCTTGGATTGAAAACCATCAGTTACTATTTGCTGACCAGTACTTTTGCCATTGTAACCGGATTGTTCTTTGTGAATATCATCAAGCCTGGTATCGGTGCGGACCTGAATTTCAGTCAAAAAGTCGAGGGACTCGTGGAAAGTCAGCGAAGTCTCGGGCAAACCCTGATCGAGATCGTGCCTACCAATGTATTCCAGTCCTTCAACAACAATTCCATGCTGTCGATCATCTTTTTCGCCATTATCTTTGGCTTTTTTATTACCAGGGTCAGACCGTCACATCGTGATGTGTTAAGAAAGGCCTTCAATGCCATATTTGAAGTAATGATGCAGATCACCCTTTTCGTGATAAAATTTACGCCGCTCGGCGTATTCGGTATTGTGGTAAAAGTGGTCGCTGACCAGGATGATCTGGCCAACCTGGGAGCCAGGATGGGGCTTTATATGGGAACTGTGATCCTGGCCCTGCTGCTCCACTTCCTGCTAACCCTCCCCTTGCTCGTAAAAACAGTAGGAAAAGCCAGGCCTTACCGGCATATGGTTAATATGTCCACCCCTCTCCTGACGGCATTTTCAACATCCTCATCCGGCGCGACACTTCCTCTTACCATGAAAGCAGTAGAGATGAATTCAGGTGTTTCCAACAAGATCAGCAGCTTCACCCTCCCACTCGGGGCCACGATTAACATGGATGGTACGGCCTTATATGAATGTGTGGCTGCCATTTTCATTGCCCAGGCTTACGGGGTTGATCTGTCAATTATCCAGCAGCTGATCATCATCGTCACTGCCTTGCTGGCATCCATTGGTGCTGCTGCGATTCCCATGGCCGGACTGGTGATGATCACGGTGATCCTTACGGCTGTCGGCCTTCCCCTGGAAGGCGTTGGGTTGATCCTGGCGGTGGACCGGATACTGGATATGTTCCGTACCGCCACCAATGTCTGGAGTGACAGTTGCGGGGCCGTAATTATCGCTAAATCTGAAGGGGAGAAATTAAATGTTTAGACGAGTGCGTCATGCAGGATTTCTGCCGGATGCAAAGCTTCGCGACCTGTCCCGTCTTTGATCTGATGCCTGCAGCTTGTTCCAGGGGCAGCAATCAACACTCCTTCCACCGTTTTCCTGATGAGAGGTCACGTATCGTGATTGAAAAACGACTGTAAAGATAGTATCCTTTATCTAATACACACGCATGAGGTTACGAAGTCTGAACCGGTGTTTAAAAGTCCGCCCAAGTGTTCATATTTATGATATAAATCATATCATCAAAGATTTTATAATCCATTTTTTTAAGCTAATTTTAGAAAATTCTTTTGATCATTACAAATATCTGATTATCAATGGATTTACTAGAAGGAATTAAATTAAAAGCGAAGCGTCATAACAAGCGGATAGTGTTGCCTGAGGGACTGGAAGAAAGGACCCTGAAAGCGGCAGATGAGATCATCAGAGAAGGCATTGCACAGATCATCCTGCTGGGTAATCCGGACGCCATAAAAGCAGCAGCAGAAAAATTCAATTTAACCAGTATTATCAATGCCAGTATTGTTGATCCTGCAGATCATGAACGCAAGGGACTATATATTGATCTGATGGTGGAACTGAGGAAGCACAAAGGACTAACGGCCGAAGAGGCCGCGATGCTTATAGAGGACCCGCTCTATCTGGGAACGCTTATGATTAAAAACGGGGATGCTGACGGTGAAGTGGCTGGGGCAATGAATGCCACGGGGGATGTGCTCAGACCTGCTTTTCAATATGTCAAGACCCTGCCCGGGATCAGTGTGGTATCAGGTGCCTTCATCATGATCCTGAAGGACAGCGGTTTTGGAGAAAATGGCATCATTGTCTTCGCCGACTGTGCCGTACATCCAGATCCCACGGATAAAGAACTCGCTGAAATTGCCGTGGCAACAGCCAATACCACCAGGGCCATTGCAGGTTTCGAACCACGGGTGGCCATGCTGAGTTTTTCTACCAAAGGAAGTGCCAGGCATGAATTGGTCGACAAGGTGGTCAATGCTACTCGCATGGCCAGGGAAATGGCACCTGGATTAAAAATTGACGGTGACCTGCAGGCAGATGCAGCCATCGTGGCATCCATCGGTGCCAAGAAGGCACCCGGGAGCGCTATTGCGGGGAAAGCAAATGTCCTCATCTTTCCATCCCTGGATGCCGGCAACATTGCCTATAAGCTGGTCCAGCGGTTGGCTGGTGCCGAGGCCGTTGGCCCGGTTCTGCAGGGAATGGCAGCCCCCATCAACGACCTTTCCAGGGGCTGTTCCGTGAGCGACATTATCAACCTGGTTGCCATCACCGCCAACCAGGCTGCCGGATTATAATATCGAGAAAAAATAAATATTATTGATATGCCAGAAAGATTATCGGATTACAGTTTGCAGAAAAAGATCGTACAAGGAAGGAACGGTGGACTGCATAAGGTGGGTGTCATAGGTGCCGGGTCCATGGGACAGGAGATCATCAGGATCATCAGCGGGCAGGGAATCGAAGTCGTTTACATCGACATGACTGAAGAATTGCTTGTGGAGATCAGGAAATCCATTGAGAAACAGCTGGATGAGATCATCAATAAATGGGGTATTACGAGTAGCGAAAAGCGTGCGATCATGTCCCGCATTAAGGGTAGCACGGACTATAATGATATCCGGGATTGCGATCTGATCATTGAAACCATACACCGGAAGGGACGTGGGACTTCCCTGCAGGATAGAAAAGAAGTCTTTCGAAAGGTGGAAGCGATCATTGATACCAGGACAGTAATCGCTTCAAATAATGCAACATTGATGATCAGTGACCTGGCCTCGGCCCTGAGGCATCCTGAAAGGGCTGTGGGCTTTAATTTTATCACCCCTGTTTCAAAAGTTGGGATCGTAGAGGTGATACGTGGACTCGACACCAATGATGGATCTTTCGATTTTGCCATACGGTTTATAAAAATGCTGGATAAACGGCCGATCACCCTGAACGAATCCCTCGGCAACATCAGTACAAGGCTGATCGTAACCCTGATCAATGAAGCCTGTGAAATATTGATGGAAGGTGTGGCCTCCATCAATTGCATAGACGATACTATGAAATTGGGATACGGTCTTCAGCTGGGGCCTTTTGAGCTGGCGGACAGGGTGGGACTGGACAAGGTGCAGAAATGGATGGACAACCTGTATTTTGAATACGGTGAACAGAAATTCAAACCCTCTCCTATTTTAAAACGGCTGGTAAGGGCCAATCACCTGGGCAGGAAAGCGGGCAAGGGATTTTATAAATATGAAAACGGCAAGATTGTAAGCCAGGCCATCACAACCACTGATTATATATAGTATAAATCGTAAAACTTTAGCAACGGCATGAATATTATTGTAATTAACTGCGGCAGTTCCTCCATTAAATACCAGCTATTCGACATGACAAAGAACGAGGTGGTTGCCAGGGGATTGGTTGACAAGATCGGATTGCACGGTTCTTATATCAAGCATGAGAGGAATGACGGGGACAAAGTCACGCTGGAAGGTGAAATCGTTGACCATCAGATTGGCATTGAATACATGCTGGGCATTCTGATCAGTAAAAAACGAGGCAGCATCAAGAGTTTTGAAGAGATAGACGCTGTCGGACACAGGGTGGTTCATGGTGGAGAGAAATTCCATGCTTCCGTACTGATCGATGAGCAAGTAATGGCCGGTATTAAAGACTGTGTTGACCTGGCCCCCCTTCACAATCCGCCGAACCTGAAAGGCATTTACGCCATGCAATCCATGCTGCCGAATGTCCCGCAGGTAGCCACATTCGACACAGCATTTCACCAGACCATGCCTGATTATACATACATGTATGCCATTCCGTATTCATTGTATACCAAATACGGCATCAGAAGGTATGGTTTTCATGGTTCTTCCCACCGTTTTGTTTCCAACCGCGCTGCCAAGATGCTGAATACCTATCTTAAAAAACTGCGGCTGATCACCTGCCACCTTGGTAATGGTGCCTCCATAACAGCCATTAAGGATGGAGGATCCATGGATACATCCATGGGTTTAACACCTGTAGAGGGTCTCATCATGGGGACCCGCACGGGTGATCTTGACCTGGGTGTATTGACTTACATCATGAGTAAAGAGGAAATTGGTGTACCCGTTGCCAATACCCTCATCAACAAGCATAGCGGCATGATCGGGATCACAGGTATCTCATCTGACATGAGGGAGATAGAGAAAGCAGCATTTGAGGATAATAATGAACGTGCCAACCTGGGCTTAAAGATGTATCACTATAGGATCAAGAAGTATATCGGGGCTTACATGGCCGCCATGGGTGGCGCGGATGCCATAGTGTTTACCGGCGGTATTGGTGAAAATGCTCCCGATTCAAGGGAAGAGATATGCCGGGGACTTGAATTTGCGGGCATTGATTTCGACCTCGATAAAAATGCAGCCACCAGGGGCAAGGAAGCCATCATCAGCAAGGATAATTCCCCGGTTAAGGTGATGGTCATACCAACCAATGAAGAACTTGTGATTGCAGAAGATACAGCCAGGATCATTAAGGAAATTAAATGACCGAAGACGGAACAAAAACCTTCAGGCATCTCTCAGAAATTCTGGAAATTGCCAAAAATCAAGTCTCAAAAAAACTGGTCGTTGCAGCCGCCGAAGATTTGCATGTCCTGCAGGCAGTATTGTATGCACATGCTGAAAATATCATCCATCCCATCCTTATAGGGGATTCGGATAAGATCCTTGAACTATGCATAAAAAATAAGCTGGAACCGGAGGACATTCCCCTTCTCGATGAAAAAGATCCCGAAAAAAGCTGTGAAATTGCCATTGATTTGATCCGGCAGGGTGAAGCCAGTATATTGATGAAAGGGCTGGTCTCTACGGCGCCTCTTCTAAAAGCTGTACTTGATAAGGATAAGGGCCTGGGAAAGAATGAGTTGCTCAGCCATGCTGCCATTTTCGAAGTACCCTCCTATCATAAACTGATCACCGTAACAGATGCTGCCATGAATGTCCTGCCCAGCCTGGGGGAGAAAGCAAGCATTATAGAGAATGCAGTGGAAATGTTGCACAGGATTGGCATAATGGAACCCAAGGTGGGCGTACTTGGCCCCATTGAGACGGTCAATCCCAAGATACAGTCCACTGTCGATGCCCGGGATCTGAAAGCCATGAATTTGAGCGGCAGGATCAAAGCTTGCCTCGTCGACGGACCCTTTGCCATGGATATTGCAGTCTCCAGGGAAGCCGCGCTTCACAAGGGTATCAAAAGCGAGGTCACGGGTGATGTTGACATCCTGCTTGCCCCGGATCTTAACAGCGGTAATATCCTTTACAAGACCCTTATCTTTCTGGCTAACAGCACATCTGCTGCTGTGGTCATGGGAGCCAGCGCACCGATTGTCCTGACAAGCAGGGCAGATTCCGAGAAAAGCAAGCTGATGTCAATAGCCTTGGCAGCGGCACTCGGCTAAACTGCTTTATACCATATCAACACCTGTATTTATTTAAGGAAAAAGCCTTATTT